>JACKCN010000001.1:645000-945000 GCA_020634015.1 Candidatus Delongbacteria bacterium | reverse complement strand
CAATTCGGGATATCGCAATGGCCAACGAAGGCAACCTGTTCCTGCAGTTTCTGCTGCTGCTTTTCCGCCGCAAGAGACTCGTGCTGGGCATGGTCCTGGTGAGTGTCACCCTGACCGCGATCTACAGTCTGGTGATGGACAAGACCTGGGAAGCCCGCGCACTGATCGTGCCACCCACGGGCGGTGCCTCGGGTCTGGCGGGCCTGCTGGGCGACATCCCCATGGCCGGCATGCTGAGCGCGTTCACCGGAGAGTCGGGCAGCGGCGAGTATTACCTGGCCATTCTCAACAGCCGCGTGATGTATCAGAAGGTGCTGGACAAGTTCGAGTTGCGCACTCATTACGAACTGGACGAGGACACCAAGATCGAGGACGTCTACGAAATGATGTCCGAGAATCTCTCCGCGGAATTCGATGTCAACTCGGGCATGATCACCCTGCTGGTGAAGGACAAGAACGCCCAGCAGGCCCTGGAGATGGCCGAGTACATGGTGGCCGAACTGGAAGCGCTCAACCGGCAATACTCCTCACGCAAGGCCGCCGAGAACCGGCGTTTCGTGCAGGGCGAGGTGGACAAGATCTACGCGGGTCTGGACAGCCTCGAGAATCTGATGCTGGCCTTCCAGAAGCAGGAACGTCTGCTGGAGCCCGAACGCCAGGCCGAGGAGCTGCTCAAAGGGTATGGAGAACTGAAATCCCGTCTGGAGCTCAAGGGCCTGGAACTGAGCCTTGCCCGCCACAACTACAGCTCGGGCCATCCGGTGGTCAAGGAGCTGGAACAGGAAGTCCAGATCCTGCAGACACGCCTGGACAAGGCGTATACCAAGGGCGACGATGACCTCTTCATCGCTATCCAGGATCTGCCCCGTGCCACACTCGAGTACCTGCGGCTGAAGCGCGAGCTGGAAATCGGCAACCAGAAACTGCTGTTCATGCTGCCGCAGCTCGAGCAGGCCAAGATCCAGGAAGTGCGTGACACCGATGTGCTGGAAGTGCTGGATCCGCCGCGGCTGCCGGAGAAACGCATCCGCCCCAAGCGCACGCTGATGGTGGCCCTGGCCGGGCTTGCCGCGCTGGTGCTGGCCAGTCTGCTGGTGCTGGTGCAGAAGAAGATCGAAGACGATGAATCGCTGCACGGACAGCTCAAGGAGCTGGGGCAACACCTGCGCGACCTGCTCACATTCAAATGACACTGAGGATTTCCGTGAAGCACCTGACCCGCCCCCGCCTGTTCCTGATGCTGACCCTGCTGGTGGCCGCCTGCTCGGGCGGTCCCGAACTGGCGTCGATCCGTTTCGAGAAGACCCTGCTGCCCAACCGCCTGTATACGGTGAATGCGCTCACCGAGTCCAGTTCGGGCATCGAGATCGAGCGCATGCCCGGAATGGAAGGCCTGATCTCGGAAAAACATTCGGCCACGGCGCGCTCGCGCCAGTTGCTGACCACCGGGCCTCTCTTCGAGGGGGCGATTCCCCTGAGGCTTGAGACCATGGATTACGATGGCACCGACGACTCGCTGGAGATGCACTTCAATCTGGCCGGTGTATACGGCAATGCCCGTTTCGATTCCAGCAGCAAGCAGATTTCGCTGCTGGATCTTCAGGGGGAGTGTCAGGACACGCTGCTCTCGCTGCAGGATGTGGGGGATTTTCTTGTCTCGGCCTATCAGGCCATCCAGGGTGCCTTGCTGGACACGGTGCGCCAGTTCAGTGTGGGGCAGAGCGATACGGTCAGTGGAGTCCAGCTGCATCCGATGGGGCCGCTGAACATGAGCCTCAAGGAAATCTCGGTGTACACGCTGGACAGGATCCAGGGCGACAGCGCCTGGTTCTCCGTGAAGCGCTGGGCCGAGCTGCAGGATGACGAGATGGTGACCTCGCTCAATACGACGGTCGAGGGCACCGGATCGGGCAGCATGCTCTATCTGATGTCCGAGAACTATGTCGTACAGACCTCGCTCAGCACCAGCCTGACCGTGTCGCATACGACCGATTCTCTGGCCTTCGTGGCCACCTCGGGCAGCCGGATCGATGTGACCACGACCATCGAACCCAGTCAGCCGTGACACGGGTCCGGCTCGCGGACAGGATGGCGCAGAGGTTCTTCAGGTTCGCCGGGGAACTGATCGTGCTGTGTACCATCCTGACCGGGGCATCGTGCGCCGCGCCCTGTCCTTCGGTGCTCGATCATCTGCCCCCGTCCTCGCCCGCGTGCCTGCTGGATGCCTGGTCCTGCGAGCTGCGGTTCGCAGCTCCCGATGATGGGCCGGAGGCTCCCGGACCATTCAGTTTCAGACCCTGGTATGGCCAGATCGACGAGCGATATACCCTGAACTGGGAAACCGGGCAGGGATTCCACCTCGAGGTGGAACTGTCGCAGGGCCCCACCGACACCCTGCGCTACCGCGAACGTCTGGAAGAGCTGGCCTCATTCCTCAGTGGTTTTCTGGATGTCTGGAACAGCGCCATGTTCCGCGTTCCCTGTGAGACGGTGCCCGACAGCACCAACTGGAGCGCCGAAGATGGTGGATGGTGCGCACGCTATCCCGTCGCGCCTGACGGGTTCGTGGAGCAGCACTGGGATTCCAGCGGCTTTCCCCGGGGCATCCAGGGCTGGCAGGAGGGTATCCAGCTGTTTCAGGCCGATCTGGCGCCTTTGGTGACCCACGGTGAAAACCTGCTGGGCCAGGCCGACATCTGGCTCGAATCCGGTCTGGTGCATTACCACTTCCGGCTGGAATACAGCCTGGTCAGCCGTTTCCTGATGCCCGCCCGCCTGCTCTTCAATTCATCGGTCTGGGGCTCGGAGCAGGAGCTGCGCATTGAATTCCGCCAGTACCAGTGGAGAATCAAGGATCGGGACCATGATGACGATGTAGGAAGGGAATGAACCCGTCCCGGCGGACCGGGAAGTGATGGTGCCAGAGCAGGAGCCGCGTTGACCTTTCTTCAGCAGATTTCCTGGCATTTCCGCGATTCCATGGAAGGATCGGCCATCATGATGGTGACCGTGATCCTCCTGCTGCTGCTGTCGCCGGCCTTCATCAAGATGGCCAAGGACCGCCTGGCCCTCCAGCGCCGCAACAGCACCTTCATGGATCAGCTGGCCCATACCGAGCTGAGCATGGCCGAACGCAAGATGGTGGTGCGGGCGATCCACGAGATCAGCCCGGGGAATCCCGAAGCCCTGCTTCAGGATCCGCGGATCTTCAATCGCTGGGTCGACGGCATGCCCGAGATCGCCCAGCCGTCCGCCGCACTGATCGAGCAACTGTCCCACATCCGCCGGGTGCTTTACAGCGATGTATATGTAGTACCGCCGCTGCGCAGCACGCGCGACTTCCAGCCCAATCTGTTCGTCAACATCTGCCTGGCGCGCGGCGCCAATGTGCTGCAGCCTTCGGTGCTGGTGGAGCTGGACGATGGGCAGCTGACCTTCCGGCTGACCCGCAAGGATTCAAGCTATTCCTATCGGCCCGGCGATCGCCTGTTGCTGCACGTGCCCCATCCCGAGGCGATGTACATCGCGCCGGTGTCGGTGATTTCCGTCAGCAGCGACCAGCGTCAGATCACCGTGAGCCATGCGCAGGCCCGTGAATTCCAGGTCCGACAGTACCGCGAGTTCTGGCGTGTGGATCTGGACATGTCGATCCGCTTTCATGTGATCACGCGCGATGGCGATCCCGATCCGGCCCATCCGGGACACCATGATGGACACATCCTGAACCTCTCGGGGGGCGGAGCCGCTCTGGTCTGTGCGCGTGAATTGCCTCGGGGAGTCCATCTGCGATTCCCGCTTTATCTGGCGGACAGGGTGCTGAATCCTGTGGTGGCCCGGGTGATCGAAAGCCAGAACCTGCCCGGGGAGAAGTGCAAGGCGCACCTGATGTTCGCTGGCATCTCACCCGAAGAACGTGACCAGATCATCCGCTCACTCTTCCAGTGGCAACGTGAACGGCTCCAGCAGGACCTGGACCTGAAGCACGGAAACGACCTGACCTGATCGGGTCCGAAAAACCTCACGGCATCAGCCAGCCCGATCGCGGCCTGGCGTTGCACTGGTTCAGATCCCTCCTCGAACACCTTGCCGACGGGCCGAATTCCATTTTCCAAAGCTGTGTCTGTCGGCTCAAGCTCGAAAGCATACTTGATAGCGCCAATTCGACGGAAATCCGTCTGTTGCTCATCCCGGGATCCCGTACACGGTTTACACTCTGTTAATCCATTCTTGCCCGAGAACATCCCCCCCGGAGGCATCTGCTCCTTTTGGAAGCTGCAGAACCGGACTTGGAGATTCTGGTCCGATTTCTGCTGAAGGTCGGGTGGAGTGTCGGATCAGGACGGGACAGTCGTGACTATCGGGGACCCCGTTCCTTGCCAAACCCGGTTTTCTTGATTTGGCTTGGGCAATATCCTAGGTTGGCGCCGTTGCTGCGAACCTGTCGGTATCCGATTCGTTTGTCGATCCCCGTAGGGCACCATCCGTTCCATCCTGCTTTCCATGGCATCGCCACCCAGGTGATCCACGGTCGTGGGGCGTGCACTCCCGGAGAACAAGTCAGGATCTCGCCACCCATGCAGGTTCACGTTGGCCATCTCACATCCTGTTCAGCGGAGGGTACCATGAGGAGCGTCACGCGTCTCCGTGCGTTCTCCAACCCTTTTTTCACCCTGTTGCTTGCTTTGCTGCTGCTCAGTCCCGCAGCCTGGGCCGGTCGGGGCAAGATCAAGGGCAAGGTGATCGACACCAAGAGCGGCGAACCGGCCGAGGCCATCGTCAAGCTCGAGGGTACCAGTTACGGCGCCTACACCGACTTCGAAGGGGAATTCCTGATTCCCCAGGTGGATGCAGGCATCTACACCGTGACCATCACCAGCCTGAATTACCATCCGGTCACCATCGAGCAGGTTCCGGTCGCCTCCGACCAGACCTACGACGTGGGCACGATCAAGCTCACCAGTTCCGCCGTGGAACTCGAGACGGTGATCATCGTGGCGGACAAGAAGAAGATCGACCTGGGTGAAGCCAGCGGCAAGACCACCAAGACCGGCGAGGAAATCAGCCGGCAGGCGGCCACCGACGTGACCGACGTGCTGCGTGGCACGGCCGGTTTCAAGATCGACGACGAGGGCGCGATTCACGTGCGCGGGTCCCGTACCGAAGAAGTGAAGTACGTGATCAACGGCATCGACTCGCGTGACCCGCTGGTGGGCGGGCAGAATTACGTCAACGTGGACGTGGCCAACATCGAGCAGATCGACGTGCTCTCCGGTGGTTTCGGCCCCGAATACGGTCAGGCCCAGGCCGCCGTGGTGAAAGTGACATCCAAGGAAGGTGACACCGACGGCTACCACGGCCGCTTCGAGTGGAGCACCGACCGCGCGTTCGACGCCTACTCCTTCAACACCGACGGCTACAACCTGTCCATCGGTGGCCCGCTGCCCTTCCAGAACAACATTCCCAAGAATCGCCGCACCACCTTCTTCTTCGCCGGGCGCGTGTATCTGACCGATACCTACCTGCCCTACGACATCGACCGCGGCAGCAGCGATTACGTGAACCTGGGCATCGACCTGCCCGAACGCCAGAAGAACGAATACAGCGCCTCGCTGAACATTTCCATTCCGGTGACCGACACCCATCGCCTCAAGATCTACGGCGAGCGCTTCTATCGCCGCTGGGACCTCTACCCCGAAGGCGAAGGCCCCGTGTCCGGCAACTACGGCTATCCCTATCTCTACAACGAGCGGGATCGTCCGCGCGCCGAGAACAACCGCAGCAACATCTCGCTGACCTACACGGCGCCCATTCCCAGCAAGAACGCCACCTTCGAGGTGCGCGCCTACCGCTCCAACACCAAGACCCTGATCTCCCCCGGAGGTCGCACGCCCGACCAGTTCGTGCTTGAGCTGCCGGCTCAGGAGCAGGCCAACGAAGACGACAAGAGCGCCTTCCTGGGCAACGGCTACCAGGACAACGACGACAACGGCTACTTCGACGGTTATGTGGATGCCAACAACAACGGTCAGTACGACGGCTATGTGTACGACTCCCACGGCAACCCGATCTACAGCGAAGGCTACGAGGATCTGAACCGCAATGGCCGCTGGGACCGCGGAGAAGACTGGGTGGATCTCAACGGCAATGGCCAGTACGACACGGCCGAGCCCTGGACCAATATTCCCAACCCGGTCAACGGCGAGGACAATCCCTGGTTCGATCCGTGGGACATCTACGATGACCTGAACCACAACGGTCGCTGGGACGATGCCGAGCCCCAGACCACCGAGCAGGACACCAACCACAATGGCATCTGGGACGGCGAACGTTTCCAGGATGTCAACGGCGACGGAATCTGGAACGGCTGGAGCGAAGACTTCGTGGATGCCAACGGAAACGGCGTCTGGGATCCGGGCGAAGACTACACCGATGAGAACGGCAACGGCCGTTTCGACATGGCCGAAGGCTACGACGACATCAACGCCGACGGCCGGATGAATTTCCGCGACGTGCGTGAAACCAACGAGGATCTGGGCGAGCCCTACCTCGACGGCGACTTCTTCTGGGACACGGGCGAGCCCTTCATTGACGAGGCCGACCCGATCACGGGCGTCTACAACGGCATCTGGGATGCGGGCGAAGTCTGGTTCGACCTGCCCAGCACCTACGGCGCCTACGCGACCTGGATCGCCGGCGGACGCCGCAATCAGCAGCCCCAGCCCACCCTCAACGGCATCTACGATGGCCCCAACAATACCTTTGACGAATTCGAGCTGTTCACCCGCTTCGCCGATTTCGTGGTGGATCCTTTCCAGCAGTATCACGGCGAAAGCGACGTGCGCACGGTGGGCCACACCCCCGGCGAGTTGATCACCAATGAGCATTTCCGCGAGACCGTGATCGATGTCAGCATGCCGGTCGTCTACAGCTACAATGGCGAGGACAACGGCAGCGACTGGTACAACGATGGCGTGAGCATCTACAGCGCCAACAAGACCGGTGCCACCTGGCAGAACCGTGGCGACGACCCGCTGAGCATCGGCGCGACCTTTGACCCGCCCAACCTGGACTGGGATGAGTGGGAGCCCTTCGTGGACTACAACTCCAACGGCGTGCAGGACGGCAACAACTGGGGCGGCGGCCCGGATTCGCCCTGGGGGTACCAGTACAACTTCGAAGCCTACTACGACTTCTTCCTGAACCCCAACAATTTCGACGGCCAGGCGATCTGGCAGGAGCGCAGCTCCACCACCCTGTCGCTGGAAACCGAGTACCAGTGGCAGATCAACAAGTATCACGACGTGCTGGGCGGAGCCCAGATCATGGCGCGTGATCTGCAGATGAACTCGATCGAAAGCCCCAACAAGCTCTACGATGGGTCTTCGCCACTGCCGATCGGCAGCCCCTATCCGGAACGCGGAAACTTCCGCGACTTCTACGACCGCCAGCCCACCGAAGGCGCGCTGTTCTTCCGTGACCAGATGAACTTCGAGGGCATGAACGTACTGGTGGGCATGCGCTGGGACTTCCTGCTGCATGAGAAATCCGTGGTCAACGAATCCGACGAAGCGGCCAACGCCGGTGATCCCGGAGCCGTGCACGCCCAGCGTGGCACCAGCCGCCTGAGCCCGCGCCTGGGCATCAGCCACCCGATCACCGAAAGCGCCAAGCTGTACTTCAACTACGGCCACTTCTATCAGGCGCCCCAGTACACCTACTACTACCAGTCCACGACCGGCTCACGGGCCAACAACACCCTGGTGGGCAACCCCAACCTCAAGTATGAGAAGACGGTCGAGTACCAGTTCGGCGTGGAAGCACGCTGGGCCGAGATTGGCACCACCGTGAACCTGCAGGGTTACTACCGCGACATTTTCGACCAGATCACCTCCACGGTCATCGAGCTGGCCCCGGGGTATACGATTGACCAGTGGACCAACGGCGACTACGGCCGCGTGCGCGGTGCCAACATCAGCGTCGAGAAGGCCGAACGCAACTACTCGGTCAGTTTCAACTACGAGCTCAGTTTTGCCTACGGCAAAGCCTCCAGTTCCCGCGCCGCCTCCGAGGATCGTCTCAATGGCAATCCGGTGAATCGCGACGAGCGCCCCCTTGACTGGGACCAGACCCACAGCCTGAATGCTTATTACAGCCTCTACTTCGGTCAGGGCGAGAATGCCAGCCTCTTTGGCTTCAGGCTGCCCGACGACTGGCTGTTCAGCATGAGCAGCAGTTTCGCCACCGGTCGCCCCTACACCCCCTCGATCTACCTTGAGGATGTGGAGCACGTGGCCCTGATCGCCCGCAATTCGCGTCGCATGCCCTTCACCGAGGAGACGCGCATCAAGTTCGAGAAGTACTGGCGCTTCAAGACCAGCAGCCACAACCTGGTTACGGGCATTGAAGTCACCAACCTCTTCAACCACCGCAACGTGCGCAACTACTATGCGGAAACGGGCAATTACTACCAGGCGATGCACGCCAAGAATCCGGACTTCGTGCTGTATTACCCCGGCAAGTACGAGTACGACAACAACCCGCGAAACATCGGGCCCGGTCGGAATATCCTGCTGCGGTTCGGTTACAAATTCTAGCTGGAGCACCGATGAAGCGATACACACCGTGGCTGCTCGGCCTGCTGATTTTGATTGCGGGCCTGGGTTGCGACGACAACAACGGCAACCAGTACGATCGTACGGTGACCGAGACCTTCCGAACCTGGCGCACCGAAGTGGTGGACAGTCTCGTGTCCGGCACCTGGACGCTTGCCAACTCGCCCTACTATGTGTCCAGCTCCGTGGCTGTGGCCGCCGGGCAGACCCTGGTGATCCAGCCGGGCGTGGAAGTGCTCTTCGAGCGCAACAGTTCCATGTATGTCGAGGGCACCCTGACGGCCATTGGCACCAACGCCAGCCCGATCAAGTTCTATCCCGTGATCCTCAAGGAGGATTATGGACTCTGGCAGAGCCTGGTCTTCATGCCGGGCAGTGATGCCAGCGAGCTGAAGTTCGCCATCGTGGCCTATGGCGCCAAGTTCAACAACTCCGACCCCTACAAGAATGCCGCGATCGTGGTGGACGACAGCAGTCCGACGATCGAGCACTGCATGATCTACCTGAACCAGTACAACGGCATCAGCTTCATGCATGGCGCCCTGCCGCGCTTCCGCTCCAACATCGTGCACGAGAACGATGGCTCCGGTGTGGTGTTCGACACCACCCACGTGGGCACGACCCAGTTGCTGGACTGGCAGGGCGACAGTCTCTTCGCGCGCAACAACGTGTCACGCAATTCCTCGCTGGCCTTCCGCTTTCCGGTGGAAATGGGCGAGCTGCAGTGGGGCGTGACGATCTACGACAGCGTGTATGTGGCCGACACGCTCAACACCATTGACACCCTGGTGGTGCTTGACAACCGCTTCGTGCTTGGCGAGAACACCTACCGCAATGAGAACCGCGACAAGGTGGACGTGCTGGGCAATTGCATGGATGACGCGCTCTTCGACGAACTGAACGCCGACTTCCAGAGTTTCAACTCCTGCAGCCCCTGCATCGAGGCCGGGTATGACGTGACTTCCGCCAAGCGGTCCGATGTGGGGCCCGTGCTCTATCAGGCCTCGGCCAACGAACTGCGCAAGCAGATCAAGAATTCCACCCTCACCGGTACCTGGCGTGTCACCTGCGATGCGTTCAGTTCCGAGGACGTGACCATTTCGCCGGGAGCCCGGCTGGAATTCGCCGGCTTCTACGGCCTGGAGTTCAACGGCAACCTCAACATCGACGGTGCCACCTTCGACCTGGCCCCCGAGTCCGACTGGACCGTGACGCCCGGAACCTCTTTGTCCGACTGGCGCAGCTTGCTGATCAAACCACGTACCGACGACCTGAGTCTGGCGGGCACGACCCAGCAGATCACCGCCACCATCAGCAACAGCAGTTTCGCCCGTGGCAGCGAGTCCGGATTCTCGGGTCAGAACTACATCCAGAATGGCGGCATCATCGAACTGCGTGATACGGAGAGCTATTACATCGAAGGCAGCCCGACGCTCTACCGATTCGATGCCGACATCGATCTGACTGTCAGCGGCTGCGATTTCGATCACACCACCTACTACTCGGTGGCGGCCCACGGCCCCGGCAGTCATGCCACCGTCGAGAACTGCACTTTCACCAACAATGGTCTCTCGGCTCTGTTCGCCGGCAATGGCGCCAGCGCCTCCTTCACGGGCAATCGTCTGGATGGCTGTCGGTTCTACGGGGTGTTCATCTACAACACTCCTCAGATGGCCCTGATCGAGAACAACCTGATCATGAACTGCGATGTCTACGGCATCAAGGTTCAGGCCACTCCCAACGCCAGCATCCTGCAGAACACCATCCTGTTCAACGGGTATGGCGGCATCAAGGTGGAAAGCCAGTCCAATCCCGTGATCCGTTACAATATGGTCGTGGGCAATGACTACAGCCTCAGCAGCACCGCCACCGGCATCGTGGGCAACCAGATCGGTGCCAGCTTCGATACCAACAACCCTGTGATCGATCAGAACTGGTTCCACGACAACGGTGCCGCCGATGAGAGTTTCCCCTCCAACTGGGACGTGGGCGCCTGCAACCTCGAAAACCAGGATCCCCAGCTGCAGGGCAGCAACTGGCTGCCGGCCAGTGGCACCATCGACTGCGGAGGCAGTGTGGTGTCGGTCGGCTGGAATCCCGGGGAGAACTAGAAGAGACCATGAAAACCCATCACACCTTCCACACTCTCCGCATGGGTCTGGTGCTGGCCACCGCTGGCCTGCTGGCTGTCACGCTGCAGGCCAAGGAGGACGACAGCCGCTACGAGCCCGTGATCCGCAAGGACGAGCCCGTCTCACGCAATGTCAGCGCCGACTGCGAGCGCCCCACGCTGGACCTGCGCGTGCACCGCGTGGGCAAGATGTGGATGACCTTCAAGAACGACGGCACCTTCGGTCACGGCGACGCAACGGGCGACGACGATCCGGTCACCGGCGAGCAGGCGCCCCAGTGCGAGTATCCCGGCGGCAGCGGGGTCGAGTACCTCTACCAGGGCTCGGTGTGGGTCGGCGCGCTGATCGTGGACGATTCCGGCATCGAGACCCCGCGTGTCTCCTTCGGCTCCGAGGGCTGGGACCGCGACGTGAACGAACTCTGGCCCGGTTGCGGCGAGGAGTTCAAGATTCGCGAGCGCACCACCCGCCTGAACGCGCTGGACTACCTGGACCGCAACATCTACGACTCGCTGGCCGTGTCCGAGCAGGACTTCTATTCGGCCTACACCGACACCATCGACGATCTCGGCCTTCTGCCCAACGGCCAGGTCTGGGACCCCCAGGACAACAACCATGTGCCGCTGGGCGTCAAGGTCGAGATGGAGTCCCATGCCTGGAGCTACAGCTACGCCCAGGACTTCATCGTCATTGACTACAAGATCTCCAACATCGGTTCGAAGTTCCTCAAGAACCTCTACATCGGCCTGTATGTCGACGCCGATGTGGGGCACGGCGACGAAGCCGGACAGGGGCGCGCTTCCGATGACTTCTGCGGTTTCCGGCGCACGGCCATCGACACCGTGTCCAATCAGCACATCCTGATCAACACGGCCTACATCGCCGACAACGACGGGCGCCCGGCCAGCGAGACCAGCGGCACCAACTTCACCTGTCCCGACGTGACCGGCACCCGCATCCTGCGCGCGCCCAACCCCCAGCTGCAGACCACCTTCAACTGGTGGAACTCCAACGCCTCGCCCGACCAGGATTACGGCCCCGCCTGGACCTGGTGGCAGGACCATCCCGACGCCCGTGGCGACGACATGAGCTGGAGTCTGATCCTGGGCACGCCCGAGGCCGACATCCACAAGTATCAGGTCATGTCCAACGGCGAGTTCGATCCCAGCATGCCGGCCTGTGTCGTGGGCCAGAGGCCCCCAGCTCAGGTGGAGCTGGATCCGGTCACCGGGGACACGCTGCTCTACCGCGAGTTCGATGTGGTGGGCGGCGGCGTGAATCCCAACGGCGATGACACGCGCTACCTGATTTCCTGGGGCCCGATGGGCGTGTTCGACTACACCGATGCGGGTGGCAACAACATCTATCGCCTGAATCCGGGCGAGTCCTTCGTGATGACCGTGGCCTACATCGCCGGGCAGAACCTGCACGACCGCAGCCACCCCCAGGGCGCTGTGACCTCACGCATTGACACCACGGTCTTCGACTGGACCGATTTCGACTTCAACGCCATCTGGTCGCAGCGCGTCTACGACAACGAGATGTACGACACCCCGATCTACGACCTGGACGGCGATGGCTTCTACGAGACGGGCGACGGCTGGCCCGGCGAGGACTTGGGGCTTGACGGCCTCTGGGCCCCGGCCATCGGCGACACTGTGAAGTACTGGGGGCGCGTGGTCACCCTGCCCAGCGGCCTGCCCGCGATCTACGAGGGGCCCGACAGCCTGGAAGGCAACGGCAAGCTGGACGAAGGCTTCTCCTCGCTCTGGGGCGAACAGGTTTCCGAAGACGATTTCCTTTGGACATTCCTGCGCAACCGCGGCAATCTGGAAATGGTCGAGGACTCCTTCCTGATCAACGCCGGCCCCAAGTTCTCCCAGGGTCTGCGCGAAGACTGGTACATCGGCCACTTCAACAACAACGGCTTCCTGGATGCCGGCGATGGCATTCCCGATTTCCAGGGACCGCCGCCCCCGCCCTGCCCCGACATGGAAGTCGTGACCGGTGACAAGTGGGTTGAACTGCGCTGGCAGCGCAATTCGATGTCCGAGGCCTACGTCGATCCCTTCAGCCGTGTGCAGGATTTCGAAGGCTACCGTGTCTACGCGGGCAACGCCAACTTCGAAGCGGACTACACCCTGCTGGCCGAATTCGACAATGTGAACTACGCCTACCGCGACAACACGGGGGCGCTGCGCACCCTGCCCGATCCCGGACCCTGGGGCGCACAGCCTTTCCGTGATCCCGTGCGGGGCTGGGAACGCCAGCCCGTGGGCAACAACAGTGGCTTTGGCGCCATCGTGCACGTGGAAGGCGAACCGGACGAAGAAATCCTGATGGACATCAATGAGGATGCCTGGATCGAACAAGGCATCGCGGTCTGGGTCGACGCCCCCGGCGACACGACTTTCTGGCTGGATGGCAGCGCGGTCGAGCTGACCCGCAATCAGGCAGGGTATCTGAGCTTCACCAACGCCGACAACGAGAACGTGGTGTACACGGGCGACATGTACCTGGATGCCAACCGCGATCGCGTGTGGAACATGGGCGATGCCTACCATGTGGAGTTCCGCTATCGGCTGGAAGGCATCCAGAGCCTGTATCCGCGCTTCTATGCGGTCACGGCCTATGACTTCGGTGACTACCAGACCGGTACCGAGCCGCTGGAAACCGCCAAGAGCTGCAACGCGATCCGTCAGGCTCCCAGCGGTTCGCCCAGTCGCGAAGTGCGCGTGGTGCCCAATCCCTATCGCTTCGATCAGGATTACACCACCGAGCAGTCCTTCGGCAACAGCCAGCAGGGCCTCGCCTGGGAAAACCAGGATGATGGTTCCTCGGCCTACCTGCCCGCCCAGGACCGACGCATCGAATTCATGAACCTGCCCTACCAGTGCCTGATCCGCATCTTCAGTCTCTCCGGAGACCTGGTGCAGATCGTGCCGCACAATGTGGAAGGGGACCACAGCCGCTGGAATTCTGACTTCTCGGAAGCGTGGGACCTGAACAACCGCAACTTCCAGCAGGCCGCCAGCGGGCTGTATTACTTCAGCGTCGAAGACAAGACCCCGGGAAATGACGGATCGATTGCCACCGGCAAGTTCGTCATCCTGAAATAATCCGTGTCACGGAGACTTCCATGCGACTGACCCAGATCCTGGCCCTTTGTACAGCGGTGCTTGCCCTGTCCCAGAGTGCCTTCGCCCAGGTGAAAGCCGGCACGGTGACCGCCACTTTCCTCGAGCTGCCGGTGAGCGCGCGGGGCATGGGCATGGCCGATGCTCTGCTGCCCATCGCCAACGATGTGTCCGCGCTGTACTTCAATCCGGCGGGGCTGACCCTGGTGGAGAACTGGACGGCGGGATTCACCCATGTGGAACTGCCCGTTGATACGCGTCAGGACTGGGTGGGTGCCGCACGTACCTTCGACAACCTGGGCCTGAGCGCGGGCATCTCCCTGACTCACCTGTACACCGACCAGATGGACGAAACCACACCCGCTGCCCCCGAAGGCACGGGCAGGACCTTCAACTGGACCAATACCGCCCTGGGTCTGACCGTGGCCAAGCGTCTCACCGACAAGTTCAGCGCCGGCCTGACCGTGAAGTACGTCAACCAGAGCGCGATGGAATTCAATTCCGATGGCTGGGCCGCCGACGTGGGCACCTACTACGACACGGGCTGGAAGTCCCTGAAGGTGGCCATGATCATCGCCAACTTCGGGCCCGACATGACCTTCTTCAACGAGAAGGAAGATCCCCTGCCGATCCTCTTCAAATTCGGCATGTCCATGGATCTGATGGGCACCCCAACCGACGAGAATTACCTGCTGGGAGCCTTCGAATTCGGGCATCCCTCCGACAACGTCGAGCAGATCAACCTGGGCCTGGAGTACGCTTTCAAGCAGAGCTTCTTCATGCGCATCGGCAAGAAGATCAACGGGATCACCCGTGATACCTGGGACGATTTCCAGCAGGACGCGGGCAAGGACCCCTATCTGGAATATCCCCTGCTTTCTCTGGACGGGTTGACGCTGGGCACGGGCTTCATGCTCGATACCAGCAGTGGTGCACTGCAGTTCGATGTGGCCTACGCCCCGAACAAGTACCTGGAAGACCTGTTCATGCTGACCATGTCCCTGAAGCGCTGAGAGGATTTCACCAATGAAAAACTTTGGGTCACGACCCTTGAATCCCGTTCGGGGATTGGCGCTGGGAGCCTTGCTGCTGCCTGTCGTGTTCTGGCAGGGCTGCAGCAAGATTGACGGCAGCTACAGTACGAACACGGCCCCCACGGTCGCTTTCGTCAACAACGAACCCGACGCGGATGGTGTGCAGACAAACTTCCACATCGACCGCTACGCCTTCCTGATGCCGGACAGTCTGGTGGGTTTCGAGGAAGCCAGTCCGGCCAACTTCCCCGCTCCCGGAGCTGAGGACGTGTCGGGTGTGCGCTTCCAGCTGATCCACTATCAGTACCTGCAGATCGAGCACATCGATTCGATCTATGTGCTGGACGCCAGCGGGGAATGGGAACAGACCGTCTCACCGGCGCTCTACGAGCTGGACACCAACATCGGACGGTATCTGGGTCTGACCCAGCCCGCCATTGGTGCCCCCTTCCACTGGGAGCTGAACACCAACTATGTGCTCGCCGGTGATTTCACCTATCGCCCGGTCTACTCCTTCTCGCCGATGATCTTCTGGGCGGGCAGTGATCCCGATGGTTTCGTGGAAGAGTATCGTTTCACCGATCATGTCTACGAAACGGACGCGGCCCTGCAGACCTTCCTGTCCCAGTTGCGGGCCAACCCGGACATGAGTGGTGTGGATTGGACCTACACCCAGAACACCCAGGCCGTGGTCAATCTCACCACTCAGCTGGGGCGGATCCAGAAACATGCCCTGGTCGTGCAGAGCATCGACAACGACGGCCAGGTGAGCGAGCCGGCATACCGGCTGTTCAACCGCAGCAACCGTGCGCCGAACACACCCCGGATCACCTATCAGAAGGATGGGTACAACAGTGTCGGCCAGCCCGAGAACTACACCCGTCACATGATCGGCTGGGATGATTTCATTGGCGACGGTCCCACGGCAACCACGTTCCGCAACCAGGAAGAGTTTCCGGAGCTCCCGTGTTACAACACGGCGCTCAGCAACTGGAACGGCATCCGCTTCCTGATCAGCGGCGATGACCCCGACGACCAGGCATTCGTGACGATTCCGCTTGAATTCAAGTACGAGCTGGTGCGTTTCCAGGGTGATGCCGCCGCGCTGGATTCCTTCCTGCATTTCGACGCGCTCACCGACAACGGTGAATGGGTCGCCAGTTCGGGCCAGGCCGTCGAGCTCACGGAAGCGACGGTTCTGAGCTTCGACGAGTACAAGTTCAGCAATGGCTGGACGGCCAATTCGATTCTCGAACTCTTCAATCTGGAAAGCGGCTACTACCAGCTGCGTGTCTGGACCCGGGACGATGGTCTTGAGTCCACGGCCGTTCCCGCCTGGATCCGCTTCAGCACGCATCTGGCCGCTCCCACACGCGATGTGCTGCTGCTGAACTTCACTCCCCGCAACCTGTCGCCGGCGCAGATCGCCAACGCGCTGGGTGGGCACACGTTCGAAGAGCATGCCGAATTCTATCGGGGCATGATCAGCGAAGCGCTGGGCTCGATCACGGGCGTGGATCCTGTCTGGAGCACGGACGTGGCCGACGACAGCTACAACTGCTTCTACTGGGAACTGGAAGACGGCACACCGCCCAACTTCCCCGATCTGCCCAACTACATTCCCTTCTCGATGATGAGTGACTACCGCACCGTGATCTGCGTGGATGACGGATACAAAGGGACCACGGGCGTGAGGAACCAGATCACCCAGAACCTGAAGGTGATCGCGATGGATTACCTGGACATGGGGGGCAGCCTGTTCTGGACCGGCTACTCCAGTCTGTCCAAATCCTTCGGCTACAACGGGGTGGACATCAACAACACGGCCGCCTACCAGACCCAGAACGCGGGCGATTTTCTGGCGGCCTACCTGGGTGTCTATGACGTCTACGTGGACCAGTTCCTGACCTTCCAGAACAGTCGCGGCGACGGCAATACCGCCGGCATTCCAGAATTCGCCTTCCTGGATACGCTGCAGCTGCAGCAGTCCGTGATCGACACCATGCGCGCCGATGGCAACACCTTCTTCAACGGCCGATTCGATGATGGCGTGGATCCCTTCGACTGGCGCTCGCCGCTGCCCGGCAATGCCATTCCCTATGTGGAAGCCTTCTCGATCTACGAGCCGGCCGGCACCCAGAGCGTGTACACCTACAACAGCTATTCCGCCGAGCTGAATTCTCGCGAGACCTTCGACATCTTCCGGGTCGTGGGCGCAAGCAGCCTGCCGCCCCAGCTGTTCGTCAGTGCGGATTCGGTGGGCGGTTATGGGTTTGACTTCTCGCCCGATCCTGATTCGCAGGGTTGCTGGGTCAGTGTTCCCGACCAGATCCGCAACCTTCAGGACATCACCATCTTCAACGCCTACGAAGCACACAACCTGAGCCGCGCCGACGAGATGTGGGCCCAGCCTGTGGTGCATGTGACGATCAACATCAATGCGCGCGACCGTGTGTTCATGTACGTGCAGCACCAGTTCATCGGCGACCCCGCGGAGTACTGGACCGTGGGTGACACCGTGTCCGTGGACCTGCTCTGGCAGCCCATCCTGGACAAGCACCGCAAGGTGACCACCTGCTACACCGAGAACATGAACTTCAGCGTCAATCTGGGGCCGATCCAGGCCGGTGCCACGTATACCAACTTCCGCACGGCCTTCAACAGCATTCCGATGTATGTGATGGAGTACGGCGAACTGGGTACGGCCAGCCCGACCCTGGGCCTGTTGCCCGGGCCCGGTGCCCTGGGCCTGATGCAGAATGTGCTCTACAGCTTCTATTCGCCCAAGATCCAGGACTTCTTTGCTCCCTGAGCGAGTACCGTACCTGACACATGAGAACATGGGCAAGGCCCCACCCCGAGGGTGGGGCCTTGTGTTCACAGGCAACCCGCACGGATCGCCGCATGCAGCACCCGCAGTACCCAGTCCACGGACCTGACAATGGCAGGCACTGACTCCCGCTCCGGTCGTGGTCAAGGAAACCATCCACGCCCGGCGGGAAAAGAAGCGGTGCGCCGTGGAAATGGGGAACCCCGGAAGAAGGGTGCTGGTCCCATCCGCCTGCTGCTGTTCCTGCTGCTGACGGGAATCGTTCTGCCGGGGGGCTTCGCGCTCTGGTTGTTCGAGGCGCCGGCCGGTGATACCACGATCCAGCAGGAGGTGCGGATACGTCCGGGCACCAGCCTGGCCCAGGTGGTCAGCGCGCTGGACACTCTCGGGATCAGCGACCATCCCTGGGCCCTGCGCCTGTTGGCCCGTCTGACCGACAGTGATCGCGGGATCCAGCCCGGCATTTTCGTGCTGGATGGCCGAATGAGTCGCATGGATATTCTGCGGCGCATCGGCCGCTATGCCGTTCCGGGAGTGGACGTGCGCATCACCGAAGGCCTGCGCCTGCGTGAGCTGGCCGGGGTGGTGGCCCGGCAGTGCCAGCTGGACAGCCTGCGCTTTCTGCAGCTGTGCCGCGATCCGGGTTTCATTTCGGAACTGTCGCTGCCCGGTGACCCTGAAACACTTGAAGGGCGGCTTTTTCCGGATACCTACAGGATCAGCACACTCGACGATGAAGAAGCCCTGATCACGCGCATGGCCCGGCGAATGGAGGATGTGGTCTGCGGTCTGCTGCCGGACTCCTGTGGCAGTCTGGATCGCGTCCGGCTGCTGACCTTGGCCTCGATCGTCCAGGGCGAGTATCAACTGCCCTCGGAAGCGGATACCATCGCCTCGGTCTATCTCAATCGACTGCGCCGTGGCATGAAACTGCAGGCGGACCCAACGGTGCAGTATCTGCTGGACAAGCCGCGGCGTCTGCTGTATCGGGATCTGGAACTGGATTCCCCGTGGAATACCTATCTGTATGCTGGCCTGCCGCCCGGACCGATCAACTCCCCGGGGCGCATCGCGATTGCCGCGGTGCTGTTTCCGGCGGAAACTGACTACCTTTATTTCGTCGCCGACGGGCAGGGCGGACACTTTTTCGGGCGCACCCTGGCCCAGCATCAGTTGAACCGGCGCGTACTCGACAGTCAGCGTCGACGTCTGCGCCAGGAGCAACGCGAAGGCCGCAGAACTGGCGATTCCCTTTCGGTGGAATCGGTGGACAATGACGTCATTCAGCCTTGAGGAAGGGGCAAACTGCGTGGATCTGAGCGGATTGAATCCAGTCCAGCGAGAAGCCGTGATGGCCACGGATGGCAGCGTACTCATCCTGGCCGGAGCCGGCAGCGGCAAGACTCGCGTGCTGACCAGCCGCATCGCCTGGATGCTGGAACAGGGCCAGTGCAAACCCTGGCAGGTTCTGGCGCTCACCTTCACCAACAAGGCCGCCCGCGAGATGAAGGAGCGCATCGCCCATCTGGTGGGGCAACGGGTGGACGAGATGTGGGTCGGCACCTTTCACTCGGTCTTCGCCCGCATCCTGCGCCGCGAGGCGGAATACCTGGGCTACGACCGCAACTTCACCATCTACGACAGCGACGACCAGTTGCGCCTGGTACGCGAGTGCATGAATCACCTGGACATCAGCACCAACCAGCTCAATCCAAAGCGTGTGCGCGGCGAAATATCCTCCAGCAAGAATGCGATGCTGAGCGTCGAGGAGTTCGAGAAGAGCGACAGCGGCTTTGTGCACGACATGATCTCGAAGATCTACCGGGAGTATACGCGCCGACTGCGAGCGGCCAATTCGCTGGACTTCGATGACCTGCTGCTGAAACCCATCGAGCTGTTCGAGACCCACCCGGAACGACTGGCGGTCTACCAGGATCGCTTCCGACGCATTCTGATAGACGAGTACCAGGACACCAACAAGGCCCAGTTCAAGGTCACCGGCATGCTGGGCGCCCAGCACGGCAATGTGTGCGTGGTGGGCGACGACGACCAGTCGATCTACGGCTGGCGCGGCGCAGACATCAGCAACATCCTCGACTTCGAGGATCACTGGAAGAACGCGCGCGTATTCAAGCTGGAACAGAACTACCGCTCGACCGAGACCATTCTCGAAGCGGCACACGCCGTCGTCTCACAGAATGGGGGACGCAAGGACAAGAAGCTCTGGACCGAGAACGGGCGCGGCGAACCCGTGACCCTGCTCAGCGGCGAGGACGACGCGATGGAGGCGGCGCTGGTCTGCGACCGGATCCGCCGTGGCCATCTGGAAGGCCGGCCCTACAAGGACTTTGCCGTGCTCTACCGCACCAACGCTCAGTCACGGGCGCTGGAAGAATCGCTGATCCGCAATGGTATACGTTACCAGATCATCGGAGGCCTGCGTTTCTACGAGCGGCGCGAAGTCAAGGACGCACTGGCCTACCTCCGTCTGCTGGCCAATCCGCGTGACGAGATCAGCCTGCTGCGCATCATCAATTATCCACGGCGCGGTGTGGGTGATACGGGTCTGGCCGCACTGCAGAGTGCCGCCCAGCTCCAGAATCGCAGTCTGTACGACCAGCTGGCATTCGCGGGCAGCGTACCCGGCCTTGCCAAGGGCGCGCGCCAGAGCATGCTGGAACTGCATTCGCTGCTGGAAACCACCCGGACCCGCATGGCGGCCACTCCCCTGGATGTGGCCTTCCGTGATCTGCTGTCGGCCCTGCATATCTACGAAGCCCTTGAGGCGGAGGGGCCCGAAGGAAAGCCCCGCGTGGAGAACCTGCACGAGCTGGAATCCGCCGTGAAACGCTATGCCGAGAACAGCGAACTGGGACTCGAAGGATTCCTTCAGGAAGTGGCGCTGGTCAGCGACATCGACGGCATGGCCGACAGCGATGACCTGGTGACCCTGATGACCGTACACAGCGCCAAGGGGCTGGAATACGACACGGTCTTCGTGACCGGCATGGAGGATGGGCTGTTCCCCCTGGGCAATGCCATGGGTGATCCGGAGCAGCTGGAGGAGGAACGCCGCCTGTTCTACGTGGCGGCCACTCGCGCCAAGCGCCGGCTCTATCTCTGCCTGGCGCGCTTCAGAATGCGCTTCAATGGTGGCAGTGGCGGCCCCAGTCCTTTCCTGCGGGCGATTCCCGCCGAGCTGCTGCAGCAGGAAGGCGGCCGGCTGGGCGGCACCGGCGAGGAGAGTTTCGGAGGGCGCGACGGCCATTGGCAAGGCTCCGGCGCCACCCCGCGCAATCGCAGTCTGCTGCGCGAAGACTCCGCCGTGAGACAACGCCCACTGGGCGGCGGGCTGGACGGCAGTCGTCCCCAGAAGCCAGCCCGCAAGCGCACGGGCCTGCCGCTCTCGGGCAGCGAGGTGCTGTTGAACAAGGTCAGTCCTTTCCGCCAGGCGCCGGTTCCGCCCTCCGTCGAAGACGAATCCCAGGAGGCGGAAGTCTCCGATCCCTGCGAACTGACCGTGAATGCGGATGTGATGCACCCGACCTATGGCCCCGGCATCATCATCCACCGGGTCGGTTTTGACGAGAACATGAAGCTCACGGTCCGTTTCAAATCCGTGGGAGTCAAGAAACTGGTGGCCCGTTTCGCCCGCCTGAGGGTCCTGTGAAGTCTGGATGGATAGAGAGATGAACGGTCCAAGCGCCCGCAGCCTCACCTTGATCGACCTGGCTCTGGAAGAAGACCTGGGGCGGGTGGGGGATATCACGGCCCGGGCCTGCCTGGTTCCCGGACGCCGGGGACGGGCCCGCATCGAAGCGCGCCAGACCGGCGTGGTCTGTGGACTGGAGCTGGTGCGTGCCGTATTCATGCGTCTGGCCGACGGACGCCCGCTCGAGATCCGGAATCTGGTCGAAGAGGGGGCGCGTGTGACACCCATGCAGCGCCTGCTTGACATCGAGGGCGATCTTGCGGTGATTCTCGGCGGCGAACGTACCGCACTCAATTTCCTGCAGCGTCTCTCGGGCATCGCCAGCATGACACGCAGCCTGGTCGATCGGCTCGAGGGCTCGTCCACCCGCATCCTTGACACACGCAAGACCCTGCCCGGCTGGCGCGAACTGGACAAGGCCGCGGTGGCCTGTGGCGGGGGCCGCAATCATCGCCATGGCCTGTATGACCTCTTTCTGATCAAGGAAAACCACATCCGGGGCGCTGGCGGAATTCTGCCGGCGCTCGAGCGGGCTCGCGCGCTGCGCGACCAGGAAGACCTGGATTGCCAGCTCGAGATCGAAGTGGAAAATCTGGCCGAGCTGGAGCAGGCCATCGCCGGCGGAGCCGACATCGTGATGCTGGACAATTTCACTCCCGAGGGAGTTTCCAGCGCTGTGGAGCTGGCCGGTGGGCGTGTGCTGCTGGAAGTCAGTGGCGGCATCACTGCCGACAACCTGGCGGACTATGCGCGCCGGGGAGTGGATTTCATCAGCATCGGCGCGCTGACCCACAGCGTGAAAGCCTTCGATTGCTCGCTGCTGGTCGAGGAGGTGGACTCGTGATCCAATCCTCACGCCTGCGTTCACTGCTGTTTCTGTTGGTCCTGGCAGGCCTGGCTCTTGCCGGCGGGCTGGTTCACAAGGGGCGAGTCTTCCTTGTGGACGCCAACTTCACCCAGGGATTCGAAGAGGACGGCTGGCAGGTAGGCTGGACCATGGTCGACGGCGAGGGTTCCGGCAGCAGCTGGAGTCGCCTGTCCGCCAGCGAGTACTACTCCCCCTTTGCGGGCAACTGGTCACTGGGCTGCCGCTACAACGCCGATGGCAGCGCCAACGACGATTGGCTGATCACGCCTCCGCTGCGTGCCGACAGTGCCCGCACCACGTTCACCCTGCATTACCGCAGCCAGGATGTGAATCACCAGGAGCACATCCAGATTCTCAGTCTGGAAACCGATCAGGTCCAGGATCTGGGCAGTCTGGGCAGCAGCGAGCTGGAGTCGCTGTTCCAGGTGGAGCTGGAGAATGCGCGGGTTCCAAGCTCCTGGCAGACCTGGACCATGGAGGTCCCCGCCGACACCACCCGGCTCTGGTACGTGGCCGTGCGCTGCCTCTCCGCGGATCGCTTCGTGCTGCTCGTGGACGGCTATACCGGACTGAACACGGTGGCCACGGGCAATTACTTCGTCGAATCGCGCTTTCGCCCGCACACTCTGGGGGCAATTCCCGTGGACACCTTCCAGCTTGCTCCGCTGCGCATCTGGAATCTGGCCAGCACCGAGAGCCTCTGGGTGGTGCCCGGTTTCCATGACTCGCCCTGGGGGGCCCACATCGATGCGCCGTTCTACATTGACAATCTGGTGCGTGACACGCTGCTGATTCTGCCCGAGGCCTCGCTGGATCTGCAGACGGGCATCCAGGGAACCTGGGAAGTGGACGATGGTGGCCAGATCAGTACACTGCGCTTCAGCGGCAGTCGTGCCGACACCCTGCTCATCTCCTGGACCACATCGGAGGCTGGCCCCTGGACCCAGGACACGATCGCGATGGCATGCACGATCTGGGATCCCGACAGCCTGGAGCTGTACGCCTGGTCCGAGACGTTCAGTACCAGCACACTGGATTCCTTGCCGGGATGGGGGGGCAACCAGCCGACGCAGAGCCCGGGTTGGCAGATCGGCGAGTTCGTCAGTTCACTGAACTTCACCGTGCCCTGGCGCGAGTCCACAGGGTCCTTCGTCTACATCAACAGCGATGCCCAGGGGCTGTGGCGTTCCGACGGTACGACACCCGCGATCCAGAACGACACTCTCTGGACGCCCTGGATTCAGCTGCCCGCCGCAACTCAGGCACTGACTCTCAGTTTCGAGCTGTTTTACGATGACCGGGCCGGGTCCAGCCTGCAACTGCTGGGTCGCGACTCGGTCGCCGGCTGGCAGCTGCTGGATGAGCCCGAGGCCAGCGGGACGATCTGGAGCCTGAACGCCCTGGGACTGAATGCCTGGCTGGAATCGGATTCCCTGCAGCTGGCCTTCGTTTACCAGGGGAGCTGGTCCTACGGCGTGGCGCTGGACAACCTTGCGCTCCAGGCCGGGGATGAAGGCCTGCCCGTGTCACCTCCGCCAGCACCAAGACCACCGGCCGAATCGGCCAGTGTGCAGGTCAGTCCCAATCCATTCAACCCGATCACCCGCATGCACTATCAGGCTCCGGAAGCGGGCGTGCTGCATTGGCAAGTCTACAATCTGCGCGGCCAGCGGGTTTTCGACTCGGGCCCCCAGCGGGTCTGGCGAGGCGAGAACCTGTTCACCATTGACCTGGGGCCTGCCGCGGCCGGGATTTATCTGCTGCGCATCGAAGGCTCCGGGCCCGGTGGTGCCTGGCCCGGCCTGACCCGCAAGATCACGCTGTTGAAATGAAGCGGCCCCCGGTCACGACCACCGATCGGAACTCCGCGTGCCCCTGGACTGCGGGTCTGATGTATTGCGTTGTCCTGCTTCTCGGCATTGCCCCTCCAGCCAGTCTGGCTCATGGAAAAAGCTGCATCCTGGAACCACCCAGCGCGCGGCCGCTGCTGCAGCTTGGCGCCTGGCAGGAGCAGCTGGACTCGCCCGACGGACATTTCGTGATCCATTGGAACAGTTCCGGCGACAGTGCCAGCACCGGCGCCACGGCCCAGGCGGTTCTCGAGGGCCTGCTGGCTGCCGCCCGCATGTACCACGACAGCCTGGGTTACGCCCGCCCGCCCGCCGCCGAAGGAACGGCCGTGCCTGTCTTCCTGCAGCCCCAACCCGCAATGGGCGCAACCCAGCCCCAGAACCCCGTGGGCAATGGCTACAGCAGTTCACTGTTCCTGGACCGAAGTTTCGCCCGCTGGGGAGCCGATTCACTGGGACTGGCGAGCCTGACGGCGGCTCACGAGTACTTTCACGCCGTACAGTTCGGCAGCGGATTCTTCGTGAGCAACCTGGCCTTCTACGAAGCCTCGGCGGTCTGGGCCGAAGACCGGGTCTATCCCGCGCAGGACGACTGGGTCACGCGGTATGCTCCTTCCTTTCTGGCCGACCTGAGCCTGCCGCTGGACACCTTCAGCGGTGTGCGACACTACGGTGCGGCGGCCGCGCTCAAGATCCTGCTGGCCAGCCAGGACGGACCGGAGGACCTGAGACTGACCCTGCAACTGGCGGGACAGCACCACGCCTGGCCTTTTCTGCTGTCCCTGCGCAGCGATGCCAACACGGCGTTGGCCCACATGCTGGCGGAACTGCTGCATGCGGGCTCGCGGGTGAGCCAGGGCGCTGGAGTTCCCTCCTTCCCCGAGCTGGGGGCGTTGCCCGAGGTGGATCGTCAGCAGTTTCCGATGCAGTACGACGGTGCTGGACTGGCGCCTCTGGCCTCGCTGATTCTGCGGCCCGGAACGCCATCGAGTGTGCTGCAGACCGCGCTTCCTGTATACGCACTGGACTGGCCCAGCTGGACACCTGCTGTGGTGGCCGCCGACCAGTGCCTGCCTCTGGGTGCTGATGATCTGCTGCTGATGCCCAATCCTGCCCCGCTGTCATGGCTCGAACTGATCCAGCTGGAGGCCTGCACTCTTCCGGAACCCGGCTTCTCGGTGACCTCATTGGGAAACCCGTCGCGGATGCGGATCACGGTCGAGGAAGGTCCTCTCGCACTGGGACTGTACACGATTCTGGGAACACGGATTCCCGACTGGAGCCTGCACCTCGACCGCGGTGTCTTCGACATTCCTGTGCCGGGGCTGGCCTCCGGTTCCTACCTGTTGATCGCCCTGCCCCATGGCCCTGCGCGCCGGGTGCTTGTGGTCAAGTGACCGTCCTGAACGGACCTTCCTGATTCAGCAGCCTGGCGCGGCGCCCCGGAAGGGTTGGCGGAGGCGCATTGACTGATAATCTTCGGGCGACTGTTTTTTGATTGTCTGACAGAATCGACAGAGCGACTTTCCCGACCGGATTCTCACTCCCCACAGCTTCGAACCCAGCCATCAGAGCAGCCTGGCGTCGGCGGCATGTTGTCGCGCAACCGGCGCGATCCCCAGTCTGCCGCATCCGGCATGAAAGGAATTGGACATGGCCCTGCATTCTGAGTTCCGTCATTGGGTCGCCCCGTGGGTGTGCCTGTGCCTGTTTGCCCCGTTGTCTGGGGCGAGCCAGACCGACTCGCTGGCACCAGCGGACGCGCAGGCACTTCGCACGATTGCGGACCTGCAGCTGAATTCTCTGGGAGAACTGCTGGATCTGAGCTGGCCGGATACGGCACCCTGCTATCAGGTCTTCAGTTCCGCGGAGCCCTACGGGGGCTACACGGAACTGCCCGACCCTTGGCTGTACGGCAATGAAGACGGTCGCATGCACATGCTGGTCCAGACAGCTGACTCGACCCGGTTCTACCGGGTGGCCGTCAATGAGCCGCCGGTGGCGCTGGTGGCGGAAGCCCAGATTGATGTCTACATCAATGATCCGGTCATCGTGTCGGGAGAGCTCTGCCAGGACCCTGAGGGGCTCCCCCTGCGTTACGATTGGCGATTGAACGGACTCCCATATTCCAGCGCGCAGGACCTTGTGCTGGCCGCAAGCCCTGTCGAGCAATTCCTTGAATTTGAACTGACGGTCAACGATGGCTGTCAGGACAGTGCCCCGGTCACGGTCCAGGTAGAATGGCACCCACTGCCATTCAGCAATGGCTTCTGTCTGTCACCAAACGGAAATGACAGCAATCCGGGAACCCCCGAGCTTCCCAAGCGCAACCTGGATGCCGCCTTCACGGCAATCCAGGCGGATCCTCAACGCAACATCGTCTACATGGAAGAGGGGACGTACAGCTCACCGGCCAATGGCTTGATTTCCAATGTGATCCTCGCGGGTGGTTTCCATGATGGCTTTGACGACACGGACTGGCAGAGTCATGAGACGATCATCCAGGATTCATTTCAGGGGCTGCACTACTGCGGGTTGCTGGGTGATGGTGTGAGCAATGTCAGCCTGAACCGTCTGACCATTCGGGCATTCCAGCCCAATTCGGGTGATCCTCGCAATCGAATCGCCATGATCCTCCTCCAGAGTGATGTGGATTTCAATCACTGCAAGATTGTGGCTCCTGACGCCGGAAACGGTTCCCCCGCTGGCGCTCCCGGTCAGGATGGAAACAATGGATCACGCGGAGCCGATGGCCAATCGGGATGCGAAAATGGGTTTTTTCCACCGTCGTGTGATCACTGCCCACTTCCCGAGGGAGGGAATGGGGGTGGCGCAACTGGGGGCGATGGCGGTGTTCCGGGCTGGGGGCCTGCCGCGGGCGGCCCCGGTGACAATGGCGCTGGCGGCGCACCGGGTGGGTCCGGTGGCAGCCCCGGAGCGAACGGCGCGCATGGAACGCCTGGTAGCCAGGGAGGAGATGGCGCGAACGGCACACCTGCCGGTATTGGCCTCTTTTCCGCCTCACGCTTCGGTTTCCATCCTTCCGCCGGTGGCACAGGGGCCAACGGGACGGATGGCCGCGGTGGCGGAGGAGGTGGCGGAGGTGGTGGCGGCAGCGATGGCTGCTGGAGCTACGGAAGTGGCGGCGGTGGCGGTGGTGGCGGCGGACAGCCAGGAACAGGCGGTCAGGGTGGAAAGAGTGGTGGTGCGAGCATTGCCCTCTACCTTGTGGATTCCACAGTCCAGATCGCGAACTCGACCTTGCTGGCTGGCTCGGGGGGGGCACCCTCGCTGGGTGGCTCCGGGGGTGCCGGGGGAGCTGGGGGACTGCCCGGCGATGGCGGTGCCTGGGATCATGGAGCAGGTCAGGATGATGCCGGCATCGGTGGCAACGGTGGTCGCGGTGGAGCTGGGGGAGATGGCGGTGCGGGTGGCAACGGGGCTGGCGGTCATTCGATCTGCGCGGTCAGCATCAACAGCACGATCCTGTCGGACAATCTGACCTACCTCTTCCAGCCTCCGGTACCGGGTGGTCCCGGGGCTGCGACCGGACTCAGCCGGGGCATCCTGATTCCCTGAGCTCTGGATGCACGGGACTCTGCAGCAACGAAAAGGGGGCCACCCGGCTGGGTGACCCCCTTAATATGTCGCACGGGGCCGGAGACTCGAGTCGATTCCCGGCCAGCCTCACCTCAAGGGCAGACCGTGCAGAGAACGGGCATTTCGGCCAGCAGGATCTGCGCTGTCACGGCCCGATCGGCGTTGACCGGAACGATCACGAAAGTCATCACGCCATCGCAGGGCGGTTCGTAGAAGTTGATGCCAAACGACTGGGCCAGGATGTAGTCCACGTGGCACGTGCTCCAGGTTCCCACGATACTTTGGGGCAGGTTGTTGTCCACCAATGACCAGATGGCAATCTGGACATCCAGTGCACTGATTGCTTGGTTGTCACAGGATGCGACCTGGCCCTGGAAGTGCTGGTTGAGAATCCAGTTCACTCGGTCGAGAGTCGTGGGATTCTCGATCAGACCCGTGGGAAGGTCTTCGTAGCTGGAGTACAATTCGGCCTGGTAGGTCTGATTGCCATTGATTCCAAAGTCGGAGTCGAGGCACCAGCCATGCCAGGGACCTTCCAGGCCGGGTATATCCGTGTTGCCCAGGGTGAGACTGGGGAAGTACGAGGTGTAGCCCAAGAGATTGGGGTTGGTCACGCTCACGGTCACCAGGCCGTCCTGGCCTTCAACGGCGGCCAACAGATCCACAAGCCCGTTGAAGTCGGGGCCTTCCACACAATCCACGGCACAGCCACGCACTCCGCAATCGCCATCGGAATAGTCACCGCTGACCACGGCGTGCGCCACCACGTACAGTGACCCGGCCAGGTCATCCACTTCGATGGTGTACTCCTGAAGGCCCCCGGCGAAGTTTTCTTCGGGGTAGGGGAACTGGCCCGGGGCGGCCGTGAAGCGGTTGCGATGATCGCGGGGCAGTGCTTCCGAGCCGACCCAGAGGTGGATTTCATCAAGTTCGTAGCTGCCGCAGGTGATGTAGCTCACCATGGCGGTACCGTCGAAGTAGTCCACGAAGACCTCTCCCACGAGGGTGCCGGCTTCGATGTTGCACTGCCCGGCACCGGCGTACAGGTCGAAGGCGTAACTGCCTTCATCGAGCGGGCCGTTGGTCCAGCCCCAGCGGTTGATCGAGTTGTTGTTGCAGCCATCATTCAGCTCGTCGAAACACTGGCGCACGTCATCATCGCAACTGTAGGCGAACGCCGTTTCACCATCATTGTTGCAATAGCCGCCTCCGCCACCACCGTTGTGTCCACCGGAATGCCCACCGGAATGACCACCGGAATGACCTCCACCACCACCGCACTGATGTCCATTGCTGTGGTTGCCGCCCCCGCTGTGACCACCGCCGTGGTGTCCGCCACCGCCATGGCCACCTCCGCCACCGTGTCCGCCACCACCTGCAAGTTGGGCCCCCTGATCGCTCAACGGTGACAGCGCACCTTCCTGTGTGCTGTCGCAGGCCGCCAGCATCAAGGCCACACTGCCCGCAAGCAACAGGACTGAAACTCGGTTCATGGTTCGCTCCTCATGATTGAATTGGACAAGACGCCGGTGCCGCGCCCCACAATATGCCGTCGCCCTCGGGCAGAGAGGGTGACGGATATTGAATGGGACCGGGATTTCACAGCCTTGCCGGTTTTGACTGAGCAAAGTGCATGCCATACAGAACAAGAGCATCGTTATCGGGGGCAGGGTTTCGGAATGGGGGAGTGGGCAGCTTTGTGTTGGGTGGCTCCCTGCATGCCTTTCTCTGGCACCATGCAGTCTGAAGCGAGGAAGCGAATTGGATGAAGCAGGGGTTGGAGAGTCGTCGTGTTCAGTCTGTGCCTTTTCGGTCGGAAATGCTGATCAACCAGGGGACTCAGGAGACCCGGGCTTCATGCCGTTGAAGGAGTACTGGGGGCCTGAATGCAGCGAGGCCGCCCTGGATGGGCGGCCTCGCATATCAGACGGTCCGGTTCGTATGCACCGGGTGCATCACGCACCGGGCAGGATCAGGGGCATTCGGTGCAGATCACCGGGATCTGGGCCAACAGGATCTGGGCCGGGGAGCTCACGGGCACCAGGATCACGGTCATGATTCCGTCACAGGCCGGCTCGTAGAAATCGATCGTCGAGGCCAGGTCCAGGATGTAGCTCACGTGGCAGGGATTCCAGGTGCCGAAAGTCGTGGGCACATTGTTGTCCACCAGGGTCCACAGGGCACGCTGCACATCCAGCGCGCTGATCGCGGCGCCCGAGCAGGGGGCGATCTGTCCCTGGAAGTTCTGGTTCAAGATCCAGTTCACGCGATCCAGCGTCTCCGGGTTCTCGAGAATTCCGTTGGGCAGGGTTTCGTAGCTCGAATAGAGATTGGCTTCGTAGTCCACGCTGGCGGTGATGGGCAGGTCGGAATCCATGCACCAGCCCAGCCAGCTGCCTTCCAGCGAGGTGCCTTCTGCATTGCTGATGGTCAGCGTGGGGAAATAGGCCGAGTATCCGAACAGCGAGGGATTGCTCACGGACACGGTCACGGTGCCGTCCAGACCTGCGGCATCTTCCAGCAGCTGGTTCAGTCCAAGGAAGTCAGGACCTTCCACACAATCCACGGCGCAACCGCGCACACCGCAGTCGCCGTCGGAGTAATCACCGCTCACCACAGCGTGGGCCACCACATAGATCAGGCCGTCAAGGTCGTCCACCTCGATGGTGTATTCCTGCACGTTGCCGTCGAATTCTTCCACCGGATAGGGGAACTGGCCGGGAGCCGCCGTGTAACGATTGCGATGATTGCGGGGCAGCAGGTCGTCACCCACCCAGAGGTGGATTTCGTCCAGCATGTAGCTGCCGCAGGTGATGTAGCTCACCATGGCGGTGCCGTCGAAGTAATCCACGAAGACCTCACCTACCAGGGTGCCCGCGTCGATGTTGCACTGGCCGGCTCCGGCATAGAGGTCGAAAGCATAGCTTCCCTCGCTCAGTGCGCCATTGGTCCAGCCCCAGCGATTGATGCCATTGCCGCAGTTGTCCTGGATTTCGTCGAAACACATGCGCACATCGTCGTCGCAGCTGTAGGCAAAAGCTGTCTCGCCATCATTGTTGCAGTAACCGCCGCCGCCACCGTGGTTGCCGCCGCCGTGGTGGCCACCGCCGTGATTGCCACCGCCATGGTTGCCGCCACCACCGTTGCATCCTTCGCTATGGCCGCCGGAGTGGCCACCATGGCTTCCGCCGTTGCCACCACAGGAATGTCCGTTGCCATGGTTGCCGCCACCGCCATGGTTGCCGCCGCCACCGTGGTGGCTGCCGCCACCGTGGTGGCTGCCGCCACCGCCGTGGTTTCCACCACCACCGCAGCCATTGCCGCCACCACCGTGGCTGCCTCCGCCGGCAATTTCTGTACCCTGGTCACTCATGGGCGACACGAGGGAAGTGTTGGAGCTGTCACAAGCCACCATCAGGGCAGCAAAGCCACCGACGCAGAGCAGTACGGAAAGTCGATTCATCGTGATCTCCTGGACTATTGTTCGTTTTCCCTTTCCTGAACAGCGACCCTTACCGGCCAGCGCACCGAACTGGCAGGACCCGTTCTTTTGAACAAGCCTTGCCGCCATGTGTGCTTTGAATGCGGGGTCACCGTCTGACAGCATTGGCATTCGCAATCGGTGTGCCGTTTTGTCAAAAATAGCAGCGTTCCTGAGTTTGGGCCGTGAATCTGTGCGTTGTGTCGAGCCAGATGGTTGTTTTTACTGGAGAAGTCAAAAGCGACAGGTTTGTCGATTTTGGAGATCAGCTTTGATTCAAGGGGAAGAAGTGTCCGCTGAACAGGTCGGCAGTGTCAGATGTGTTCAGAATTAGACAATATTGGCAATGGTGGGCTGGAGAGCTTCAAGGCTTGCTGGGTTTGCTGTCTTTTCATCTATTGGCACGCTGGCCTGGAACCAACGGGTGGCTCCGAGCCATGTACCCAGCTTTGAGAAATCTGGAGGGGGGGCATCTGGACCTGAAAGCAGAACTGGCGGCCTGGCTGGAAACCTTGCTGAGTCCTGAACGTCTGGCACGCATCGAGCGGGTGCTGGATCAGCGCACGCGCAAGGTGACGGTCGTGTTGGAAGACCTCTACAATTGGCAGAACGCGAGCGCAGCACTTCGCAGTTGCGAGATCTTTGGACTGCAGGAGGTGCATACGATTGAAAATCGCTTCGAATTCAGGCGCAATACCCATGTGGACCTGGGCAGCAGCAAATGGCTGGAGCTGATTCGGTGGGCAGAACCCGGTGGCGGAAACACCAGGGCCTGTCTGGAATCACTTCGTTCGCGTGGCTTCCGGATCGTGGCCGCCAGCCCGCACACACCGGCGATGGCTCCCAGTGAGCTCGAGCTGGATCAGCCCCTGGCTCTCTGCTTTGGAACTGAATTGGAAGGATTGAGCCCCGAGCTGTTGGAGCTGGCCGATGCTCGAGTCCAGCTTCCGATGTACGGCTTCACACGCAGTTTCAATGTCTCGGTCAGCGTGGCCCTGTTGTTGAACGAGGTGATTGGCCGATTGCATGCCGGTGAGTCCACCTGGCAGTTGGAGGCTGAAGACCGAACCCAGTTGCGCATGCAATGGATGCGGAAGTCCATCACACATCAGCAGGCTCTGATCCAGGTCTGGCTGGAGGAGCGGGGCCATCCGGTTGATTCCATCGATCCGCTGCCCGAAGACATGCCGGACCGGGGCCGCCCACGTTCCTGAGTTGTTCATCGATGGCACAACAGGCAATCCCTGGGCAGGATCTTCCCCCTGCGCCGCCCAGAAAGTCGCCCATGCATCTGAAGAGCCACCCAATCTGTACGGCCATCGAATCTTGGTCGAGTGCAAGGGCACCCGAAGAGCCAACCTTGCTTCCTGCCAATCTGGTTGATATCAAAACGGACACGCAGGTGCCACGGAGAAGTGTCAGCAGGAGAGCCACCCACGGAGCCACCCGAGGTGTCGCCATGGGAGCCACTCGCACGGAGTCACGTCCGGAGCCACCCGAGATGTCACCCAGGAAGCCAGTCATGGAGCCACCCGAGGTGTCACCAACGGATCCAGCCATGGAGCCAGCCATGGAGCCACCACGGAGCCACCCGAGGTGTCGCCATGGGAGCCACTCGCACGGAGTCACGTCCGGAGCCACCCGAGATGTCACCCAGGAAGCCAGTCATGGAGCCACCCGAGGTGTCACCAACGGATCCAGCCATGGAGCCAGCCATGGAGCCACCCACGGAGCCACCCGAGGTGTCGCCATGGGAGCCACTCGCACGGAGTCACGTCCGGAGCCACCCGAGATGTCACCCAGGAAGCCAGTCATGGAGCCACCCGAGGTGTCACCAACGGATCCAGCCATGGAGCCAGCCATGGAGCCACCCACGGAGCCACCCGAGGTGTCGCCATGGGAGCCACTCGCACGGAGTCACGTCCGGAGCCACCCGAGATGTCACCCAGGAAGCCAGTCATGGAGCCACCCGAGGTGTTACCAACGGATCCAGCCATGGCGCCACCCACGGAGCCACCCGAGGAGTCATCCGGGTGGGCCCTACCGGAGCCACTTCCGGAGCCACCCGACCACAGCGCCACCTTTGTGCCTTGCTGGGCTTTCACTATATAAATGCCCCGTTTCCGCACAGCACCCAGGGAGATCCATGCCGCACTCGCTCAAGGTTTACATCGAAACCTATGGCTGCCAGATGAACGAATACGATTCCGAGCTGGTGGCCAGCCTGCTTGAACAGGACAGCCATCGCCTGGTGCCCACTCTGGATGATGCGGATGTGGTGTTGGTGAACACCTGCGCGGTGCGCGAGAACGCCGAGCAGCGGGTCTTTGCGCAACTGGCCCGCTACAAGAAGGCCAAGGAAGCCCGCTCCGGAGACATGACCATCGGAATCCTGGGATGCATGAGCCAGCATCTGAAGGAGAGCATCACGGCGGCCCATCCCTACGTGGATCTTGTCTGCGGGCCCGACCAGTATCGCCAGTTGCCAGCTGTGATCCGCGACCTCACGGTCAGCCGTGAGCAGCAGTACATCCTGATCAACAAGGATCGCACCGAGAACTACGACCAGATCTACCCGGCCCGCAAGACCGGGGTGAATGCCTGGGTCACGGTCATGCGCGGTTGCGACAATATGTGCAGCTTCTGCATCGTGCCCTTCACCCGTGGGCGTGAACGCAGCCGCAGCATCGCCTCGGTGGTGGAAGAGTGCGTGAAGTTGGCCGGGGAGGGCTTCCGCGAAGTCACCCTGCTTGGGCAGAATGTGAACTCATACAAGGATGGCGACCAGCAATTCGCCGACCTGCTTCAGGCGGTCTCGCACGTGGATGGCATCGACAGGATTCGCTTCACCAGTCCGCACCCCAAGGACTTCAGCGACGCCATGATGGACCAGATGGCCCACAACCCCAAGGTCTGCAAGCACATGCACCTGCCCATGCAGGCCGGCAACGACCGGGTACTGGATGTCATGCGCCGACACTATACGCACGAGGAATTCGCCCAGCTGGTACAGCGTGCCCGCGAGCGGGTCCCCGGCATCGGGTTCAGCACGGACATCATCGTGGGTTTTCCCACCGAGACAGCCGAGGAGTTCGAGGATACGCTGCGGCTCGTCGAGAAGGTGCGCTTCGAAAGTGCGTTCACCTTTGAGTACAGTCCTCGCGAGGGTGCGCCCTCGGCCCGCTGGGAGGATGATGTGACGCCCGTGGAAAAGAATCGACGCCTGAGGGAATTGGTGGCCCTGCAGCAGAGCATCACCATGGAAAAGGCCGCCGAATGCGTCGGCCGCAGCTTTGAAGTCCTGCTGGAAGGCCCCAGTCGCAAGCAGGATTCCGAGCTGGTCGGACGCAGCAGCTGCAATCGGGTGGTGGTCGTGCCCGAGGACCCGCGCTGGACCGAAGGCACTCTGGTCACGGTGGCCGTGGACCGGGCTGTCAACTTCACCCTCAAGGGCTGTGTCACGGCCGTTGAAGGAATCCCTCTGGAACGCCTTCCCGCCGACTGGAAACCCCGTCCCAGGCGTGCACGCGCCTGAGAGTGCGCCTGTCGGGCAGTCCGGGAGGCGGTTTCACCTGCGTCCGCGCTTTCGTACTTTGCCGCCCGTGAAACAACCCGCGGTCGCCGGTGGACGCAAGTCTCCGGCGGTCTTCCCGAGCCCGCGGGGTCGGATTTCTTCCCAAGCATTTCCGGAGGTCTGCCACCATGTGGTTTCTGCGCTGGTTCGTGACCTTTTTGGTGCTGCTGTTCTGCGTCTGGTTCGCCACGGCGAATCTGGATCCGGTGGGACTCAACAATCCCTGGAGTGGTCAGTATCACACCATGCCCGTTGCCGTGCTCGTGCTCGGTTCGATCGCCACCGGCATCGCGATCTGGGGAGTGGTTTCCTTCTTCGCCAGCCTGGGGCTGCGCAGCGAAATCCGCACTCTCAATCGCCGCAACCGGGAACTGAAGAGCGAACTTACCCGGCTGCGCAACATGAGTGTTCTCGAAGACCACGAACTCTTCGGACCGCTTGACGAACGTGATGCAACATTCCCGGGCGCCGGGGGCGCGGATTCTCGCCAGCAGGGAGCCGACCGATGACCTCCTTCCTGTCCCTGATCATGCTGGCCATCGTTGCCGCAGCCCTGTATGTTCTATACCGGATGTTCGAGAACCGCAGCAGTCGGCCGAGCCACGACCACTACGTCGATGGTCTGGACGCCATGGTCCGCAAGGACTATCGCGAAGCGGCCCAGTGTTTCCGCCAGGCGGTGGAAGCGGACAGTGATCACGTACTGGCCTACGAGAAACTGGGCAATGTATACCGCGAACTGGGTGACATCCGTCGGGCGGCCAAGATCCACCGTGATCTTACCGTGCGGGCGGGGCTGGCTCCCGACCAGCTGGCCAGGATCCAGTTGAGCCTGTGTGACGACCTGCTGCTGCTCGATCGCCCCGAAGAAGCTCGTCAGGCCGCTGAGAAAGCTGCTCAGGCCGACAGGCGCAACATTGCCGTGCAACTGCGCCTGCTTGAACTGAATGAATCGGCGGGTCGCCTTGAAGAGGCCATGGCCGCTCTCAAGCGGGTCGAAACTCTGGGTCAGCAGGACCTCAAGGAAACCCGTGCACGACTCAAGGTCGGTCTGGCCCTTCTGCAGATCCAGACCAACAAGGGACGCGCGGGACGTGTCCTGCTGAAGGAAGCCCTCAAGGATCATCCCCGGTGTTTCAAGGCGATGCTGCTGATCGGTGATTCCTACCAGATCGAAGGCCGCATCGAAGACGCCCTGCAGGCCTGGGAGCGAATTCCCTTTGAGGTGCCTGAAGAAGGCTGGCAGGTGTTCGAACGCATCGAGAAGGTCTACTTCGAGAATGGACGTTTCGGGGATGTGGAGTCCCTGTACCGTCGCGTGATCCAGAAATCCCCCGAGAATCCGGACGCCTGGGTGGCTCTGGCGCAGTTCTACGAGCGCAAGGGCGAACTTGAACAGGCCGTCACACTGTGCCGCGAAGGGCTTGAGAAGACAGGACGCAGCATCGACGTTGCCCGGATGATGATTCGACTGCTGGGCCGCAAGGGCGACAGTCGCGAACTGATCGTGTTCACGTCCCAACTGGTTGAGCGCCTGATGGAAGGTTCCCGGCAGGAACGGCGCAAACGTGCCGTCCCGCGTCCGGCAGGTGCCGAGGCAAGCTCTTCCGATCCGGAATCCGTCGAAGAGTGATCACAAGACACCACTGGGGCTCGTTCTTCGGGTACCACGGGGCCGGGCTTCTGCCCGGCCTGTTTGTTTTGTGCCTGCTGCTGGCCGCGCCGGCGTGCAGCGCCTGGAGCGAAGCCGACTGGCTGGCGGGCAGATTGCCCGAGTCGGGCGAGACCGTGATACCCAAGGATGCGGAAGGTCTGGTCCGGGCCGTCCGCCTGGGCGACCCGCGCGCCATGCTGTACGCCATCCGCAGTCTCGACCGCGAGACAACCACGGCTTGGGTGCGCCGCGAGGCGCTGTTGCTGATCCTGCAGCACTTCTGCATCACGGATGCTCTGGACTCGCTTGATGTGCGCCGACGGCAACTCCACGATCTGTACGGTCTGGTCTTCGCCTGCGCTGGAGATCCCGGTCTGGCGGTCGTGCCCGACACGCGCGTGCACTGGTGTCTGCAGCTGGGTGCTTTCTCGAGCAAATCCAATGCGTCCCGCCTGCTGAATCGTCTCAAACACGAAGGGCAATCCTTGCGGGTTGTGGAAGAAGGGGGACTCTTCCGGGCGCTGGCAGGCAGCTGGGCCAGTGAAGAAGAAGCACAACGCATGGCCGCGGACTGGAAGCGGCGCGGTCTGATTTCCGAGTGCTCGGTTCGGGAGGAGCCGTGACCCGCGACAACTCAGCCGCCGCTGCGGCCACCCCGATGATTCGGCAGTACCAGGAGATCAAGCAGCGGTTTCCCGGTCTGGTGCTGTTCTATCGGATGGGCGACTTCTACGAGATGTTCTTCGATGACGCGCGCATCGCGCACGAGGTGCTGGGCATCTCGCTGACCAGCCGTGGCCAGCACAAGGGTGAAGATGTTCCGCTGGCCGGCTTCCCGTATCACGCATTGGAACCTTACCTGACCCGGATGGTCAAGGCCGGCTACCGGGTGGCGATCTGCGAGCAGGTGGAAGACCCGCGCAAGGCCAAAGGCCTGGTCAAGCGAGATGTGGTGGAAGTCGTGACCGCCGGGACCAATTTCACGCCCGCCGTGATCGGTTCCGCCGACAATAATTTTCTGGCGGCGCTCTGCCCGGTTGGCGGCGCGTTTGCCCTTGCCTGGGCCGATCTGACCACGGGCGAGTTCCGCACGGGCGAGTACAGCGAACGCGATCTGCGCATGTTGCTGTCCGGCCTGGAGCCCGCCGAAATCCTCCTGCCCAGGGGGTCCCACAAACAGTTGACGGCCCTCTGCGGCAAGGCGGTGTGTACGCGGATGGAGGATTGGTTCTTCGATACGGAGACCGCCCGCCGCGATCTGCTGGAACACTTCGGGACCGCCTCGCTCAAAGGATTCGGCATCGAGCAGCTTCCCGGTGCGATCGCCGCCTGCGGAGCCCTGCTGTCCTATGCCAAGGAGAACCTGCGTCGTCAGCTGGAGCATCTGGTCAGCATTCGGCGCTACGACATCAAGGGCAATCTGCAGCTGGATCCGTCCACGCGACGTAACCTGGAACTGGTGCGCAGTCTTTCCGGTGACTCCGGTCCCACCTTGTTGGGTGTCCTGGATCGCAGCATCACTCCCATGGGCCACCGCCTGCTGGTGAGTCGTCTGCACGCGATTCCTGCCCGACTGGATGTGATCCGCGAGCGCCAGACCGCCATTGGCCAATTGATCCCGAATTCTTCATCGTGTGATACGCTGCAACGCGAACTGGCCCGCGTGGGGGATCTGGAGCGAATGATCGCCCGTCTGGCGGCCGGCAAGGCCAATGCACGCGATGTGGTGCAGCTTGGGCAAGCGCTCGAGACGCTGCCCGGGATCCGCGACTGCCTGGGATTCGCCCATGACGGCTTGTTGGCGGAACTGCGTGACAAGCTGGACCCTTTGCCCGAAGTGACAACCTGGATCCGTGAGACACTTGTGAGCTCGCCGGCCCTGTCACTGACGAATGGCGGTCTGATCCGCGATGGAGTCAGTCCGGTTCTCGATGAGCTGCGGGAAATCCTGGTCAGCGGCAAGGACTGGATCCGGGGTGTGGAACAGGCCGAACGCGAACGCAGCGGCATCCAGAGCCTGAAGATCCGCTTCAACAAGGTCTTCGGGTACTACATCGAGATCTCGCGTTCCAATCTGGACAAGGTTCCCGAGAACTATATCCGGCGCCAGACGCTGGCCAATGCCGAACGCTATGTCACCCCCGAGCTCAAGGAACAGGAAGAGAAGGTGCTGCACGCCGAGGAGCGCATCGGAATCCTGGAGCTTGACCTGTTCCAGGCACTTGTCGATCGCATCCGTCCGCACTATTCCGTGCTCCAGCGCAACGCGGCGGCGCTTGCCCGACTGGACTGGCTGCAGAGTCTGGCAGCGGTGGCCCAGCGGCAGAACTGGTGCTGTCCCGAACTGGTTGAGAGCGGCGAGATGCACCTGCATCAGGCCCGCCATCCAGTGATCGAGACCGTTCTGCCACCGGGCGAAACCTTCGTGCCCAATGATGTGATCCTGTCCAGCAGCCGTGAACAGGTGCTGCTGATCACCGGGCCCAACATGGCTGGCAAGAGTACCTATCTGCGCATGGTGGGTTTGATCACACTGCTGGCTCACATGGGCAGCTGGGTCCCGGCCACCCGGGCCACGATCCCTGTGCGCGACCAGATCTTCACCCGGGTGGGGGCCAGCGACAACCTGGCCAAGGGTGAGTCCACCTTCCTGGTGGAGATGAACGAAGCCGCCTACATCCTCAACAATGCCACCTCGTCCAGTTTGGTCCTGCTGGATGAAATCGGTCGCGGGACCAGCACCTTCGACGGTCTCTCGCTGGCCTGGGCGATCACGGAGTATCTGCACGAGCGGCCGGGCAGCCAGGCGCTGACGCTCTTCGCCACCCATTACCACGAGCTGGTGGATCTGGAAAGCAGCCTGGTGCGCCTGCGCAATTTCAACATCCGGGTCAAGGAATTCGGCGACAGGGTAATCTTCACCCGGGAAGTGGTTCCCGGTGGCTGCAGTCACAGTTACGGAATCGAAGTCGCGCGCATGGCGGGAATCCCGCCCACCGTGATCCAGCGTGCCCGGGAAGTACTGTCGCGCCTCGAAGCCAATGAGTATACGCGGGACATGACTCCCAGCCTGCAGCAACGCTCGCTCGAACCTTCCAGAGTGGCTGAGCAGTTGACCTTGTTCCAGTCTCCGGACTCGGACCTGCGCGAGCTTCTGCGTCGCGCGGACCTGGAAAACCTGACCCCCCTGCAGGCGATGAGCCTGCTGATCGAGCTGCGATCCCTGCTCTAGTCAAGGCTCGGAGCGGCGTGCTCTGCGGTGCGATTCCAGCAGCGTTGGAACACGGCATTCCACCACAACGGTCGAGAATCTGGAGTTGTTCGCATTTGCCGCCCGCCGTTCAGGATCTGCTGACACATCAAGTGGTGTCCGGCAGTTGTGCGTTTGACAGGCTTGGACAACCTGCGGGGAATCCAGCATATTGAGCCGTTCCCGTTCCATACCCAGGAGGTTCCATGTCCCGTGGCGCACGCCAACTGTTGTTCGTCTGTTCTGGAAACATCTGCCGCAGCCCGGCCGCCGAAGCCCTGTGCCGTCAGGCCCTCGAGCACAGCGGTCGCAAGGGCTGGCGAGTGGGCAGTTGCGGCACACTGAAGATCCCCGGCGAACCCGCGGCGCCCAACACGATCCGTGCCCTGGATGAGCGTGGGGTCGACCTGGAAGAGTTCCGGTCCCGCCCCATGACCTATTTCCTGCTGCGCGAGGCCGACTGGATCGTCTGCATGGAACAACACCATGTGGATGCCGTGGTCGAGGAACTTGGCGGTGACCTGGACCTGGTCGAGCGGATCGCCGTGATCACCGAGTTCCATCCCAACCCCGATTTCCGCAATGATGCCGGCATCTATGACTTCGTCAAGGCCCCCTGGGAGGAATACAGGGAAGGAATTGACGAACTGGAACGCTGCGTTCTCAGCTTGGTGGAAAACCTTCCCTGACCTGCCGATACGCTCCCGGTGGAATGTTTGTCCATGCGCAGTTTCGAATCGCGCCTGGAGGATCCAATGGGAGTGCAAACCCAGATGCCGGAAGTACTTGACAGCCGGGCTCGGCTGACCTGCGTCCTGGTGGATGTGCAGGCCGAGGCCATTCGAAATACCACGGATTCCCTGTTGCCCTATGGGGTGACCGTTCTCAACTGCAGCGAGTTCGACGAACTGGATTCTCTGATCGCCGAGTTCGGAATCCATGCGGTGATGTGTGATATCCAGCGCCTGCAGAAGCTCCCGCCCGAGCGCCTCAGCGAGTTCCGCGAAAACCATCCGACCCTGCCCATCATCCTGCTGGGCAATCCTCCGATTGATCCGGACGAAGTCGAACGCCGTTTGCGTCACGGTGGGGATGAATTCCATCAGAAACCTGTGATCGGTCTGAACCTGGACCGTGTGCTGCGCAACCAGATCCGCCGCCGCGCCGAGGACATGATGCTGCAGGACCTCGAGCAGGAAGCCAGCAAGCGCCTGATGAGCAATGTGCTTCAGGCCAAACGGGAATTCGAGGAAATCTTTGACGCCCTGCCCTGGCCATTGTTGCTGGCCGATCGGGCTGGTGTGGTACGCCGGGCGAATCTGGCGACCGTGGCCAACGACTCCGGTGCGATTCGCCGGATCGTGGGGCGTGCCCTGTCGCCCGCGCTACGCAGTGCAGGACAGCGCGCAGCCCAACTGGATGAGATGGTCAGGGAGCGCCTGCAGGACTGCAGTCCGGTGGAAGCCGAAGGCCTGGGCCCCGTGTTCGAGCATGGCGAACTGTTCAGCTGGCCCTTGCATGGACCCAGCGGCGAATCCAATGGGACTGTCCATCTGCTCGTCGATCGGACACAGATCCACCGCCTCGAGTTTCTGCTTCAGGAGCAGGAGAAACAGTCCACCATCGGACTGTTGGCGTCCGGAATGGCGCACAACCTGAGCAGTCCACTCCAGGCCATCCAGGGCAAGCTTCAGCTGCTGGAAATGATCAACGGGCCCAACGATGACATGACCTTCCTGTACAATGTGACCAGTCGCATGCAGGACATCGTCAGCAGTTTCATGTACAAGCTGCGTCGCGATCGGGAACCCCGGACGACGGCGGTGGACATCAATGCCCTGATTCTGTCGGAATTGAAGGTGCTCGAGGCGAATCTGGTCTTCAAGCACGAGATCTCCTGTCAGACCGAACTGGATCCGCTGCTGGAACCTGTGCCCGCGATTCATGGCGACATTTCCCAGGCGCTGACCAACGTGATCAACAACGCCGTGGATGCCATGCATGGCTGCAAGCGCAAGGAACTGACCATCCGGACCGTGCATGGTGGAGAAGGCTACAGCAGGATCCACATCATCGATACGGGCAGGGGGATTCCGCTCGAGATCCGGGAGAAGATCTGGGACAGCTTCTTCACCACGAAGCCGCTTTCCGGCGAGGCGGCCCCGGGCGAACCCAGTGGAACCGGATTGGGTCTGGCCTCCAGTCGATTCCTGCTGAACAAACATGGAATCGGCATCGATTTCAGCAGCACTGTCGGGGTGGGTACGGAGTTCATCATCTCCTGGCGGCGTTCCAGCTGAATTGATTGGGACGTGTTCACCTTACGGGTGGCTCCGAGGGTGGATTTTCATGTTGAAGTGCCTCCCGCGGCGAACGGGACCTGATCAGGAAATGCCAGGATTGGCATATCAGGGTGGAGCAGGACTCCCGACGGGTGGCTCCGGGCCGACTCCGGGAGTGACTGTCTTGGGTCAACCGACTCGGCGGGGCGTGCCGGATCAGACGGCCTGGGTGGCTCCGAGGGTGCCTTTCAAAGCTCAACGACTGCACCAGAGCACCCAGTAGCCTTGAGCACCTCCCCTTGACCCGGCCCCCATCGGCTGTCGTGAGATGATCCGGGGCCAAGCCTCAATTGTTATGCTCCCACCCTCAATCACTCTGGGATCCATACCCTCCATCCGGTTGCCGGTCGCTCCGTCGGTGTGGTCCTTCTGCAGGTCAGTTCCGGAAACGTGTGCATGTCTTCCCAGCCATCCCAGCCAGACAGTTCTTCCGAAGGACTCGCGCCCGAAGGACAGGTAGCCGTCCGTACGGAACGCAGCGGGTCCGGGCGCCCCTCGATGGACACCCGCATCGTGCCCAGCGAAACTCTGTCGGTACTTGAAATGGATCGACTCCTGGAGCATCTGGCGGATCTTGCGTCCAGCCGGCTGGCCAGGGAGCGACTGAGACATCCGATCTGGTTGCTGAAGCTGGAGCGTATCCAGCGTCTGCAGGGCCTGGTCCAGGAGGTTCGGGAAATCCTCGAGCATCGCAGGACCCTCTCGCTGCTTCCGCTCGCGGATGCCGAGGAAGCCCTCCAACGCCTGCTCGAGAGAGCGGATTTTCTGGACGGTACCCAGCTGAATGCCCTCGCCGGTGTGCTGGAGCTCAGTGGCGAGCTGTCCGTTTTCTTCACCTCACAGCCCGGTGCGTTTCCGCTCTGCACTGACGCTCTTGAGGGCTTGGGGCAATACTCGGAAGAACTGACCTCGCTGCGCCGCAAGGTGGATGAAACGGGTGAGCTCAAGGATGGAGCATCGCCGATTCTGGGACGCTTGCGCGGGGAATTGCGACACGAGGAGTCGCGGATTCGCAACCGACTGGAAAAAGTGGTTGCGGAATGGTCCCGCCAGGGACTGCTGTCGGACACGAACATTGGCTGGCGCGATGACCGGCCGGTGGTCCAGGTCCCTGCCGGAGGAGCCGGCAAGCTGGACGGTCTTGTGGTGGATCGCAGTGCCAGCGGCCGCACGCTCTTCGTCGAACCATTCATCAGTCTGGAACACCGGGGCAAGGTGAACCAACTGCAGGCCGAGATCCGCCACGAGGAGATCCGGCTGTATCACGAACTCAGCTCCATGTTCAGGGCGCGCCGTTCCGACATCACCAGGACCCGGGATCAACTGACACAGCTGGACGAGTGGTTGGCACGCGCGCGGCTGGGAGTCGAGCTGGGCGGACGCCCGGTGGAAATCAGTCAGACCATGGAACTGGTGATCCGTGACGGACGCCATCCCCTGTTGATGCGGAACACGGATGTCGTGCCTTTGAACCTGGAATTGGGACCCGACCAGAAAGTGCTGCTGATCAGTGGTCCGAATGCGGGCGGCAAGACCGTTGCCATGAAGACCCTGGGCATGTTCGCCCTGATGCTGCGGGCGGGAATTCCGCTGCCGGTGGCCGAAGGCAGCCGTCTGCCCGTGTTCGATTGTGTGCTGACGGACATTGGCGATCGTCAGTCGATCGAGAATGACCTTTCCACGTATACGTCCCATCTGAGTCGAACCCGGGACATTGTCGTGCACCGCAATCGCCGGGGATTGTTCCTGGTGGACGAACTGGGCAGCGGCACCGATCCTGATGAAGGCGCGGCCATCGCCATGGCCTTTCTCGAGCGGATGACCGGGGCCTCAGGGCTGACCGTGGCCAGCACCCATCTGGGCCAGCTCAAAGCCTTCGCCCATGAGCGGCCCGGCATCGTCAATGGCTCGATGAGTTTCGACGAGGAAAAGATCACCCCGACCTACCGCTTCGTCGGGGGAGTTCCCGGCTCCAGTTATGCGCTGGAAATTCTGCAACGGATGGACATGCCCAAGGTGATCCAGGACCGTGCACGCCACTTCATGGACAACGAACAGAAGAACCTCGCCCGTTTGATATCGGATCTCCAGTCCAGGCTCGCCCAGAGTGAGCGCGCCCTGAAAGTGGTGGAGATGCGGGAGGTCGAGCTGGAAAGTCTGGTCAATCAGTATCGCGACAAGCTCAAGCTGAGCCGCAAGGAAGCACGCGTGATCCGCAGCGAAGCGCTCGCCGAGGCCTCGACAATCCTCAAGGAAGCCAATCGGCTGGTGGAAAAGGCTGTTCGCGATGTGAGACAGCATGGGGCCGAGAAGGAAAAGGTTGCCGAAGCCCGCGAGACCCTGCGCAACAAGGACAGGGAACTGGAAAGCCGGAGGCAGGCGCTTCAACCACGGCAAACACCCCGACGTCTCGATCGGCCACCTGCGGTCGGAGATCGGGTTCGCGTCACTGGGCTGGATTCCGTGATGCAGGTGCTGCGGGTGGATTCGGGCAAACTCACCGTGCAATCGGGTATCATGAAGCTCAGTTTTCCCCTCGACAGGGTTCTTGAGATTCTGGGCCCTGAAGAAAAACGGAGCGAGACCAGAAGTGGCGTGAAGCATCAGGTGGGTGCGCCGTCCTCCTTGCGTCTTGACATGCGCGGGATGAGCGCGGATGAAGCGATGGGGGCCATGGATGCGTTCATTGATGAATGCATGATCGCGGGGGTGTCGCCCGTCTGCATCGTGCATGGCAAGGGCGATGGCATTCTGCGTCGGGTTGTTCACGAGCATCTTGCGCGCTTCGAATGTGTGACGAACTGGCGCCTGGGCATTCCCGAAGAGGGTGGTGATGGCGTGACCATCGTGACGATCGAGAACTGAGCGGAAGAGCTGTGGCACGTATTCCCGAGCACCAGATCCAGCAACTGCTGGCCAGCGTCGACATCGTCGATCTGGTCTCGGGCTACCTCACGCTCAAGCGCGCTGGCACACATTTCAAGGGACTTTGCCCCTTCCATCAGGAAAAGACGCCGTCCTTCACCGTCAATCCGGCCATGGGAATCTTCAAGTGTTTCGGCTGCGGAAAGGGCGGAAACGCAATCGGTTTTCTGATGGAAGCGGAAGGTCTCTCGTGGCGGGAAGCCGCACAGCGGCTTGCGGACGGTTGCGGGATTCAGCTGGATCCGGCGGGTGACAACTCCGGGGAGCAGCGGTCGATCGAGGAAGTACTCTATCGGATCAACGAGGTTGCCCGGGACTGGTTCCGCCAGAATCTGAAAGCGGCGCTGCGGGGGACCGGTCCGGTCCCCGGTTATCTTGAGCGCCGTTCCCTGGATCATGACACCTGCGAGCAATTCCTGCTGGGCTATGCTCCCGACTCCTGGAGTGGCTTGATGGATCACGCTGCGGGGCTGGGGTTGCCCCGTGAGCACCTGGTGCGTTCGGGGTTGGTCGTGCAGCGCGATGATGGCCGCTGTTACGATCGCTACCGTGGGCGTCTGATCTTTCCTATCCGGAACGTCAGTGGAGCGGTGATTGGATTCGGAGGCCGGGTTCTCGAGGGGGAAGAGCAGGGCGCGAAGTACATCAACAGTCCCGAGACGGAATTGTACCACAAGGGGAGGGAGCTTTACGGGATCTTCGAGGCCCGCAATGAAATCCGGAGGACACGCAGCGCGATCCTGGTCGAGGGCTACATGGACCTGATCAGCCTCTGGACAGCCGGAGTTCGCAATGTGGTGGCCAGCCTCGGCACGGCGCTGACCTCTTCGCAGGCCATGCTGCTGAGGAGATTCGCCGAGCGGGTGATTTTCCTCTACGATGGCGACAAGGCGGGCCAGACCGCGATGGCCCGTGGAGCGGCCAATCTTCTGGAAGCCGGACTGGAACTGAAGGTCTGCCGGTTGCCGGATGGGCTCGATCCTGATGATACCTTGCGCGAGCACGGGCGAGAACGATTCCTGGAGTATCTGGAAGATTCGGAAGATTACTTCCGGTACCGTATCACGGAGTACCGTCGCACGGAGAACGAAGCCAGTCCACAGGCGTATCGCGAGTTCGTCCAGGGGCTCGCTGAAGGTGCCGGGCGGATTCAGGACACTATCCTGCGCCATGAACAATTCCAGCGGATTCATCGCGCCAGTGGGATCCCGGTGGAGGAGATCAGCCGCCTGGCGAGGACTCTGGTCAAGCCGGCCAGCTCAAGTGGCGAAGGGGCTCCCGGCATTCACGATCAGGAGCAAGTCTGGATCGGCCCTGAACACAAACGGGCTCGCGAATTGTATTCCCTGTTCATGCGCAATCCGGACGTTCGTGATGCAATCCTTGAGGAACTTGATCTGGGCCAGATCAGACACCCACTGCTCAAGTCCGCTTTCTCTCTGGCCATCGAAGCCCACCAGGATCCCGGACACAGCGTTGAGAGTTGGGCGCATTCGCTTGAAAACCGTGCAATGCGGGAGCTGGCGATCGGCGAACTGGTTGCAGGCTCACGTGAAGGTGATCTTCAGCTGACGCGCGATCTGCTGTTCAAGTTTCAGGCAGAACCTTTGCAAGAGCGACTGCAGCAGATCAATACCCAGTTCCGCAGTGAAGCGCTCAGTCCCGAAGTGCGTTCCGAACTGGAACAGGAGTTCATGGTGCTTCAGCGTCAATTGGCCCTTCTGCGCAAGACCCAACGCAAGCCCTCCGCCTCCTGAGACTGCGTTCGGCGGTATCCTGCCTGTCACCTGTTCCACCTGTTCAAAGATGCTCAGGCCAGCTCGCGTCATTCAGATTGCGTCCTTGGAACAGCTCTGCTCCATTGGGGAATCGCTGTGTGATATCTGGAGCCTTCCATGTGTGTCCCTCACGTTTCCCGGTTGCTGATCCTTGCACTGGCGTTATCGGCCCGAGCAGAACTTTTCGAACTCATGGACCTGCCGGCCCTGGGGGCGGACAGCACGGACAGCCGAAGTGTGGCCTTGATTGACTTGAACGGTGATGGGCGGTTGGATCTGTTCTTCAGCAACTCGTCCCATGAAGACAGCCGAGTGTTTCTGGGGGGCTCCGAGACAGGGTTTGAGTTGGGGTCTTCAGGAGATCTGACCTCCAGTGGTGGGCGCAGTGATGGTGCCAGCTTTGCGGATGTGGATGGAGATGGCGACCTGGATGCCGCCATCGTGAACTGGTATGGGGATCCGACGCAGTTGTTTCGCAATGAAGGCAACGGCCAGTTCAGTCGGATCACAAGCGGTCCCGTCACCGTGCCGGGCAGCTATTCAGAGACCTGTAGCTGGGCGGACGTGAATGGCGACGGCTGGTTGGATCTTTATATCAGCAACTCGGGTGGCTCCCTGCAGAACCAGCTCTTTCTGAATTCCGCCACCGGAGACGTCGAGTTCGAATCCGATACCATGAATGAGTTGGTGCAATGGCAAGGGCATTCGCGTGCGGTCGCCTTCATGGATTGGACCATGGATGGGCAAATCGATCTGGCAGTGAGCAACGAGGGGAGTGATACGAACCAGGCATTCACCCAGCAACAACCGGGAAACTGGCAGCTCGATTTCACCAGCCAACTCTACCAGAATTCAAACAACACGATGACCATGAGTTGGGGTGATGTGGACAATGATGGAGATCCGGATCTCTTTCTTGGCAATCATGGCCAGACAGACCAGTTGTATCGAGCCAGCTCCTCCGGGGATCTGGTACTCGATTCTCAACCCGGTTTCCTGCCGGACACCCGTAGTTTCGGCAGTGCTTTCGGCGATCTGGACAACGACGGGGATCTGGATCTGGTTGTGACCCAGGGTCATGACGTCTCCCCGACTCAGTCATTCCATGATGTGGCATACCGCAACGATGGCAATGGCAACTTCGCCCCCTGGGTTGATTCCGGATTGGACCTTAATTCTGGTTGGTCCTACGGCTGTGCACTGGCCGATCTGGATGAGGATGGATTTCTGGATCTGGTCACGGCGCGCTGGCAAGCCGAACACCAGCCCAACCTCGTCTGGCGGAACCGGCTGAGTACAGGGCACTGGATTCAGTTCGATCTGGTTGGAATCGGTCCGAACACGACGGCCATCGGTGCGAAGATTCGTGTGTTCTCATCAATCAATGGATCACACACGGTACAGACACGTTGGGTTGAGGGGCAGACGGGCTACTGTGGCCAGGTGCTGAGGCAGCATGTAGGGCTGGGAGAATCCCAGAGGGCCGACAGTGTCGTTGTAACCTGGCCCGATGGGACCACGGATCGTTGGCTGAATGTGCCGACCGACCAGCGGGTTCAGCTCCTTCAGGGTGGCGGCGACACAGCGTTGCGATCCGGTGACCGCGGTCCTCTGCCAATTGGCTTCATATTGAGTCCGGTGCAGCCCAATCCCTTCAATTCCACGACCCGGATCACTTGGACAATGGACAAGGTGCAGCACGTGAGTATCCACATGATGGACCTGCGGGGGCGCACGCTTCGCTGCCTCGCCGCGGGGTTGTATCCTGTGGGCAATCACTCACTTTCCCTGGACGGAACCGCTCTCAGCAGTGGACTCTACCTGGTCACGGTGCGCGCAGGCGACCACATGTACTGGCAGACCGCTTCACTGGTGAAGTAGCGGCTCAGTAGCTGCCAAAGGAGTGTGGTTCACGTATCACGGGTCCAGGATGGAGCCAAGGAATTCATCCACGATCTGTAGCCGCGCTGCCTTTCTCCGCGTGTCCGCCCCAGCGCCATGTAGTGACTGTGGGGTTTCAGAAAGACCGTGTTCCGTCCGTGCGCCAATGCGTTGTGACTTGACCAGGCCCAATCTTCCGGCTTGCCGGCAAGTTTCCTGATCACTGGCAGGTGATCCAGATGCCTGAAGCAACTGGGCAGGTGGGAGTCCTTTCTGACCTCACGATGGATGAAGCGCTTTCGCCAGAGAGACCCGCTCCTGTGCCAGATCCGGTTGAAGGCCCTCGCGTAGCGCCCTTGGACACGGCTCATCATCCTTGAAATGGCGGTCGTGCTGTCAGCCGAGACCAGCAGATCTATCTGGTTCTCGAGCAGGCACCAACCATGAATGCTGACAGACTCCAGCTTTGCTGCGTGTGCCAGATATTCCAGATAGATGTCCCTGTCCTGGTCCGTGTGGAACACAGGCACTCGATTGTTGCCCTCTTGGGTGAGGTGGTAAACCTTGCCGGAAATGAACAGTCGGCGGGATCGAGCCATGGGTCATCCTGTTTTCGGCAATACTGGTGAACACCGGCAACCGATGAAACAGGGTGAAGCTCGGTTCTGAAAAGTAATCGGATCATGTGTCAAGCATGATTGACCTTTCCGGCAAGTGACTGGGGCGGATGTGTGCCGAAGGTTGCATGGCGAAGCTTCAGGGAGGGTGCTGTTCCGGGTGGCTCCTGGCCACTCCGGATCAAGCAGGGATCACGTATCAAGGCCGCGATAGAAGACCAGTGTCAGCAGCATGAATGCCACATTGGGCAGCCAGCCAGCCTGCAAGGGAGTCAGCAGCCCTTCATAGCCAAAGTTTCTTGCGAACACCTGGGCTCCGTAATACAGGAAGCAGCACAGCAGGCTGATCCCGAATCCCACGCCGATACCTCCGAAACTGCGGCGCATGGCGATGGGAACTCCGAACAGAACGATCACGAGGTTCGCAAAGGGCATGGCCATTTTCACCTGACGGTCCACTTCCCAGCGAAGGATGGGCGCCCCGGCCTGTTCCTGTCTTCGAATGAAGACTCCCAGCTCGCCAAGATTCATTTCTTCCGGTTTCGCGCGAAGGTTCCGGATATCATTGGGGTCCAGGTGCAACCGCGGGACAGGCACCCGATCAAATCGATTCCAGCGGGATTCAGGGATCAGTACACGCTCCACGCCGTCCACGAACACCCATCCGGAATCCGACTTCTCCACGGCGATGGCGTCCAGGCGCCGCGCCAGTCGACCATCTTCGAACTCGAGCCAGACCGCCTTGCTTCCCTGCTGTTCAACGAGGTTGAAGTTGTCCAGTGCGAAGACACTGGCTGAATCGTTCTGGAAGTAGATCCGTCCACTGTTCTGAAGCATGGTTTCCGGCCGTTTCCGGATTCTTGTTTCGTAGATCTCGAGCCGTTCCTTGGCGGTGTCCGGCACCAGGGTTTCACCCAGCAGCAGGACTCCCAGACTGATCACGAGACCCATCCCCGAGAGAGTCATCAGGATACGCAGGGGATTGACTCCGCTCGCCTTCATGGCGGTGATTTCGCTGGTACGGACCAGTCCCCCCAGAGTGAACATTGTTGTCAGCAGCAGCGCCACCGGGGAAATGAGATACACGATATGAGGAGTGTAGAGCAGGTAGTAGCGGATGATCTCCGAACGTGGAGTGCCGCTCTCGATGAACTTGTCCAGGTGGTCCATCAAGTCCACCGTGATGAAAGTCATCACGGCGGCGGCCAGAGTCGCCAGTCCGATGATCAGAAAGCGTTTGAGAATGTAACGGGTCAGGATGCTCACGATTTGGTTTCCGATTCCTGCTCAAGCTCTCGCGCCAGTTCGGCCATTGCCTCGTTCTCAAGCCGATCCTGTTCGCTGTCATTGAGATTGCGCTTGAACAGCCGGTCAACCCAGCCGGGAAGCTGGATCGGGGTTCCGTCCCGCATGGCGGAACGCATCAACCAGATTCCAAGAATCAGCAGCAGGACATTCGGAGTCCACATCGCGACCAAGGGTGATACATAGCCCGCATCCGCCAGATCCTCACCTCCGATCAGGAAGATCCAGTAGCCCAGAAAGAAGATCACGGACAGCATGCCGGAAACAACCAGGCTGCCGCTACCCGATTTGATGCCCAGAGGGCCACCGATCAACACGAACAGAATGATGGCGACCGGAATAGAGAACTTCTTGTGGATCTCGACCCAGGCACTGCGGATGCGTTCCAGATTCCGATCCGGTGTTTCCTCCCAGCGTCGAATACGTTCGAGCATCTGCCCGATGGACAGTTCGCGATCTCCCCGGTACTTCGAGGTCTGTCGATTGATGACCATGTTTCTCGCTGCGATCTGCATGAGACTTTCACGGAAATCCAGGCGTGTGTAATCATTGTCCTTGGCCCAGCGTCGCTGGTGGATCTGACCGTCGAAGAGGTGAAGTTCAAAACTCGCCAGCGACTCTTCGAATGCAAGATCAGCCGAGTCTGCAACAATCGTCGTGTGCAGTTTGCGGTCGCTCTCGTCGAAGATCGTGACGGAGTACATTCGCTGCGTGTTGGAATCCACCCGGCGGGCGTTGAGAACGTATCCCGGGACATCCTGCAGAAACATGCCTTCTTCCAGCTGCATGGTCGGTTGCTTGCGGTAGATGGTTTTTCTCAGGAGGCTGGACTTGTAGTTGAAATCCGGCAGCACCCAATTGTTGTACGAGATCATGGCCACGCAGATCAGGGTTCCGGCCACCAGAACCGGATAGATCAGACGGAACACGCTCACGCCGGTCGACTTCAGAGCAGTGATTTCGTGATCGGATGCCAGACGGCCGAATGCCATCAAGCTGGCGATCAGGGCAGCCATCGGGACTGCAAGAGCCAGGATCCAGGCGATGTTGTACAGGAAGAATTCCAGGATCAAGCCTCCGGGCAATCCCTTGCCCAGAATCTTGCCCAGCACCTGAAATGCAAAATTCAGCACGAACAGAAACACGATCAACAGCAGGCTGTAGATGAAGGGAGCGATGTGCTCGCGCAGGATGTAGCGGGTGAGTCGGGACATCCAGTGAGGATCTGCCTATGAAAAATGCCGGGCATCCAGAAAGAGCCCGGCATCAGTGTTGAGTGCAGTGCTCGTCAGTCCCGATTGCCACCCATGATTCTCAGGATGAAAAGGAACAGGTTGAAGATATCAAGAAAAAGGGTCAGCGCGGCTACGGTTGGGGGGATCTGGCGGCTGCTGTTCATCACCCTGCTCAGATCATACAGCAGGAATCCATTGAACAGCAATGCGCCAACGATGGATGTGGCCATCACCATGCTGCTGCTCTTGAAGAAGAAGAGATTCAGGAGCTGTGCTCCGATCAGGGTCAGCAGCCCGATGAACAGGAATCCCCCAAGGAAGCTGAAGTCCTTCTTCGAGAACCAGCTGAACGCGGCCAGTCCCACCACATTCAAGCCCGTCAGAAGCATTGCATTGGCCAGAATCTGGGAGCCGCCCAATTGGTGCGTGGTCACGTAGATCACCGGCGCGATCACGGCTCCTGCCACGAAGGTGAAGCCGTAGAAGATCGGTATCGCCTTGGGGCCGTTGGAAGCCTTCTGGGCCCAGATCACCATTCCTATCAACAGCAGAAAGGAGATGAACGGGGAACCGGCGACAAGCGGCAGAATCGACGGAGACATGCCCACCTGCGCGCCCGCCGCCGCGACAAGCAGTCCGACGAGAACGAGACCGAACACTTTCCGGATGTAACTCGTTCGCTCGCTGATGCTCAGATCACGCAGTGCAGGATCGGCGAAATTGTAACGCTGGTCCATTCAGATTCATCCTTTCAGTCTTGCATTGAAAAGGCCGACCCGACAGTTGCGGTCAACTCGGCTTTTGAACTCGAATCAGGCGTTCTTGTTTCAGCGCCCGTTCTATAAATCTCCCGTTGGCGGGCGGAGAACGAGCTCTTCCACCAGAACCCTTGGATCGCCCAGGCAGCTGTCCAGTATGATCCGGGCCAATGATTCTGCCGGCATCAGCTTTTCTGCCAGCTTTTGTCCTTGCTCGCCCCAGGCAGGGGTCAGGGTGGCTCCGGGATGGACATTGCACACCAGAATGCCTTTCTCGCGCAGTTCCTCACGAACGACATTCATTGCCTGCGCCAGCCCAGCCTTCGCGCCACCATAGATCGAACTCCCTGAAAACACAGTGTTTGCTGCGACGCTCAAGATGGTGATGATCCTGCTGTCCCTTGAGAACAGGTCAGCTCGCAACAGCTCGGACAACAATTGCAGAGGTGCCACGAGATTGATCTGGATCTCACGCGCAATCATGGACGCGTCCTGACTCTCCAGCAGGCCGGGCTGGAAAGACCCCGCATTGTTCACCAGCAGATTCAAGGGGCCGCGGGCTGCCAGATCATGGACCAGTTTCAGAGTGTCCGAGTGCAATGCAAGGTCACACTGAAACCCCAATGCTGAATTCGTATGCCTGGCCGTTTCATCAAGGCCATGCGCATTTCTGCCACAGAAATCGACTTGCCAGCCTCTGGAGTCCAACCCGAGTACAAGCTCCCGACCGATTCCGCTGCTTCCACCGGTGACAAGTGCTCTGGGCGTTGAGTCCTTCACAAGGACCTCCTTCCTCCGTCATTACTTGACCTGAAACTTCCATTCGTCGTGCCGATAACCCCTGTAACCCACCCTTGGAGCCACCCATGTGGGCATGGGGCATCATCTGGAGAAGACATATGCCGTCCCCGGCGCACAATGTACTGGAGCTTGGTGTTGAGAAGCTGGCCGAAGAACTGGTCCTGGCGGATCTTGACGACATTCAGTCCGCAGACTTTCTCGTACGGCAGGTCACCACTCTCCGGGATCTTGCCGAAGCCGAAGGATTGGCGTCAGGTGCCCAGTGGTTGGCGCAGATGCTGTTCCTGCTTGAGAAGCAATCAGACAGTCCAACGGCGCATCTGGCAGAGGAGTTGGGAAGTCTGATCCAGAAGCTGCAGGAGTTGCTGTCCGGGAATTTTGCCGATCGTGCAGACGGTGCCCTACCTGAGATGGTACAGGACGGTTCGGGATGGAGTGTTTGGCGTTCCAGATTGCCCGGATATGTGAGTGAGAACATTCTGCGGGACTTTCTCGAGAACCTGCCAGGGACTCTGGACGAGATCCAGCACGTGCTGCTCGGCCTTGAAAACAATCCCGAGGCGAGCAGCTTCGCTGAGTTGCGTCGGCACTTGCACACAATCAAGAGCGATGCAGGTCTGCTGGGGCAAAAGGATGTGGAATTGCTTTGCCATGCGGCAGAGGATCTGCTTCGAGCCGAAGATCAGCAGCTGGCCATCGACCCGTTCTTTCTGGCCTGGGATTGGTTGAAGCGCCAACTCGACTGGGTCGTCAATGACGAGGAACAACCCGAGTCACATGAAGAAGTGTTGGCCGTACTGGTCAGCGCGGCGTCGACGGGTGGCTCGAAGGGTGCGCAGAGTATTGCTCCCCTATCAATGGAGGATGAGTTCAGCTTCGAGCCAGTCTGCCACTCGGAATGCCAGGAACCGGAAGAAGACTGCTGGGCTGTGTTGCCGCAAGACAGGCTGCTGCTTGGAGATTTCCTTCAGGAGTCACTCGAGCACCTCGAGAATGTCGATGTGCTCCTGCTCAGGCTCGAAAAGCACAGGGATGAGCAAGAAGATCTGAACGGTGTGTTCCGGGCTTTTCACACGATCAAAGGCCTGTCCGGATTCTTCGGCCTCGAGGCCATGCGCCGGTTGGCCCACCATACGGAAACGGTGCTTGACCGAGTCAGGAAGAAGGATCAACCCCTGACCGAGACGATCGTCGATCTGTTGTACGACTCGATAGACGTTCTCAAGACCATGATCGAAGCTCTCAAAGAAGGATTGAACCAGGGGCTTGAGCGAGTCGAGCTTCCCTCTGCCCAGTCTCTGATCACTGCCCTGATGGATGCTTGGGACCAGATCGATTTCCAGAGTTCGGGATCGCCACAGGACGACCGCCCCCTGGGGGCGATTCTGATGGCCCGCCAACAGCTGGATCCGGCATCACTGGCAGCCGGACTTCTGGAACAGTCACGCTCGGAGCCACCCAGACTCGGTGAAATCCTGATCGAACAGGGAATGACCTCACGCCGCCTCGTCCAACAGGCTCTGGCGCGCCAGGAATCCGGGGAACGGCAGCCCATTGGAAAGCTGCTGCTGGAGCAACGCCAGGTCAGCCCTGAGGATCTGGAGATCGCGTTGTCCAAGCAGGAAGGCCATGCGCCACGGCGCCTGGGTGAGGTACTGGTGAAAAGCGGGCAGGTCAGTGCACGGGATGTGAGCCATGCGCTGCGAAGCCAAACCCAGTCCGTGGACACTGGGCGAAAGCCCTTGGACTCCAGCTTCGCACAGAGTGTGAAGGTGGACTCCCGGAAACTGGACCTGCTCGTTGATACCATTGGCGAACTGGTGATTGCCGAAACTCTGGTGGTACAAAACCCCGAACTCAGGAGCGTGGCCCGCTCCCCGAAGCTGGTCCAGCTGATCGCCCAACTGGACAAAATCTCACGCGACTTGCAGGAAATGGCCACCGGACTGCGTCTGGTGCCGATCCAACCCGTTTTCGACAAGATGGCGCGCCTCGCCCGCGATCTGTCCCGCAAGACGAACAAACCCCTCCACTTCCATCTGGATGGCGAAGACACGCAGCTTGACAAGAGTGTTGTGGACCGCATCGGGGATCCCCTGCTGCATCTGGTCCGGAATGCGGTGGATCACGGACTTGAGAGTGATCCTGACCAGCGTGTCGCATCGGGCAAGCCGGCCAAAGGAAACCTGAGCCTCAGGGCCTGGCAGCGCGGTGGCAGCATCTGGATCGAACTTCAGGACGATGGCCAGGGTCTGAATCCCGAGGCTCTGCGGCAAACGGCGATTCAGCGCGGATTGATTCCCGTGGATTCCCAACTGGGCCCCAAGGAACTGCAGCAGCTGATCTTTCTTCCCGGCTTCAGTACATCGCGTCAGGTCACGGACATTTCCGGGCGCGGGGTCGGAATGGATGTCGTGCGGGAATCCATCAATGCCCTGCGCGGCACGATCCATCTCGACAGTGAGGTCGGCAGGGGCACCACCTTCCGGATACAATTGCCACTGACGATGGCGATCATCGAAGGCATGCTTGTGCGAGCGGGGGGCCAGACCTACGTGCTGCCATCCCAGTCCATCGTCAGGCTGGTGGAGCCGGCACAGGCCCAACTCGAGCAGATCATCGGTCGTGGAGTCGCGCTGCGACAACCCGAAGGCATGCTTCCGCTGGTGGATCTGGCGGCCACATTCGGACGGACGGAAATGGAAACGCGCAATGGTGCGGTCCTGATCATCGTGGAACATCTGGAACGCCGATTCGCACTGCTTGTGAACCGGGTCCTTGGCCAGCAGCAAGTCGTGATCAAGAGCCTCGGAGCCACCCTTCGTGGGGTGCCCGGCATCTCCGGCGGCTGCATCCTCGGAGACGGTCGGGTTGGCCTGATTCTGGATGTCGGCGGGCTGACCTGTCCGACCTGCGAACTAAATCCCGTCATGCCCGGCTCAAGAAGCTCCGGCACTGTGGATTCGCCTTTGGCCGGTCGATAGAGTTCCATGTGTCAAAGCTGATTCATGATGGAGGGATGTGTGGAGTCGAAACCGAATCAGGTGGCCGGTGATGCCGGCAAGTACCTGACGTTCACGCTGGGTGCTGAAACCTACGGGCTTGAAATCCTGGTCGTCCGGGAGATCATCGGCCTGATGGATGTGACACCCGTTCCGCGAACACCCAGATACATCCGGGGCGTGATCAACCTGCGCGGACGGATCATCCCGGTGGTGGATCTGCGCACCAAGTTCGGCCTGCCCCCGGCCACGGACACTCCCGAGACATGCATCATCGTCGTCGACATTCCCGATGGGGAAAGTTCACTGCAGATGAGTGTGGTCGTCGACACCGTATCCGAAGTGCTGGACATCTCAGGGGAAGCCATCGAGGAACCGCCCTCGATCGGAGCCGGCGAATGCCGGAGCTTCATTCGCGGAATCGCGCGCAACGAGTTGGGAATAAAGGTCCTCCTGGACATGCGGGAAGTTCTGCGCGCCGATGGCCTGGTGCCCATTTCAGAAACACTTGAAAAATCAATCGCCTGATTTCCAGACGGGAGACACTCATGGCAATGGACAACTCATCCTCAGGCCACGGCGGGTATGTGGACAATCCGGACCGCACCCAGGAGCTGGCAGCCCTCCGGCATGCCGTCGAGTCCGCGAAGGTCGCGATCATCCATCTGGACGGGGAGCTGCGTATACAGGATGTCAACCCTGCGGCTGCCCAGCTGCTGAACGAGTCGAAGGCTGGACTTGAGTCCGAGGTCTACGGTCTGAATCTGGTGCAACTGATCGGGGCAAGTCTCAAGCCTGTGTTCGCTCTGGGCGAGAACATCTCTTCCGAACGGCCAGGCGACTGGCGCCTCAAATCCGCAAGCCGTTCCTGGCGTTTCAACTGGGTACCCATGACGGGGAGTGCAAACGAGCCCGGGGGCGGCACCCTGCAGATCACGGATGAGACCAGATCGGTGGAAACTGAAACACGTGCCGCCAGTCTCGAATCGCTGATCGAAGGATCACAGACCTATTACATGACCTGCGACCGCAACCTCTGCATCACCTACCTGAATCCCTCGGTCAAGGCGATGTTCCGCAAGTATCAGCTGGAGATCCGGAAGTTCCTGTCCACCTTTGATGTGGACAACCTGATTGGTCAGAACATCGACCAGTTTCACCGCACGCCCGATCATCAGCGACGCCTGCTGGCCAATCCATCCTTGTTGCCCGTGACATCCGAAGTCCGGATCGGTGAGCTGGAATTCGGAGTCACCGCGAACATGCTGAGCGATGGGCAAGGCAAGCCGATCGGCATCGGTGTTGAGTGGGCTGACCGCAATGCGTATGTCGGCTACCGACGTGAAACGGGCCAGGTGCTGAACGGTGTGAAACAGGGCGATCTGTCGCAGCGCGGCGATGTCCAGCGTCTGAATGAAGTCTACGCACCGATGATGGCCGGGATCAATGAGATCCTGGATGCATTGACCGATCCCATCAACGTGGCCCGGGATGCCCTGCGCAAGATTGCCGCACGGGATCTTACCGTGCGCATCACCAATGACTATGAAGGTGATCACGCGATCATCAAGCGGAATCTGAACAAGGCGATGGACATCCTCGAGAACGCCTTCATGCAGATCAGCATCTCGGTCAATCAGGTGGGACGCGCTTCGGGGCAGATTGCCGACGGCGCCAAGAAGATCGCCGACGGCGCCAACCTGCAGGCGAGCAGCATCGAGGAGATCTCATCCTCCCTCGAGGAAATGTCGTCGATGGTAGCCCAGAATGCCGACAATGCGGAACAGGCCCGTGGGCTTGCACGCACCGCCCAGGTCGCCGCGGAGAAGGGCGGCAACGCCATGGGCCGGATGGTGGAAGCCATTGGCCGCATCAAGTCCAGCAGCGACCAGACATCCAAGATCATCAAGACCATTGATGAGATCGCATTCCAGACGAATCTGCTGGCGCTCAACGCGGCCGTCGAGGCGGCCAGGGCCGGCGACGCGGGCAAGGGGTTTGCGGTGGTGGCCGAGGAAGTGCGCAATCTGGCCCAGCGCAGTGCCGAAGCCGCGCGCAACACGGCGGACATGATCGAGGAATCGGTTCGCAACGCCGAGGGTGGTGTGCGGATTTCCGACGAGGTCAGTGTGGTCCTCAGCGAGATCATCGACAGCAATACCAAGGTCAACAATCTGATCACGGAAATCGCGGCCGCCTCCAAGGAGCAGTCCGACGGGATCCGCCAGATCAATGATGCGGTCGTGACCATGGATCGTGTCACCCAGGAGAATGCGGCGAATTCCGAGCAATCCGCCAGCTCGGCCCAGCACCTGAATGAGCAGGTTCATTCTCTGCGGGCCATGGTGAGCACGTTCCGGACACGCACCCCCAAGCGTCGTGAAACACCTCAGGACGCGCCCGTCAGGTCGTCCGCAGCACCCCTCAGGTCATCGGCCACACGGGTCCAGCCCATGACCTCGCGCGTCGAAAACAGTCCGAAGCGTGTGCTGGCACCGGCGCTTGCGCCCGAAGACGTGTTCCCGCTTGACTCGGATGATGACTTCGGTGATTTCTGATTCACGGGGGCACGCATTGAATTCCCGACCGACCGGCTCCGCATTCCCGGTGATGGGCGAGGAAGACTCCACGTCCGTCAACACACGGTCAGCGGTCGAAATCTTCGACAGCAAGAGCTACACACGTTTCTGCGATCTGGTATACGACCAGTGTGGCATCCTGCTGAATGAGAAGAAGCGTTCGCTGGTGGAAGCCCGTCTCGGAAAGCGCCTGCGCCAGTTGAATCTGGACAGTCTCAAGTCCTACATCACCCTGCTGGAGCATGGTGAGGGGCGCGAAGAGATGGTCCAGATGCTGAATCTGATTTCCACCAATGTGACCAGTTTCTTCCGCGAGAACGAGCATTTCAATCTGCTGCATCGCCTGGTGGATGATTGGGCCGGGCAGGGCGTCAAGCGGCTCCGGATCTGGTGCGCGGCTGCTTCCACGGGCGAGGAGCCCTGGAGCCTGGCCATGGTGATACAGGAGGCTGCGGCCGGTCGGATCGCCGACATCAAGCTGCTGGGGACCGACATTTCGACCCGGGTGCTCGAGCAGTGTCAGCGTGCCGAGTACGAGGATCGCAAGCTTGAGCCCGTATCGTCCGCACGACGCGAACGCTGGTTCCAGCGAGTGGCCGCCGCCAACGGCGAGGTGCATTGGCGAGTTCGCGATGAGTTGCGACGATTGGCCCTGTTCCGACGATTGAACCTGGTGCGAACTCCCTACCCCATGAAGGGACCACTGGACGTGATCTTCTGTCGGAACGTCATGATCTACTTCGACAATCCGACACGCAAGCGATTGATGGAAAACATGGAGCAGCTGCTCAGGCCCGGAGGGTATCTCTTCGTTGGTCACAGCGAAAGCCTGGCCGGCAGTCTGAGCAGTCTCCAGCGTGTCGCCCCTTCCGTCTATCGGCGTGAGACGCCGTGAACGCGATGGCGGGAACCGCATGCAGAAGTACAGGAGGATGAAGACTTGAGCCGTCGAGAAGACATCATCAACAAGGTCCAGACTGTCAAGGGGCTGCCCGCGTCCACCATGGATGCACTGCGCATGCTCAACGATCCCTCGTTCCGCATCGCGGATCTGGCGAAAGCCATTGAATTCGATCCCGGCATGACCGGCAATGTGTTGCGCCTGGCCAACTCCAGCTACTTCGGCGCCGCTCGCGAAATCTGCACGGTACGCGAATCGATCACACGACTTGGACTGCGCAACCTGTTCAATGTGATGGTCACGTCAGCGGCCGCCCCGTTGTTCCAGGCCGGAATCAATGGGTACGATCTGCCCCCCGGAAAACTCTGGATCCAGTCCGTGGCCACTGCGGTGGGTACCGACAAGATCTGCGGCTGCCTGCACAGGCCCGCCAATGAACTGGGATTCACCACGGGATTGCTGCTGGATGTGGGAAAGCTTGTGCTCGGATCCTTTCTGGAAGTTGATGGCGACGATATTCTGGATCTGGTCAGGCGCGACGGCATTTCCTTCGACGCGGCCGAGCGTGAAGTACTGGGCATCGACCACGCGGAGGTGGGCAGCATCCTGCTGGGGCGTTGGCAGCTACCGGTCACGATCTGTGATACGGTGCGCTGGCATCATCGGCCAGAGCTGGCCGTGGCCGGCAGCCAGCTGCTGGATCTGGTGCATCTTTCCGAGAGACTGACTCACGTCTCGGGCAACAGTCAGGGCGTCGATCAGGGGCATTACCATTATTCCGAAAGCAGTTTCAATCGTCTGGGGTACACCTCGGATCTGGACCAGGACGTGCTCGCGGAAGTGGAAGAAGCAATCCACGAACTCGATGGTGCGTTCGCGGGGGCCGCATGAGCGGAACCGACACCAGACGTCCCGCGCTGGGCACGAACGCTATTGACCCGGAATTGCTGGGAACCGTGTTCTGCGAGTTGATGGAAACCGTGGCCCTGCTCTGCGGTGAACCCATCCCCAAGGATGATCTGGACCCGGATGAGTGCGGTGGGATTCGCCTCAGCATTCGCTTCAAGGGCGAGCGCAGTGGCTATCTGGCCTGGTTCCTGCATCGCCAGACCGGGGAGCGCATTGCTGGAAACGTGTTGGGGCTGGACGTGGAGGACACCTACAATCGCCTGTGCGCCAGCGAAACGCTCAAGGAGCTGACACGCAATCTGTGTGGACAAGTCCTTGAAGCGGTTTTCGGTTGCGAACGCGACTATGAGCTCAGCGAGACGGATCTGGAACGCTCGACCGCCGATGAATGGCAGGATGTGATCGATTCGGCGCATGGCCTGTGCTACAGAATCGATGGCGAGCCCGTGATCGTCAGATTCCATGCGGAGGACTGAGCATGCCGGTCAAGGTTCTCGTGGTGGACGATTCAGCCGTCGTGCGCAGAATCTTCAGTGAGGAACTCTCGCGCGATCCGGAGCTGGAAGTGGTGGGCACCGCCATCGACCCCTACGCGGCCCGGGACCAGATTCTGGCGCTCAAGCCGGATGTGCTCACCCTGGACATCGAAATGCCCCGCATGGATGGCATCACCTTCCTGCGCAAGCTGATGAAGTTCCATCCCCTGCCGGTGATCGTGGTCAGTTCGCTGACTCCGCGCGGCGGGGATCTGGCCATGGAAGCCCTGGCCGCGGGGGCCGTGGATGTGCTGTGCAAGCCCGGTTCGTCCTACACGGTTGGCGACATGACCCGGGAGCTGGCGGAGAAGCTCAAGGGAGCGGCCCGGATCTCGCCCGACCGTCTGCGATCCGACCCCGAACGCCCTGCGATCCAGCGCCTGTCAATGACCCGCACCACGCACAAGATCGTCGCGATCGGTACTTCCACCGGTGGTACCGAGGCCTTGCGCGACGTGCTGTCCGCCATGCCCGCCAACGCTCCGGCCATGCTCATCGTGCAGCACATGCCCGAGAATTTCACCCGCTCGTTTGCCAATCGGCTCAACGAAGAATCGGCGATGTCGGTTCACGAGGCCGAGGATGGTGAGATCCTGTCTCCGGGCAAGGCACTCATCGCGCCGGGCAACCGTCACCTGATGCTGGCCCGCTCGGGAGCCGTATACAAGGCGGTCGTGAAGGATGGCCCGCGCGTATCTCGACATCGTCCATCCGTGGACGTGCTGTTCAAGTCCGTCGCCCGCTACGGTGGTGCCAATGCGCTGGGCGTGATCATGACCGGAATGGGCAAGGACGGCGCCGAGGGACTGCTTGAGATGAAGCAGCAGGGCGCCAGGACCATTGGGCAGGACGAGCAGAGCAGTGTGGTATACGGCATGCCGCGGGAAGCCCACTTGCTGGGGGCGGTGGACGAACAGCTTCCTTTGTCCCGAATCGCGGCTCGCATTCTGGCCGTTGCCGGGTCGGACTGAATCAGGCAGGCGTCCTGGTCTGCCGGGGAGCCCCTGCCAGCAGCGCCTGTCGCAAGGCGGGCAGCACGACCTCGCTCGCCCGCTCCAACCCCTGATAGATCTTCAGCGAATCCTTGTCGATCGTGCTGACCGCTCCGCTGGCCATCAGCTTCTGCTCCATCTCGCTGCCTTCCTTGGCGATCGTCGAGACGACCACGACGGGAATCGGCTTGTAGCGCATCAGCTTGCGCAGGAAGGTATTGCCATCCATGCGGGGCATGATCACGTCCAGCGTGAGCAGGTCGGGATCCAGTTCCAGAATCTTCTCGCGGGCATCGTAGGCATCCTCCGCCTCGCCGCACACTTCCAGGTCCCCGGACTCTTCGATGCAGCGCCGCAGAAGTCGCCTCACCGTAGCGCTGTCGTCCACGATCAGAACTCTGGCCTTGCGGCCGGCCAGACGTTCACGACGCTCTTCCACGACCGCGTGTTCCGCCATGCGCTGGATGATGGACACCTCGATCTGGTTGCTTGTGGAGTTCATGTGCAGCTTGCGGCCGTTGCGTCCGCCCAGGTCCTGATGGATCACAGGAATGCCGAATCTGGCCAGCAGCTCAAGCGCGATCTCGGCGTTGCGTTCGGGAATGCCGCTGACCGATGCCACCGAGGCGGCGCCCAGATGACCGATCACGTGTCCGCCGCCATAGACCGAGGCCACCAGATTCGATTTCCTTGAGCCGGCCGAACGGGCCACCGCAATCAGGTTGTGGATCGCGATGTCCCCGTACTTTCCCGGTTCCAGACTTCCGCCCGTGTTCACGGGCAGCATGTAGTGGTTCATGCCGCCCCAGCAGCGGGCATTGTCGTACAGGCAGACCGCCACACAGGAACCCAGCAGGGTTGAGATGATGGTTTCCGTACGGCAGAAGACGGACTCACCGGGAAGCAGGAAGCGGCGTTCCATGATCAGTTCACCGCCAGTTGGTCCAGGTCTTCGTAGAGCCGGTCGATGTCGATGATCAGGGCCACGGATCCGTCTCCCATCAGGGCTCCTCCCGCGATGATCGGCGCATCCGAGGGCAATCCTTCGATGCGGCGATGCACCACCTGCTGCACGCCCAGCACATCGTCGACACAGAGGGCCATGCTGCGCCCGCGGCTCTCGACGGTCACCAGGGTCTGTTCGCCCAGGCCCGAGCCGGACCAGCGACCCGAGTCCAGCATGTCACGCATCTGGATCAGAGGAGTCATCTTCTCGTGCTGGCGCACGAAATCCGTCCTGCCCAGCATGCGATGCACCTGTTCAGGGTGATGGGTCGAGGTTTCCTGGATGCGTTCCATGGGCAGGATGTAGGTCTGTCCATTCACCCTTATCAGGTAGCCATTCAGGATCTGAGTGGTCACGCTCTGCGGCAGTTCGATCAGGAAGCGCGAGCCCTGGCCGGGAGTGCTGTCGACCTTGATCCGGCCCCCCGCATCCTCGATCTGGCGTTTCACCACATCCATGCCCACACCCCGACCCGAGACGTCGGTGACTTCGCGGGCGGTGGAGACTCCCGAACTGAAGAGCAGGCGTATCACATCCTGCTCGCCCATCGGGGCGCCTTCGCGGATCAGGCCCAGACTCTCCGCCTTGCGGCGGATGCCATCCAGATTCAGACCGGCCCCGTCGTCGCTGACGCTGAACACCAGGTGCGTGTCGGTGAGGCGCGCTTCCACGCGCAGGCTTCCGTTGGGATTCTTGCCCTGCTGTTCACGGGTTTCCGGACTCTCGATTCCGTGATCCGCCGCGTTGCGCACCATGTGGGTCAGGGGGGCATCCAGCAGGTCGATCAGGCTCTTGTCCACTTCCACGGATTCGCCGATCAGCACCACGTCAATCTGCTTGCCGCTCTTCTGTGCCACATCACGGACCAGTCGCGGCACTTTCTGGAACAGGGACTTGAGCGACACCTTGCGAATGGACATGATGCTTTTCTGGAGGTCCTTCGAGAGGCCGTCGAAGGTTTCGTTGGCACGGCGGAAATCGGTGACCAGACGACGATCGACCGACACATCCGAGAGGCGCTTTTCCAGATGTTCGAACATGTCACCGACCACCAGCAGCTCGCCGACATAAGCCAGAAAGGTGTCGATGTGTGCCTCGTTGACACGCATGGTCTTCTGGGAGTCCATCGCGCCCTGGCGTGATTCCGCGGGTGCGCCCGCATCCGTGCCCGGTGCGCTGCTGCCGGCATTCGTCGGCGCGGAACTGGACGGGGTGGGCGAGGGGCGGAAGTGTTTTCCGTTCTCGAGGGGTGTCAGCTTTTCAAGCAGCAGGTCACGCAAGAGGGGATCGTACCCCATGGCGCCGGTGATCGTCTGCCAGGTATCCAGGCAATCGGCCATCGTCGCCTGGGCCTGCTCACTCTCGGCCAGGCCCTTCAGTGCTTCCAGCAGGGCCAGTGCATGGGATCCCGTGTTCTCGTCCAGCATGCCGTTCTCGGCATCCTTGAGGAGCTTCAGCAATTGTCGGCCCTCATCGGGCAGACCACTTCCGTCGCCCTCGACCAGCGTGCCCAGTGTGGTCAGCGCTTCCTGAAGAGTCGTGGCAAGATTGGGGTCTTTGCCTTCAAGGGTTCCCAGCAATCCCTGAAGCAGATGCATCACGGAACCCAGCGCGTCCTCGCTGCCGGAGGGGATGGCCAGTTCGCGAACCCTGGACAGCAGCTGGGCGAAGGATTCGGCATCTCCCACTTCAGCGCCTCCGCCGCGGACCTGCTCGAACATGCTCTTCAGCGTGTCCACGCCTTCCAGCAGGACGGATGTCACCTGCTGGTCCGCCATCAGTCGATTCTTGCGGACCAGATCCAGGATGGTTTCCATTTCGTGAGCCAGCGACTTGATGTTGCTGAACCCGAAGAACGCACTGTTTCCCTTGATGGAATGCACCGGACGAAAGATCGCGTTCACGATCTGAGTGTCTCCCGGTGTCTGCTCCAGTTCGATGAACAGGGCATCGAGACTGCTTAGCGTGTCCGAAGATTCATCGATGAATTCGACCAGCAGCTCCTGGTCCACACTGAGATTCTGGCTTGCCATCGGGTCCCTCGGCTCAGGAAGCGGGTTTCATCGCGCGCAGGTCATTGAGCAGCTGCAGCCAGTGCTGGATTCGGGCGACGGCCTTGCCGACCGCCTGTTCCAGTTGGGACATGTCTTCGAGAGGCTTGAAGATCATCGTGTCCGCGCCCAGGCGCATGCAGTTCATCGCATTGTCCAGTGTCACATAGCCCGTGATCATGATCGCATGGGTCATCGGATACTCCTGGCGAATGTGCGCCAGCAGTTCCACTCCGTTCATCTCGGGCATCATGATGTCCGAGATCACGATGTCCGTCCGGATCTCTTCCAGTCTGGCAATGGCTTCCCGCCCGTTGGCCGCCGTTTCCACGGAGTACCCCAGAAACCGGAAGTATCGTGCCAGCATTTCGCGGATTTCCAGTTCATCATCCACGATCAGAATCTGAACGACCATCTTGTACCTTCCTTTCAGCCGCTGGAAGTCGCAACAGGAAGCGTGCTCCGCCTTCTGGCCTGTTATCAACGAGGATCTGCCCGGCGTGACGTTCGATGATGCCCAGGCTGATCGCGAGGCCAAGCCCCGTGCCTTCTCCCACGCTCTTCGTGGTGAAGAATGGATCCCAGATCTTCGTCAGCAGCTCTTCGGGTATTCCAGGACCGTTGTCTTCAACAGTGGTGTACAGATCCTTATCGTTCGCGCGACTGCGAACAATTAACCGCCCCTGCCGGTTTTTGCCCACCGCCTGTGCCGCATTGACGAACAGATTGACGAAGACTTGTTCCAGCTCCTGTGGGTTGCCTTCAAGCAGGGGCATATCCGGGCAGAGATCCTTTTCCACGGTCATGCGGTTCTTGAGCACATGGCCGGCCAGCATCAGCGCGTTCTCAAGGATCTCGTTGAGCGAACAGGGCTGCATTTCCCCCGTATCGCGCGACGAGAATGATTTAAGACCCTTGACGATCCGGCTGATCCTGCTTACGCCTTCCTGGATGCCGTCCAGAACCCGCGGCACTTCTTCCTGGATGAAACTCAAGCGCTCGGGGTCCGGGTTGCCTTCGGTGGTGTCCTGCTCCTGCAACACGCTCCAGAATCTGCGCAGCGTCTGCACGTTTCCCGAAATGAAGCTGGCAGGGTTGTTGATCTCGTGTGCGATACCCGCGGACATCGTTCCCAGAGTGGCCAGCCGTTCGCTGTGCACCAGTTGCCTGGCCCGGGCCTCGGCCAGTTGTTCCATTTCGGTGGCGTACACCTGGAGACGTTGGTTGGCCTGGCCCAGTTCCGATTCGTAGTTGAGGATGCGCCGACCCACGTCCACTCTGGATCGAAGTTCGGCCGGATTGAAGGGTTTGGTGAGGAAATCGTGTGCGCCGGATTCCAGACCCGCGACAATGTCCTTCTTCTCGGCGCGACCGGTCAGCAGGATCGTATACACGAACCGGCCCAGTTCATTGTGGGCCAGGCGTGTACAAAGATCGATCCCGTCGGCGCCGGGCATCATCCAGTCCAGAATCGCGAAACGGATCTCCGGGTCCCGCACCAGGTGCTCCCAGGCGCTCAGTCCGTCTTCGGCACTCACCACCTCGTGTCCCCAGCGGAGGAGATTGGCTTTCAGCAGCAGACGGCTGGTCAGATCATCATCCGCGCTCAGAATCTTCATCATGCAGTCCGTGCGGGCGAGGTGAATGGCTTGGGAGTCGTCGATCGCTCAGGGTTCAGGCCGGGATCAGATCCAGGCAGATCAGCTGCTTCTCAAGAGCCTCGGGCGTGATCGGTTTCACCAGATACCCTTCGCATTGTGAGTCAAAGGCCGAGAGCACATTCCGCGAATCACCCATGGCGGTGGTCATCACGATCTTGCTGCCTTCGCCGGGGGAGATCTCAAACTCCACCTCGACCGCGCGAATGCGCTTGAGCGCTTCCTGCCCGTTGAGGTTGGGCATCATGATGTCCAGGCAGATCAGGTCGTATGGTTTTGCTTCCACAAGGGCCATCTTGACCGCCTGGACCGCTTCGGCCCCGTCCACTGCCACATCGCAGGATCCCCAGCGGGACAGGTGCTGGGTCAGAATGCGCCTTGCGATGAAATCATCTTCAACAACCAGAAACCGCATCGTGGACTCCTTCGCATCATTCGGATTGTGGATATCCTCCGGGTCCGGAAACGGATCCTTCGGGGTATTGGTAGCTTATCGGCCCTTCGTGAACTGATCTGGATCGCCGGGTCAGACCACTTTCAACACTCGACTCGCTGAAGGAAAACCATGGCCGGCGCCCCACCTCCCTGCTCGTTGCACCATGTTGAAATCTATGTGCGCCAGCTTGCGGCGTGCCGTGAGTTCTGGGACCCACTGTTTGCCCGGCTGGGGTGGCGCCTGCATCAGGAATGGCCACAGGGAGTGAGTTTCATCGATGACAGCACTGGGGCCTATCTCGTTTTCGTCCAGGCGGAGGCTCGATTCGCCAGATCCGGGTTCCATCGCTGCCGCCCCGGGCTGAATCATCTGGCTTTCCGGGCGGAAAGCCGGGAGCGGGTCTTCTCCCTCAAAAGTTGGCTGGAAAGTCAGGGGATATCCATGCTCTATGAAGATCGCTGGCCTTATGCCAGTGGCACGAATTCGGTGGCCTTGTTCTTCGAGGACCAGGACCGTCTGAAGGTCGAGGTCGTCTGGTCTCCGGAAGGGACGTGACATGCGTGCTGTTCTGTACTGTTTGCCGCTGATCCTTGTTTGCCTGGCCTGTCAGGGGCCACCTCAACCGACCGGGCTGCTCGAACTCTTCCCGGATTCATCCGGAATGCGCCGCACGTTCGAGGTCCAGCGCGCCGATGGGGGAAACTTCCGCTACCAGCTGGAGACCGCGATCGTGGATACGCGCGAAGCGGGTCGCAAGGGACTGGCTTTCAATGACCCGCGTCATCGCGGTCTGGTTGGCAATCCGCAACTGATCGTGCATGAGCGCAGCATGGAACTCTTGCTGCCCGATTTCTCCCTGACCATGGGGCTGCTGGATTGGCCACTGGAAGCGGACTCTTCGCTGGTCGAGTATCTGCCCGGCTTCCAGGCCCGCAAGCTGGGATGGCAGCACCTTGAACGTGCCGACGAGCGAAACCTCTGGGCGTTCGGGATGGAGTATCTGGTGAACGAGGAACTGCTCAGGCGCTTCGGAGTGGATGCCATGGGCCAGCAACTGGAGTTTCGCCTCTGGTTGGCGCCCGGGATTGGCCCCGTGCGATTCGAGTCGGGCGACACCTATCGCGAGGAGCTGGTGCGATGACCCACAATGAGGCTGGCCCGCTTCTTGAAGCTGCCCGTGAAGCCGGTGCTGCCGCAGCGTCCGTCATCCGTCAAGCTTTTCGCAGTGGGACGGATCTGGCAGTCGTCCTGAAAGGGCATCAGGACTTCGTGACCCGCGTGGATCTGGAGTGCGAGGGTCTGATCCGCGAGATTCTGGCCAAGAAGTTTCCCGGAATCGGATTCCTGGGAGAAGAGGGCGGCCGGGATCTGGAGGGGCATCAGCGTGTCTGGGTCGTGGACCCTCTGGATGGCACAAGCAACTTCATGCATGGGTTTCCGGCATTCGCGGTGTCCATCGCGCTGGTCGAACGGGTGGCTCCCCGGGTGCTCTGCGGTGGGCGATTCCCCGAGATGGCCCCATTTCGACCGATTCTCGGTCTGGTTGTCGATGTCTGCCTCGAGGATGAATACTTCGCCTGGCAAGGGGGAGGGGCCTGGGTCAGCAGAAAGGGTGCCCCCGAGCAGGCAATTCGGTGCAGCACCCGCCCCAATCTGGAAGGGGCGTTTCTCGCCACCGGATTTCCTGTCCGGAATCGCGATCTGGCCAGGCTCTATACCCAGCTCTTCGTGGATCTGCTGCCGCTCAGTGGCGGCATCCGCCGAGCCGGAAGTGCTGCCCTTGACCTGGCTTATACCGCGGCCGGAATTTTTGATGCTTTTTTCGAAATCCATCTCTCGCCCTGGGACCTGATGGCCGGGCTTGTCCTCATCGAAGAGGCCCAGGGAGCCACCCAGGGGCCGGGTCAGGAAGACGCGATCCAGACCGGAAATCTCATTGCGGGTTCAGTGGATGTCTGCCATGAGCTGAAGCTGTTTCTCGATCGCCGGCTTGGGTGAAAAAGCCGGAATCCAGCTTTGCACTCGAGAGCATCCTTTCTATATTAGATCCCTGTTCAACGGAGGGGAGGGGCGGTGCGACATCCGGGTATTTGCGTGCGTGACGGTCGCCTCATCTTGTCCGTAGACTGACTTCTGCAGTTCAAATGCACCCCGGGGGGGTGCATTTTTTTTAGATCGCCCGTGGAGGACCACCTTGAAAGAGCAATTGCGCCTGTTGATGGAGCTGCAGAAGATCGACGACCGATTCCGTGAGCTCGAAATCTCCAAGGGCACCCTGCCCATGGAGCTTAAGCGTATCGAGAAGGAATTCGTCGAGCTGAAGCAACGGCGTTCCGGAGCGGAAACCAGCCGCCAGGAACTGCACGTGGACATCAGCAAGCGGGAGAAGGCCGGAGACGAGCTGAAACGCAAGATCAACTCCCTGCAGGAGCGGCTCTTCGGCACCCAGACCAACCAGGAGTACGAGGCGGTCACGCGCGAGATAGATTGGCACCAGGAAAGCCTGGCTGACAACGATTCCAAGCTGACGCAGGCCATGGAATCCCTGGCCGAAGCCGAGCGGGAACTGGAAACCAGTTCCAGCCAGGTGGGCGAACTGGAGACCCGGCTTGCGGAAATGAATGCCCGTTACGCGGAGTTCAATGAGCGCACCTCCAAGCAGGCGGCCCTGCTCCAGAAAGAGCGCGATGTGGCCGCGGCCCAGGTGAAACCTCGCTTGCTGGCCCACTACGAGCGCATTCTCAAGGCCAAGGACGGACGCAGCGTGGTGGCCATCAATCGCAGCACCAGCTGCGGCGGCTGTTTCCACACCCTGCCGCCCCAGACCATCACGCGAGTGCGCGCCATGAACGAACTGATCCTGTGTGAGACCTGTGGTCGCGTGCTCGTCAGCGACCAGCTCCTGATCCAGGACTGAGCGAACCGGCCTGTGCCGGAACGTGGTGTGACCATGGGAATTCCCATGGATTTGGGAAGAAGCAGAACTGTGGCCCGAAGCCCGTTCGGTGGCCGCGTTGTGCTCGACACAGAGGGTCTGTGCAATCTGGCAGCCTTCTGTGTCGTGCACAGCGAGGAAAGTCCGGACTTCACAGGGCAGGATGCCCGCAAGGGGCGCCGCGAGGCGACGGAAAGTGCCACAGAAAATATACCGCCAACGTCTTCGCTTGCGAAGACGCGGGCAAGGGTGAAATGGTGCGGCCGGGGATCAACCTGGCTCAATGCAAGAGCGCACCGCGCGGCGGGCAACCGTCGTGGCAGGGTAAACCCCATCCGAAGCAAGACCAAGCAGGGAGCACGAGCGGCCCGCTTCATGGCCTGACGGACGGACACCAGCATTCCGGCTTGCCGGAATGCAAAGGTTCCGGTCGCAGACCGGAAACTCCCGGGTAGGTCGCATAGATCAATGGCCACCCTCCGTTTCGGCGGAGACAGAATCCGGCTTATGGGCGGACTTCGGGCCACAGTTCTGCTGGACGCGGTGCCCGAGCGGCACATCGGGCGAGCACGTCGCGATCCCTGCGCGCAAGCCGCCGCCCCGTGGACATTCGTCCACTCGAGAATCGAAGTGTGTGATGAACGATAGATGGAGCAGACATGGAGATTCTCTGGGAACACCCAGGGGATATTCAGTCCAGCCAACGAGTTGCGGATGTCGCTGAATCACTGAACATCTCGCCCGTCATCGCGGCGATCCTGCTGAACAGGGGACTGAATTCGGCCGACGAGATTCAGGCCTTTTTCACTCCCAGCCTCAAGGACCTTCAGGATCCCATGCAGATGGCGGACATGGCCAAGGCCGTGGATACCCTGATCGGGGCGCTCACGGATCGCCGACGGATCGTCGTGTATGGCGATTACGATGTGGATGGTGTCACCAGCGTATCGCTGCTCTACCTGGTACTGAAAGACCTGGGTGGACGCGTATCCTACCGGATACCCGAGCGACAGAACGACGGCTACGGCCTGTCCGAGACAGCCATCGGGGAGTGCTGGGCCCAGGGTGATCGCCTGCTGGTGACCGTGGACACGGGCATCACGGCCGTTGACCAGATCCGCTATGCACGAGAGCTTGGCATGGATGTGATCATCTGCGATCACCACCGGCCGGGCGACGAATTGCCCAACGCCAACGCCATCCTCAACCCTAAGGTCGAATCCTGCGGGTATCCCTTCCGCGAACTGGCGGCAGTCGGTGTCGCCTTCAAACTGGTTCAGGCACTGAGTGACAGACTCCAGCTCGACGACGGGCTGGCCTTCCGTTATCTCGATCTGGCCGCGCTGGGAAGTGCGGCGGACATCGTGCCGCTGCTGGGCGAGAACCGGATCCTTGTCAGTCTGGGACTGGACAAGCTCAACACCCAACCTCTCACGGGCATTCGTGCCCTGCTGGATGTGGCCAGCCCCCAGGGGCGGGAAGTGGATGTGAGCCAGATCATCTTCGGCCTTGCCCCCCGGATCAACGCCGTGGGTCGCATGGGCAACGCGGAACGTGCCGTGGAACTGCTGACCACCAAGAACCGCAGCCGCGCCCGAGAGATCGCCCAGGTCCTGGAAGAGGAAAACTGCGCGCGCAAATGCATCGACCAGGGCACACTCAGTGAAGCCCTGCTCAAAGTCGAGCAGGAAGTCGATCTGGTCAACGACCGCGTGATCGTGCTGGCCCAGCGGGAATGGCACTGCGGCGTGATCGGAATCGTCGCCTCGCGCATCATCGAGAAGTACCATCGCCCCACCGTGCTGATCTCCGTCGACGAACACGGCGTGGGCAAGGGCAGTGCGCGCAGCATTCCCGGATTCGACATCTACAGTGCTCTGAATGAGAACAAGGAACTGCTCGAGCAGTTCGGTGGGCACATGTATGCGGCAGGTCTCACCATCCGCGAGGAAGTGATTCCCGAGTTCGCGCGTCGGCTGAAGGAATATTGTGCCAACAACCTAAGCGAGCAGGACTTGCTCCCGCGTCTGGTGCTGGCTGCCGAGATCCCCCTGGCCGAAATCAATCGCCAGTTCGTGGAGACCCTGGCCCGCTTCGCGCCACACGGTCCCCGCAATCCCAAGCCCCTCTTCCTGACCCGGGATGTCCAGATCTGCAGCGTGGTACGCCAGGTCGGCAATGGGCATCTCCACGTCAGACTGCAGAAGGGTGGCTACGAATTCGAGACCATCGGATACGGTCTGGGGCGGCTGGAGCCCGAAATCGCCAACCTCGAGTTGCTGGACATCGTCTACAGCGTGGAAGACAATGTCTGGCAGGGACGCCGCAGCATCCAGCTGCATCTGAAGGACATCTGCCGCGCGGGAGCCCGGCGGATGGAATCGCAACCCGTGAGCCGGGCCGTCTGAAACCACCCGAAGGACCACCATGGCATATGAATTCCTGAATGAAGACCAGCGCATGCTGCGCGAGATGGTCAGTGACTTCGCCCAGCGGGAGATCCAGCCCCTGGCGGCCGAGCTGGATCACGACCAGCGCTTTCCCCACGAAACCATCGGCAAGATGGCCGAACTGGGGCTGCTGGGAATTCCCTATCCCGAAGAGTTCGGCGGCGCCGGCATGGATACCGTGTGTTACGCGATCGCCGTCGAGGAAGTCGGCCGTGCCTGTGGAAGCACCGGGCTGATTCTCGCGGCCCACACCAGCCTGGGCACCAACCCGATCTACATGTTCGGCAGCCCCGAGCAGAAGGCCCAGTACCTGCCGCGACTCTGCAGCGGCCAGACACTGGGTGCCTTCGGACTGACCGAACCCGGTGCGGGCAGTGATGCGGGAGGCACGCGCACCCAGGCGGTCCAGGATGGCGATCACTGGGTGATCAACGGGTCCAAGATGTGGATCACGAATGCCGCCTACGCCGACTACCTGATCCTGACGGCCGTGACCGACACATCGAAACGCGAGATCTCGTGTTTCATCATCGAGAAGGGAACCCCGGGCTACACGATCGGCGCCGAGGAGAAGAAACTGGGCCTGCGCGGCAGCGATACCCACGCCCTTTCCTTCGAGGACGTGCGTGTGCCGGCCAGTCAGATGCTCGGGCCTCGCGGCCAGGGATTCAAGCAGATGTTGAAGACTCTCAATGGCGGCCGCATCAGCATTGGGGCGCTCTCGGTGGGACTGGCCCAGCGTGCTCTCGACGAATCCCTGCGTTACAGCCAGGATCGCGTGCAGTTCGGCCGGCCCATCTGCGACAACCAGGTGATCGCGGGCTATCTGGCCGACATGGCCACCCGCGTCGAAGCCTCTCGCGAACTGGTGCTGCGCGCGGCCAGGATGAAGGACGCCGGCATGGACTATTCCCAGGCTGGCGCCATGGCCAAGCTCTTCGCCAGCGAGACCGCCTCATGGTGCGCGGACCGCGCGATCCAGATTCACGGCGGATACGGGTACACACGCGAGTATCCGGTCGAACGGCTCTACCGGGATGCCAAGCTCTGCGAGATCGGTGAAGGAACCAGTGAGATCCAGCGTCTGGTGATCTCGCGACAATTGCTGGATGCACGGTGATCCAACCCGCGGGCGAACGTCTGCCCGCGTCCTGGAAGGGGCGCGCGTTTCGGGCCTGGCCTCTGGACTGCGGGTTGCTGCGGGTACCCGAGCGCCCGGCTGACGGCGCACGGGCGGGACGGTCGCGCTTCACCCTGCCGCTGCGAGCCTGCGTGATCCGCGGTGATGGCCTGACTCTGCTGGTGGATTGCGGACCCGATCCGGGACTGATGCAGCACCTGCCCGACCTGGCCTGGCAGGCGCCGGAGCACGATCTGGAGACTCAGCTGGACATCCTGGGGGTTCCTGCCGAGACGGTGGATCACGTGGTCCTGACCCATCTCGACGGAGATCACGCCGGCGGTCTGTGGAACTATGGCAACGAGCGTTTTCCCAAGGCATGGGTTCACGTGCAACAGGCTGCCCTGGATTGGTGGCGTCGCGAGCTGGATGGTCGGGCCCGTGTTCGCTACTTCCGCCGGGGGGACCTGGAACGGCTGATGAACTGCCCGCGCACCCTGATCCATGACGGCGACTGGGCCCTCGAGCCACGCATTGAGATCTGGCTCAGGGAAGGGCACACGCCCGGACATCAGGTGGTGCGCGTCGAAGGCGAGGGCGGTCTGCTGTTGGCCGGTGATCTGCTCTCGACCCGGTCTTCCTTTCGCCCGGGGCTGCGCAATGATTCGGATGAAAACCCTGCCGAAGCCACCCGCCTGCGGGAGGAGCTGGCGCGGCTGGACTGTTCGGCCTGGTTTCTGTGTCATGGAATGATCCCATGGCAGGAGCAGGGTCTGGTGGTGGCATGACAGAGTCAAGGAAAGGAATTTCCAATGCGTGATACAGTGATCGTGGGCGCTGCCCGCACTCCCATCGGCTCCTTCAATGGCAGCCTTGCGTCGATTCCCGGTCCCCGTCTGGGTGCGGTGGCCATCAAGGCTGCGCTCCAGCGCGCGGGGGTGGACCCCGCTACCGTGGGTGAAGTCTACATGGGCACGGTACTGCCCGCGGGTGTCGGCCAGGCTCCCGCGCGCCAGGCTGCCCTGTTCGCGGGTCTGCCCGAGCATGTGCCCTGCACGACCGTCAACAAGGTCTGTGGCAGCGGTCTCAAGTCTGTGATGCTGGCAGCCCAGGCGATCGCCCTCGGTGACTGCGACATCGCCGTGGCGGGCGGCATGGAAAACATGAGCCTGACGCCCTACTACCTCATGGAAGGCCGCAACGGCTATCGCATGGGGCATGGCAAGTTGATCGACGGACTGGTTCATGATGGACTCTGGGACGTCTACAACGACTACCACATGGGCAGTGCTGCCGAGCTCTGCAGCCGCGAGATGTGCATCACGCGCGAAGATCAGGATGCGTTCGCGGTGGAATCCTACCGCCGCAGCAACGAGGCAATCGCCAGCGGCCGGTTCAAGCGCGAGATCGCTCCGGTGGAAGTGCCCCAGCGCAAGGGTGATCCGCTGATCGTGGATACGGACGAAGAGCCCGGACGCGGCCAGCCGGCCCGCCTGGGCAGTCTGCGTCCTGCCTTCGAGAAGGATGGTACGGTCACGGCGGGCAACGCCAGTTCGATCAATGACGGGGCGGCCGCCCTGGTCCTGATGAGCGCCGACAAGGCACGCGAGCTGGGTCTGAAGCCCCTGGCCCGCATCGTGGCACATGCCAGCGCTGGCCAGAAGCCCGAGTGGTTCACAACGGCTCCCGCCGCCGCGATCACCCGCTCTCTCGAGAAAGCGGGACTGGGACTGGCGGACATCGACTGCTTCGAAATCAACGAAGCCTTTTCGGTGGTATCTCTGGCCAACAACCAGTTGCTCAAGCTGGATCCGGCCAAGGTCAATCCAAGGGGGGGCGCGGTCAGTCTGGGGCATCCCATCGGTGCCAGCGGAGCCAGGATCCTGGTCACTCTGCTGCACGAGATGGAAGACTCGGGTCTGCGCCGTGGGCTGGCCAGCCTCTGTATCGGCGGCGGCGAAGCCGTGAGCCTGATCGTGGACCGTCAGATCGACTGAACCGGACTTTTGCCAGGAGAACATTTCCGATGAATCGCAGCATTTCCGTGATCGGTGCCGGCACCATGGGCAATGGCATCGCCCATGTCTTCGCCAAGGCTGGATACAGTGTCACGCTGATCGATATCAACGCCGAGGCGTTGGCTCGTGGGCACGCCACAATCCGCAAGAACCTCGAGCGGGAAGTGAGCAAGGAGAAGATCACCGCGGAGCAGGCAGCCACCGCGCTGGCGCTGATCACTGCCGCGAACAGCCTGGACGCGGTCAAGGGCAGCGGGCTGGTGATCGAGGCCGCCAGTGAAAACGTGACACTCAAGGAAAAGATCTTCCGGGAGCTGGACACTCTGGCCGACGCCGACGCGATCCTCGCCAGCAACACCTCCTCGATCAGCATCACCAGGCTGGCCTCGGTGACATCACGCCCCACCCAGGTCATCGGGATGCACTTCATGAATCCCGTACCCGTGATGACTCTGGTTGAGGTGATCCGTGGTCACGTGACCAGCGAGGCCACCAACGACGCCGTGCTGAGCGCCTGCCGCGAACTGGGCAAGACTCCGCTTGTCTCACAGGACTACCCCGGATTCGTGGCCAACCGCATTCTGATGCCCATGATCAACGAGGCGATCTTCACCCTGTTCGAAGGTGTGGCCACCCGCGAAGCCATCGATGGAATCATGAAACTGGGCATGGCGCACCCCATGGGCCCGCTGACCCTGGCGGACTTCATCGGTCTGGATGTGTGTCTGGCCATTCTCAACGTGTTGCACACCGAGCTGGGCGACCCCAAGTATCGTGCCTGCCCGCTGCTGAAGAAGATGGTGGCCGCCGGTCATCTGGGCCGCAAGAGCGGCAAGGGTTTCTACGATTACAGCGCCTGAGCGGAATCGATCCGTTCGGTCTTTCATTGCGCAGGAGAGTTCATGGATTTCCTCTTCACCGAAGAGCAGCTGGCCGTTCAGGAAATGACCCGACGCTTCGCCCGGGAAAAGGTCTTGCCCGGAGTGCGCGAACGCGACGAGAACGCCGAGATTCCCGACGCCCTGCGTCACGAGCTGCTCGAAATGGGCTACGGGGCCATGATGGTGCCCGAAGAATGGGGCGGCATGGGAATGGACAGCATCAGCTATTCCCTGGCTCTCGAGGAAATCTCCGCGGTGGACGCGGCCCTCGCGGTGGCTCTGAGTGTGACCAACTCGCTGGGTTGTGCTCCCCTGCTGCGTTTCGGTACCGAAGCCCAGCGCGAGAAGTACCTGCGGCCCCTGTGCGACGGCCGCATGCTGGCCGCATTCTGCCTTTCCGAGGCCGGTGCCGGCAGTGATGTGCGCAGCCTCGAGACTCGCATCGAGCGCGAAGGCGACGAGTATGTGATCACCGGATCGAAGATGTGGGTCACCAACGGCAGCCGCGCCGACCTGTTCCTGGTCATCGGCAGCAGCGGGCCTGAGGTGGAAGGGCGCAGCGCCAAGACCGCCCTGCTGGTGGAGAAGGGCACGCCCGGGCTGAGCCTGGGCAAGCTCGAGGACAAGCTGGGCCTGCGCTGCAGTGATACGGCCCTGATGCACTTCGACAAGGTGCGCGTACCCGCCGGAAACCTGCTACACGAAGAGGGCAAGGGCCTTCACGTGGCGCTGGGCATGCTCGACGGCGGCCGCATCGGCATCGCCAGCCAGTCTTTGGGCCTGGCGCGCGGCGCCTTCGAACTGGCGCTGGATTACGCCAGGCAGCGCGAGCAGTTCGGCAAGACCATTGACCAGTTCCAGCTGATCCAGTTCAAGTTCGCCGACATGGCAACCCGCATCGAAGCGGCCCGCAATCTTGTCTACAAGGCCTGCAGCCTGCGCGATGCCGGGCTTGATTACAGTCGCTATGCGGCCATGGCCAAATTGTACGCCAGCGAGACCGCCAACTTCTGTGCGCGCGAGTGTGTCCAGATCCATGGTGGGTATGGCTACAGCCGCGAGTATCACGCCGAACGCTTCATGCGCGATGCCCGTGTGACCGAGATCTACGAAGGTACCAGTGAAATCCAGCGGATCGTGATCGCACGATCCGTGATGGCTTGAGAACGAGGAGCACATGGCTGAAGTCCGCCCCGACCGGCGCTACGCGCGCGAGCAGGCGATTGCCGTGCTCTATGCTCACCATCTCTCGGGGAGACCCTTGGGCGAGGTGATGGAGTCCGCCCTGGTACTGAATCGCAAGGAAGAGCTGCAGGTGGGGCCGGGTGAAGACCTGCCCGCCGGCGCCCTCGGCGACGAAGCCACCCGGGCCTTTCTGCGCAACCTTGTGCTCAAGACCGTGCGGGACTCCGACAGCATCGATGCGCTGATCGCGCGCAAGGCTTTCAAGTGGGATCTGGAGCGTATCGCCCTGCTCGACCGCATCATCCTGCGTCTGGCCATTGCCGAAATGCTGCACACGGACATTCCCACCAAGGTCTCGATCAACGAGGCCATCGAGATCGCCAAGAAGTACTCCACCGAGAACAGCGGCAAGTTCGTCAACGGCATCCTTGACAGTGTCAAGGCCGATGTGGAACAACAGCGTGCCGCCATCCTTGGTCTGCCCGATGAGGGGTAGAGCGTTTCAGCGAGGCCTGCCACTTCTGCTGGCGGGTCTGCTGGCCTGCGGCGGGCAGCTGGAAAACCCTGCCTGGCGCAACGGTGCGGTTGTCAGCGCGGACAGTCTGGCCAGTATGGCGGGCTTGAAGATCCTGCGCGCGGGTGGCAGTGCGGCGGATGCCGCCATCGCCACCACACTGGCGCTGGCGGTCTGTGAACCCTACAGTTCCGGTCTGGGCGGAGGGTGCCTGCTGGTGAGCCATTCGGCCGAGGATGGTGTGACACGGGCCATCAGTGGACGCGAGAACGCCCCGGCCGCCGCACGTTTTGACATGTATCTCGATGCCGACGGACTGCCAATGCCCGACCTTTCAGGTGCGGGCATTCTGGCTGTCGCCGTGCCCTGTGAGTTGCAGGCCCTGGCGCTGCTGCACGAGGAGCAGGGCCACTTGCCCTGGCATGATCTGGTCGAACCTGCTCGGCTGCTTGCCGAGCAGGGATTCAGCGTGGGCCCCCGCCTCGGACGCGTGCTGGCGGCCAGTGACTCGCTGTTGCGCCTGCACAACGATGTGGCCAGCCAGCCCTGGTGGAAGGATGGTGAGATCCTCGACACGGGTGATCGCCTGATTCAACCCGCCCTGGCGCGCAGTCTGGCCCGTCTGCAGGAGCTGGGCGTACGCGAATTTCTCGAACTGGTGTTTGCCCCCGCACTGGACAGCCTGGCCCAGGAACGCGGTGGCATCCTCACCGGCGGTGATCTGCTGGCCGTGGAAGCCACCGCCGAGACCGTGGTGTCGGGATCGTATCACGGACTGGAGCTGCGATCGATCGGTGCTCCCTCATCCGGCGGTGCCTTGCTGATCGAGGCCTTGCAGGTGCTGGATGGCCAACAACTGGACACACTGGCGCCGCGGGATCCCCTGCGCATCGATCGTGTGGCCCGCACTCTCGAATACGCGTTTGCCGACCGTGCCCGTTGGTTCGGTGACCCCCGCTTCTGCACCATTCCCCTTGACAGACTGCTTTCGGAGGAGTATGCCGACTCGCTGCGCGCTCTGGTGACTTCCGGTATACGAACCGATCAGGCCTGGCCCGGACTGGAACGGGAGATCCGCGAGGGCGATCACACGACCCATGTCTGCGTGATCGATTCCCGTGGCAATGCCGTTTCGCTGACTGCCACCATCAATACGTACTTCGGATCGGGCATCACCGAACCGCGCACCGGCATCGTGCTCAACAATGAGATGGATGATTTCGTGATCCAGCCGGGGGTGCCCAATTTCTATGGGCTGGTCGGCAGCCCCCGCAATGCGGTGCGGGCGGGGGCACGTCCCTTGTCCAGCATGACTCCCCTGATTGTGCTGAAGAATGGCCAGGTTCATCTGGTCGCAGGCAGTCAGGGTGGCCCCAAGATCATCAGCACCGTGCTGCTGCATGCGCTGGATCTGGTGGATTATGGAATGGACCCGGCCGATGCGCTGGCACTTCCCCGCTATCACCAGCAGTGGCGCCCCGCCCTTCTGATGCTGGAACCCGCATTCTCCCCGGCCAGCCGGACCCGCCTGCGCGAACTGGGGTGGGAACTGGACGAGCGCACCGAGCCCTGGAGCGTGGCTTCGCTTCTCCTGCGTGATCCGGACGGGCGCCTGCGCGGTGCCGCCGATCCACGCGCCGATGGTCTGGCACTGGGCTACTGACATGAGCACCCCGATGCCATCCCTGAGGGAGAAGGGGGGGATTCTGCTGGTCTGCGGGGAAAGCTCCGGCGACCAGATTGCCGCGGCCATGCTGCGGGAATTGCGTCGCCGAAACCCGCGAATTCCGGTGTACGGTGTCGGTGGGCCGGCCCTGGAAAAGGCCGGAATGGACATCCTGATCCCCCAGAATGAGCTTGCCGTGATGGGCGTGCTGGATGTTCTCGGCAGCCTGGGCACCTTGCGCCGCAGTTTTCGCCGTCTGGAGGATGTGGTCCGCGAACGCTCTCCCGAGATGCTGCTGTTGGTCGACTTCCCCGGATTCAACCTGCGCCTGGCGCGCGACCTGCGCAGCCTTGTTCCCCGGATCCTGTATTACATCAGTCCCAAGTACTGGGTCTGGAAGCGTGGCCGCCTGCGCACCATGGGCGAACTCTGCGACGCGATCGCACTGATCTTCCCCTTTGAAGAGAATGATTACCGGAGCCTTCCCGTGGATGCCCGCTTCGTGGGCCATCCGGTGCTTGACCTGGTGTCGAACGCCCCATCGCGCGATCTGGCCCGGGAGCTTCTTGGAATTGATTCATCTCGCCCGGTGATCGCCTATTGTCCCGGCAGCCGTCGTGGAGAACTGAAACGTCATCTGCCGATCCTGCGGGATACCGAAGCGGAACTTGAGCGCCTCTGGCCCGACAAGACGCATGCTCCCCTGCGCGTGCTGCAGCTGGCCGATGGACTGGACCCGGACACTCTCGATCAGGCAACACGCCTGCTGCCAGGTGTGAGACAGATCCAGGGACAGTTCCACACGGTGCTGCGCGCCGCCGACAGAGCCCTGGTGGCCAGTGGCACAGCCAGTCTCGAAACGGCGGCACTGGGTACGCCCCACATGGTCTTCTACCGACTGGACCCTCTGGCCTGGGCACTGGCCAGCCGACTGGTGCAGGTCAAATGGGTCACTGCCATCAACATCGTCGCCGACCGAGAACTGGTTCCCGAAAGTCTGCAGCACCGTGCCACCGGGCCCGCACTGGCCAAGTGGTGTCACGATGAGCTGGAAAACCCCGCGGCGACCGAGAACGCCGAGCGGCTGGCCGCAACCGTGCGCGATCTGCTGGGAGGACCCGGCGCCGCCCGGCGTACGGCGGAACTGGCACTTGAACACATCGCTCTGCTGCATCGGGAGCGTGGGCAATGAGTATGAAGAAGCGGATCACACGACTGCTGAACGGTTTTGCATTGCGCTTCGGGTGGTTGCTGCTGCTTGCCACGCGATTGCTTGTCAGGGTGAGGTTCGAAGGGCGGGAGCACTTCCATCAGCTGAAGCAGGAAGGTGTCTCGATCCTGATCGCCGTGTGGCACGGACGCATCCTGCTGCCGATCCTCGTGCATCGCAACGAAGGTATCGTTCCTCTGATTTCGCTGAGTCGGGACGGGGAAATGATCACGCGCACAGTGGAGAGGCTGGGGTATCGGGCGGTGCGCGGATCCAGCTCCCGACGCTCCCAGGAGGCGCTGCAGGACATGGTGAACGAGTTGAGTGTGCCCGGCACGGTTGGCGCGATCATGCCCGACGGACCGCGCGGTCCCCGGCACTCAATGAAATCCGGCGTGATCCGGATGGCGCGGGAAAGCGGTGCGGTGATCCTGCCCATGAGCTTCCGCGCCAGGCGTCCGATCGAGTTCGGCAGTTGGGACCGCTTCAACTTCTGGAAGCCTTTCACGCGCGCCATCGTGATCTACGGCGAACCGATCCGACTGGATGCCGAAGGCGAATTCGGGCAGCAGCGAGAGGCCGTGCGACAGGCCATGATCGCTCTGGAGAACCGCGCGGATCACTGGTTCGAAAGCCATTCGGGATGAGCGCCGGTTCCCCTCCCCGCAGCCTGCTGGCGTGGCTGCTCTCAGTGCCCTGGGCGAGCATCACGGGAGCACGCAATCTGGCCTACGACACGGGCCTGTTCACCACACACGACTCGCCCTTGCCCACCCTGTGTGTGGGCAACATCAGTCTTGGGGGCGTGGGCAAGTCCCCACTGGTGATGCATCTGGCCCGTGAAATCTCCGCGGCGCGGGACTTCCCCTTGCATGGCCTCCGGTTCGGAGAATCGCCGGTGGCCGTGCTGAGTCGAGGCTATGGTCGCCGCAGTCGCGGATTCGTGCTGGTCAGCCGTGGGGAAGGGCCATTGGTATCGGTGGATCAGTCCGGGGATGAATCAGCAGTCTGTGCTCGTTTGTGTCCCGGGGTCTGGGTGGCCGTCTGCGAAGACCGTCTGGAAGGAGTGCGCCAGCTGCGCCAACTGGGTTGTGGTTCGGTGATTCTGGACGATGGATTCCAGCACCGGCGGCTGAAACGCGATCTGGATCTACTGATCTGGGATTGCGGGCTCGATCCTGCCAGCGAAGCACTGCTGCCTTTCGGGAGATTGCGGGAGTCTCCACGAAACGCTGAGCGCGCGCACGCATTGATTTTTTCCAGGGCTGGAGATGCCAGTCTGCTTGCCCGGCGACTGACCTGGTTTCGGCAGGTGACGGATGCGCCGGCCTGGGTGCTTGAACTGCAGCCCGATGGCCTGTACGACCCAATGAGTGGCAACCCGCTTCCCGTGCCCGTGGGGAACTGGGGGGCCTTCTGCGGTCTGGGCAATCCGGGACAGTTCGAAGACTCACTCCAGCAATCCGTCGGACTTCCAGTCCATTCGCGGCATTTTCCTGATCATCACGCCTTCAGTACCGCTGACATTCTGGAACTGCAACGCGCGGTCGAGCAAGATCAATTGTCCTGTCTCGTGACGACCTGGAAGGACTGGGTGCGTCTTCCTCCTGCACATGGTCTGCCTGTTGTGGTGCTTGGCCAGCAGGTTCGGCTTCTTCCGCTCGACTGATCCTCAATTCAGGCGTTGGTCCTGCCATTCCTCCCAATGAACGCAATCCATCAGTTTTCCACACATGTGGGGACGCCAGCTTCAGGGGGCCACCCTCGGAGCCACCCGTTGCACGGGGAGTGTCCAGTCTGGCAACCATTTCCGGGACTGACTGTTCGCCGGATCTCTTGACGTGTTGACTTGAATCCTGGCAGAATTCCAGGCACTCATCCACACATCGGGGACACCAGCTACAGCGGGCCACCCACGGAGCCACCCGTTGCAAGGCACGCATTCCCGACTGGCCAGCGGTTCTCAAGAACCGGTGTTGTCCGGAAGTCCAGCCGGAGCGGAGCAACTCCCAGGAAGTGACCGGGCAGTCATGCACAGTTCTGCGACGGCCAGCTTTGCGGGGCCACCCTTGGAGCCACCCTTTCCACAAGAGTTGTCCAGTTTCGCATCCACATCTCAGGTACTCACATCCGGGTCCATCATGGATGGCCACCCGGGACTTTCCACCTGCCCCCGCGCGGAGCCACCCTCAGAGCCACCCAGGAAACCCTCCACGCAATTGACTTCAAAGTCTCCCCAGCAGATCGCCCACCAGATTCCCGAGGTCCCGGGCTTCGAGCCCCATTCGGAGCCACCCGTTCTTCCCGCCCAGCTTCATCCCTCACAGTTCAATTGCCACATTGACACCCCGGACGGCAGACCACCCGCCGTCCCCGAGCGCGAGCCAGAACCATGAACGATCCCACCGACAGCTGCCGCATCGGAAGTTCCTTTCCCCGGCCGGAAGCCCCGGACAAACTCCGCGGACAAGCACGATACACGGATGACCTCCCCGGAAACGGGGTGCTCCATGGAGCCACTGTGCGCAGCACCTGCGCCCGGGGCACAATCCGTGGAATCCAATTCTCGCCCACGATCGACTGGAGCCAGTTCGTCATCGTCGATGCCAGGGACGTGCCCGGCAAGAATCGGCTGCAATTGCTGACCGACGACCAACCCGTGCTGGCCGCCACCCGGATCAATCACCCGGCCGAGCCCGTGCTGCTGCTGGCGCATCCCGATCGAGAGACATTGCGCCATGCGGTCAGACAGGTGCGGGTTCTCGTGGATGAGGAGCCGCCCGTCGAGGATCTTCGTGCGGCCATGACCGGTTCCGAACGGATCCACGGCGACGACAACCTGCTCAAGAGCTACACCATCCTCAAGGGCGATCCGGATTCCGTCTGGGAAGGTGCGGCGCTGGTGGTGGAAGGTGAGTACGAAACCGGGGCGCAGGAGCAGTTGTACATCGAGCCCCAGGCGATCCAGGCCGAGCCCATGATCGGCGGCGGGGTCGTGATCAAGGGCTCGCTCCAGTGCCCCTACTATGTGCACAAAGGCTTGCTGCCCATCCTCGATCTGCCCGCCGATCGCGTGCGCGTGATCCAGTTCACCACGGGCGGCGCCTTCGGCGGCAAGGAAGAGTACCCCAGTCTGCTGGCGGCGCACGCGGCCCTGCTGGCGCTCAAGGCGGGCCAGTCCGTGCGCATGGTTTACGAGCGCGACGAGGATATGCTGGCCACAACCAAGCGCCACCCCAGTCTGACCCGGATCCTCACGGCCATCGACGACGCGGGAAAGTTGCTTGCTCTGGAGATCGACTTCAACCTGGACGGCGGAGCCTATGTGACACTCAGTCCCGTGGTGCTCTCGCGCGGGGCGATTCACGCCGCGGGTCCCTATGCCTGTCCCCATGTGCGTGTCACGGCGCGGGCCTGGGCCACCAATCGTCCGCCCATGGGTGCTTTCCGGGGTTTCGGTGCCCCACAGAGCATCTTCGCCCTCGAGCGCCAGCTGGACCGGGTGGCCGCCGCAGCTGGACTGGATCCTGTAGAATTCCGAAGGATGAATCTACTGACCAGGGGCGCCAGCATGGCCACCGGTCAACAGATGACCCAGGATCCCGGCTGGTCGGCTCTGCTGGATCACGCCCTCGAGAAATCGAACTATCACGATGTCCATCGCCGCGCGCTGGCTCACAACCGGGAGTCCCTTGACACAAGGCGCGGAGTGGGACTCTCCACCTTCATGCACGGAGCCGGGTTCACCGGGAGCGGAGAGGTGACTCTGGCCTCGGTCGTTGAAGTCGCCGCTCTGGCCGAAGGCCTGATCGAAGTACGCACCAGCTGTGTCGAAATGGGGCAGGGCGCGATAGCTGTCTTCACCCAGATCGCGGCCGAGAGTGCGGGGCTGCCCGCTTCCTGCATCCGCATCGCCCGGCCCGACACGGCCCACGTGCCGGACAGCGGGCCCACGGTGGCGTCGCGCACGGCGATGGTGGTGGGCGAACTGGTACGGCGCGCCGTGTGTGACCTCTGCGAGCTGCTGAAAGCTCACGGCTGGACTCCCGGCCAGTCCCCGGACCTGTTCGCCGAAGCCTGCCGCCAAGCCACCCTGTCGGGTCCTCTCCGCACGCGCAGCCAGTATCAGGCCCCACCTGGAATCAACTGGGATGATGCCACCTACCGGGGCGATGCCTACGCGGCCTGGGCCTGGGCCGTGTACGTGGCGGAGACGGAAACCGATCTCGCCACGCTGGAATCCCGCGTGACACGGTTCACGGCGGTCCAGGAGGTGGGTCGCGTGATCAATCCGATCCTGGCCCAGGGGCAGATCGAGGGCGGCGTGACCCAGGCCATCGGCTGGGCCCTGATGGAGGAAGTGGCCTGGCGTGGTGGCGCGATGGCCAACAATCGCCTCTCCGGTTATATCGTGCCCACCGCGGCCGATACCCCGGAAATCGGCGTGCATTTCCTCGAGCACCCGTTCAGCCATGGACCGGGCGGCGCAAAGGGGATCGGCGAGCTGCCCATGGACGGCCCGGCGCCCGCGATCTGTGCGGCACTGGACATGGCGTTGGGCACCAGAATCACGGCGATTCCCGCCCTGCCCGAGCGCCTGCTGCACGAACTGTCTCTCCGGGAGGCCAGCGATGAGTGAGTCACCCATCCGTTTTCTGCTCAATGGCCAACCGCAGACCTGGAAGGGGGATCCTTTCCGGCGCCTGCTGGACGTGCTGCGCATCGACCTGGGACTCACCGGCAGCAAGGAAGGCTGTGGCGAGGGCGAGTGCGGAGCCTGCGCCGTGCTCGTGGATGGCACGCTGGTCAACGCCTGTCTGCTGCCCATGCTCCAGGTGCGCGACCGCGCCGTGCTGACCATCGAAGGAGTCGAACATGACGCGCTCGGCGCGCGCCTGCAGGCCGCCATGGCCCAGGCGGGTGCCACACAGTGCGGAATCTGCACTCCCGGCATGGTGATCGCGGCACTGGCACTGCTGCGGGCGAATCCCCGCCCCACTCGCGAGGAAGTCCGCCGCGGACTCGCGGGAAATCTCTGTCGCTGCACGGGCTACATGAAGATCATCGACGGCGTGATCCAGGCCGCGGAGGAGTCCGCATGAGCACCCCCTGGAGCATTGTCGCGGCCGATACTCTGGACGACCTGCTGGCGGTGATGCAGCACAATCCGGGCTGCCGTCCCCTCGCCGGTGGCACCGACCTGCTGGTGCAGAAGCAGCTGCGGCCACTGGACGGCGAGCCCTGCGTGGACATCTCGCGCATCCCCGAACTGGCAGGCATTTCACGCACATCCGCTGGTGATTGGCGCATCGGCGCCACCACGTCCTACAGCCAGATCCTGGCCGACCCGGTTCTGTGCGAAACCTTTCCCATGCTCGCCAGGGCCGCGGGCCTCACCGGAGGCTGGGCCATCCAGAACCGGGGCACGCTGGGAGGCAATCTGGCCAATGCTTCCCCGGCCGCCGACAGTCCACCCGCGCTGATGTGTTACGAAGCCGAGTTGGAGCTTGTCGGCCCATCCGGATCCCGGCAGATGCCCCTCGCTGATTTCTTTCTGGACTACCGGCGCACGGCGTTGCGTCCCGGTGAACTGATCGCGGCCATCCTGGTGCCGGCGCGTGATCCACGAGTCTGGCATGAGAGCTACACCAAAGTCGGCACGCGCGAAGCCCAGTCGATCGCCAAGCTCTCGCTGGCCATCGCCCTGCATCTCGAGGACGGAATCGTCCTACAGGCATTTCTGGCCGGCGGAGCCCTTGCCCCCACCTGCGTGCGCCTGATTGAATGTGAAACACTGCTTGTCGGTGCCCGGTTCGAACGCGCATTGATTCCGCGTCTGCAGGACAGCCTGCAGCGCGCGATCCATCCCATCGACGATCTGCGCTCCAACGAGCATTACCGCCGACGCGTGGCCTCCGCCCTGCTGGAGCGGGCGCTGCGGACGGCCATGAAAGGGACTGCCTGATGTCCGACTGGATCAACGAGCTGGCGACCCTGCATGCAAGCGGCGAGGCCTTCGCCCTGGTGTCCGTGATCCGGGTCCGGGGTTCCGCCCCCCGCGAGCGCGGGGCCCGCATGATGGTCACCACGGATCGCGTTGTGGGAACCATTGGAGGTGGTGGTCTGGAGCATCAGGCGATCGAGCAGGCGCGCACCCAGTTGCACTCGGGTGAAGATCTGGAACTGTCCGCCGAGTTGACACCCGCCCACGACCAGATCTGCGGGGGTGCCGTGGACCTGCTGATCGAGATCTTCAACAGCGGTCCCCGACTGATCCTCTTCGGTGCCGGACATGTGGCCCGTGCCCTGACCCAGGTTCTGCAGGGAACGGGAGTGCGCATCGAATGCATCGATGCCCGCGAAGACCAGCTGCAGCACCCCGAGATGCCGGCCAGCGTGATCCGTCATCTGGAACACGGTCCCGACTTTGCTGGCTCGGCCCGCTTCCAGCCCGCGCGAAGCATCGTGTGCGTGATGACCCACAGCCACGAGCTGGACCTGGACCTGTTGCGCACTCTGTTGCCCCAGGCACCTGCCTGGCTGGGATTGATGGGCAGCAAGACCAAGTGGCACAACTTCCGGCGTTCCTTGCTGGCCGAAGGGTTCAGCGAGCCTCAGGTGGATGGGATTCACTGTCCGCTGGGTTCCCGCAAGCTGGGCAAGTTGCCGCGGGAAATCGCGATCAGCATTGCCACCGACCTGCTGGAACGCATCCATGCCGGAGAGTGAGCCCTTGCCCCTGCTGGTTCTGCTGGCGGCCGGCCGCAGCCAGCGAATGGGGCAGGCCAAGGCCTTTCTGCCCTTTGGCGCACATACCTGGCTTGAACAGCAGCTGCAATGGTTCGCCGCCGCCGGTGGCCACCGTGCCCTGGTGGTCCTGAGCGAGATCCCCGCCGCACACGCGCCCGCTCTGCCCACCGTGGGAGAATGGCAACCGCATCACGGACTGACCCTCACTCTCCACCTCAATCCGTACCCGGAATCAGGTCCCCTCGGCAGTCTGCTTGTCGCCCTTGAGGCGTTGAAGGGCGCCCCGTCCTGTTCGGTGCTGATCCAGCCGGTGGATGTACCACTTCCGGATTCCGGACTGCTGCGCTCCTTGCTCGTTCATCCCCTCGGGGAACTGGACAGTGTGCAACCCACGCGCCGGGGCAGACGCGGGCATCCGCTGCGCATCGGTCCCGGCCTTGCGGCAGGTCTGGCCCGCCTGGACCCACTCGAGCCCGGACAACGTCTGGACCGGGCCATCGCCAGGCGTGTTGATGTGCGACATACCATCGAAACCGACTCCGACCTGCCCTTCCTCAATCTGAATGCGCCCGCCGACTGGGCCGCCTTCCTCAGGGATCATCCCCCGTCCCTCTGACTTCCCGCACCTGTTTTCTGCCCGGAATTTCGCCGTGCAGCCAAGGCTCCTGACGGGGGAATTTCTGCCCAGCAGGGCAATTCCTTCCTCATTTCGGAAGCTGCGGGCTCCTGAACTTCAGAAGTTTCAAGCTCTTGAAATTCAAACAGTTGGGGCCAATTCCTGACTTGGCACCGGAATTGCCAACCCCGAGTGAGACGAGGCATTTCCAAACAGGTGGAGTCATGAAGAAAAAAGACCGCATCCAGGGAAAGAAGGCGCTGTTCGTGCTTGGACTGGGCCTGGGTTACCAGGTGGACGCCCTGCGCCAGCGCAAGGACGGCAAAGCGAAGATCTACGCGATCGAGCGCTACGAAGATGTGTTCGAGCGGGCAGTCTCCACCCAGAGCTGGGATGCCAGCATCGATCAGGATGTGGAGTTCTGGATCGGCAAGGATCTGGGGTCCGTGCTGGAGCATCTCGACGAAGTGACCAAGGACATGGCCGAAGAGGACTGGGACATCATCACCAACCAGCCCTCGATCCGCCTGGATCCCCGCTACTACAAGACACTGCTGCGCGCACACCGCAAGCAACGCGTCGCCAAGGTGCAGGCCGACGAGTGACACAGGGAACGAGTGACATGGGCACTTCCGGCAGGCCCGGAGCGCTGCGCATTCCTGCGGTGATCGCCCAGCTGGGTGTGAATCACGATGGCAGTCTGGCGCGCGCGGTGGCCCTGATCGAGATGGCGGTCAGCTGCGGCGTGCAGGCGGTCTGCCTTCCCGTGTATCAGGCGGGGCTCTGCATGCCCGACCCCTGGTCGGCGACGCCCGGGCCGCTGCCCGCCCTGGATCTGGACTCCGAGACCGTGCGGGCCTGCGAACTGGGAGCGCCGGCCATCCGGCACTGCATTGCCCTGGCGCGCTCGCGGCGCATCGACATCGGGCTGCACGCCTGTGACCCGGTGTCACTGGTTCTCAGCCAGGAGCTGGGTCCGGACTTTCTGGTTCTGGATCTCCAGAACGGCCAGGCGGACACACTGCTCGAGTTGGCGCTGGAGACCCGGATTCCCCTGGTGGTGCAACTGGGCGAAGCGGACACGGGCGATCTGGACCAGCTCCGGCAGCATCTTGGTGCCCATGCCGGACGCACCCTGGTCATGCACGGTGCCCTGCCGGCTCCCCTGGACGAAGGCAGCGCGTCCCCCGATCGTGTGAGCATGCTGGAGCGCTGGTTCGAGCGTTGCGGTTTCTGCGACCACACGGGATCTCTGGCCTGCGCACTGGCTGCGACCCACGCGGGCGCTCAGGCGATCAGTGTGCACATCACTCTGGACCGCGCGGCACCCGGCCCCTGTCATCACTGGGGTCTGGACCGCACCATGCTGTCCTCCTACGTGGCGACCCTGCGCAGGAAACCAGCCACGATTCATTCCATCCCGGCCTTGCGCCCGGTTGGATCACATTGGTGGGAGCAATCCGATGACCGACGCGAAGGGACCGGCAATGCCCGGGCCTGAACTGCAAGCGCTGGCTGCCTGTCTGTCAGGGAGCGGACTGGCTGAAGACAGTCCCCAGATCGCCGAATTCGAGATGCGGCTGGCCTCCTTGGCGGGACTGGAGCAACCGGGCCTGGCCACCACCAGTGCATCCGCTGCGATGCAGCTGGCCCTGACCGGACTCGAGATCAAGGCGGGCGAGTGCGTGGTGCTGTCCACCCTCTGCGAGATCCGTTTCGTCAATCCCGTGATCCATCTGGGAATCCGCCCCCTGCTGCTGGATGTGGAGCCGACCGGGTTGTCGCTGGACCCCATAGCCCTGGCCACCTTCCTCGATGCCCAGTGCCTCAGGCGCGGAAGTGCCTGGTTCGAACGGGAAAGCGGTCGGCGTGTGGCCGCCGTGGTGCTGCCGCACATTGGGGGTCTGCGTCCCCGGCGCCGTGATGTGCTCGAGCTCTGCCACCGGCATGGACTAGCGCTGATCGAGTTGCCCGAAAGCCTGCGGGACGCGGAGCTGGCATCCTCGGCCGCCGATGCCCGCGTGCTGGATTTCAGTCACCACGAACCGGGCCTGGGTGGCGGAGGAGCGCTGCTCAGTCCGCACGCCTCCGTGATCCAGAGTGCCCGCTGGTGGGCCGGACTTTGCCGCTCGGTCGGTGATCAGGGGCCCAGTGACTTCGGCTTCCAGTATCGCATGCCGGCCTTGCTGGCCGCTCTGGGCAACGCGCGGCTGGAGCGCATCGAAAGCGAACATTCCACTCAGAGCCAGAGCCACGGTCTGCCCACGACACTGCTGCCTTTCGGACCCGCCGTGTTCGCGCATCATGCCCGGCGGGCCTGGCGCATTCCCGAAGGATCCAGTTTCGCGGCCTGTCTGGAAAACCTGTTTCCCGCAGGCTGGACCGGCGAACGCCTGCCGTTGCCCCTGCATCGCCAGGAACTGTACGCCGGTTTCCTCAGCGGCAGTGCACCCGTGGCCGAGCGCGCCTGGCAGGAAACCCTGGTGGCGCGTCCGGTACGTCCCGTGGCCCGTGCCCCCCACCTGTCCGTCCATGAAAGCCGCTCCCTGGTGGAGTCAGGCGGAAGGAGCCCGCTGTGAACTTCCTCTTTGCCGGAATCAAGAACTGGCCCATTCATCACGAGTGGGAGCACCTGATGGCCGAGGCCCTGAGGGCCGCCGGGCACCAGGTGCTCTTTCTGGGCTGCGAGCCGGGAAGTCTGGAAGCCTGCGAGTGCGTGGATCACACCACTCTGGCCAACCACGGCTCCCATCGGGCCTTCTGCCAGGACTGCGCCCGCTTCCAGCAGGGAGTGCATGCCCGTGCCGGTTTCCGCGAAGTGTCACTGCGCGGCAGTGTCCAACAGGACGCCGAACTTGATGCGCGCCTGAACGGGCTGGATGACGAGCGGATCCTGCGTCTGGGTGTGGCCGGATTCAGCCTTGAAGAACTGCTGACTCCCTCGATCAAGCGCTGGGGAAAATCCGGCCAGCCGGTGCGCGAGATCATGTCCGGGGACGTGCTGCGCCAGCACGCCCGGACCATCCTCAAGGTCGAGCAGCGCTTCCCGGGCATCGTGCACCGGGAAGGTGTGGAGTGCCTGGTCGTGCTCAACGGGCTTTTCGGCACCGAGCGCACTCTGAGCGAAGTGGCCCGGGGCCTGGGCCTGCGCGTGATCAACTACGAACGGGGTCACGTGCGCAATACCCTGATGTTCTCCGATGCGGGTCCTTCGTGTCACATGGAAATCGGCCATCTGCTGCCCGCGGACGACGCGCCCGAGCTGGAGTCGGCACAGGCGGCCCTGCTGGATTCCTACCTGGATGGTCGCCGCAGCAACCGCGATTCCAACGCCCGTTTCGGCACCGGATCCGCGGGGCCGGGACGACGCGCCGGCACTCGCGCGGGCGAGACTCGCACGCGGATCGCCGTGTTCAGCAATGTGAGCTGGGATTCGAGCATCTGCAGTCGCCCCACCGTGTTCGGCAGCTACCGTGACTGGTTGGTCGCGGTGATCGAACTGGCCCGCAGCCATCCCCAGTGGGATGTGGTGCTGCGCGTGCATCCCGGTGAAGCCAGCCTGCAGTACGACCCCACGGCCGATCGCACGGCCGACTGGGTGGCCACCCGCATGCCGCCCTCCAATCTGGAGGTGATCGATGCGGACGATCCGACCAGCTCCTGGGATCTGGCCCAGTCCGCCGACCTGAATCTGGTCTTCTGTACCACACTGGGGCTCGAGCTGGCCTGTGTGGGGCGCACGGTACTGGTCTGTGGAGACGTGCACTACGCGGGACGCGGATTCACCAGGGAACCCGTGAGCGCGGCGGCCTTCGAGGAAAGCATTCAGGACTGCCTGCAGAATCCTCTGCCGCAGGCGGAGACTCGCCGGCGTGCGCGCCACTATGCCTGGCACCTCTATTTCAAAGCGCCGACACCCTTCCCCTGGGTGGAAGAAGTCGAGTATGGCCGTCCCCAGCGCCTTGCCGGGCCGGTGGACATGGTGCAGCTCTCGAAGGATGAATTGCTGCGCGGGCTGCTGGGCTGGTTCGCCGGTGAACGTGCCACCCCGCCCTCCCTGAACGATCTGCTGGAAGCCCCCGACTCCTGCCCGCTGCCCTGGCGTTTCGGCAGCCGTGTGATCCGTGTCAGGGGCAGCCTGGCGATCCTGATCACGGCCCACGACCGTCCCGACTCCCTGCGCCGAGTGCTCGAGGGCTATCGCCAGCAGAGCGCCGGTTCGCGCTCGTTCCGGATCCTGGTGGTGGACGATGGCAGTCCTGCCAGTCTCGAGTCGCTGGTCAAGGAGTATCAGGCCTGGCTGGAGATCGACTGTCTGCGCCTGGATGTGCAGGGTGGACCCGCGCGCGCGCGCAACCGCGGTCTGGACCTGCTGCTGCAGTCCGGTTCCGGGGTGGGCTGTGTCTTCATCACGGGCGATGACATGATTCCCGACCGGGAACTGGTGGCCCGACTCCAGGAAAGCCGGCGTGGCTGGAATGACGAGCGCGTGGCGCTGCTGGCGCGCGTCGACTGGCATCCCGATCTGGCTCTCAACCGGGTGATGAAACTGGTCTCACGCAACGGCATGCAGTTCGCATTCGAGCGCCTGCCCGCCCGCGCCATGCTGCCCGCGGCCTACTTCTACACCAGCGGTGTGGCCCTGGACGCGGGATTCCTGCGGCGCAGCGGTCTGCGCTTCCGCGAGGACTTTCCCTATGCGGCCTTTGAGGACGGCGAATTCGCCAGCCGTGCCATGGCTCAGGGACTGATTCTGGCCTATGACTCGGCGCTGAAGGTGTATCACGACCATGCGATGGACTATCGTGGCTTTTCCGCGCGCCAGCGTCGTGTGGGCGCCGCTGCCCGGGTCTGGCACGCCCTCAACGCGCGGGCGTTCCACGAGGTGGCGGGCAACGAACCGCAGTCTCCCCCGGACCGCCGCGACATGCGCTTTCTCGAGCGCGCCTTGAGCGAACTGTCGCGTCTGGACCTGAGTGCGCTTCAGGGAGTTGCCGGAATGGCCGGTGACCTGGCGGCCCAGCTCGATCGCGAGCAGGACACCCTGCTCGAGCAGTTGTTCCGTCTGCATTACGAAGCGGGCTGGTTCGAACGCCCGCTGTTCCAGGCCGGCACCACCGTGTCCGGGAGACTGAGCATCGTGATTCCGGTCTACAACCAGTGCGAGCTGACCCGGGCCTGCCTGGAGTCGATCCGTCGCCAGACTTCCGGCGATGTGGAGATCGTGGTGGTGGACAATGGCTCCACCGATGGCACGCGCGAGCTGCTGGCCAGTCAGCCGGACATTCTGGTGGTGCATCATCCGCTCAATCTGGGATTCGCCCGGGCCTGCAATGCGGGCGTGCGCCAGGCCAGTGGCGAGCTGGTGGTGCTGCTGAACAACGACACCGTGGTGCAGGCCGGCTGGGATCTGCCCCTGCGCCATGAACTGGCCGACCCGATCACGGGCATCGTGGGCCTGCGCCTGCTTTACCCCGACGGCACGGTGCAGCACGCTGGCGTGGTCTTCAACAACGAGGGTCTGCCCTGGCATGTGTTCCGGGGCCTTCCCGGACTGAGCGCGCCCGTGATGCGCCGCCGCGAACTGAGCGCGGTCACCGGCGCCTGCCTGGCCATGCGGCGCGAGCTGTATCTGAACATGCACGGCCTGGACGAGAACTTCGTCAACTGTTACGAAGACATCGACCTGTGCCTGCGCGTGCGCGACGCGGGTTACCGAATCGTCTACAATCCCGACGGCAGCGTCCTGCATTTCGAAGGCCGCAGCGAAGGCCGCAACGAGCGCATCGCCCACAGCTGGCTGGTGCTGCAGGAACGCTGGCAGGGAAAACTGCCCCGCGACGAGGCCCAGGTGCTGGCCCAGGCCGGATTGCGCCTCGACCGCGACCCCAGGACAGGAGCCGTGCGCTATCTGCCACTGGATCCCTCACCCGAGGAAACCGGGCGCGAAGCCAGCTGGCTGCTTGAAAACGAGCGTCACGAGGATGCCCGCAAGCTGCTGCGCTGGGCCATCAACCAGTACCCGAACCAGCTGGATCTGCGTCGGCAATTGATCCAGCTGGAGAGCGCGCTGGGCAACAAGGCCCAGGCCGAGCGACTGGCGGCGGGCATCCTGAATCTGGCACCGGCCACCGAACACACCTCGCTGACGTCGCCCGGAGTGTCCTCGTGAGCGCTCATGTGCTTGTGATCCAACTGGCCCGCCTGGGTGATCTGGCCCAGAGTCTGCCGCTGATCTTCGGCCTCAAGCAGGCCGGTGCCCGGGTGGACCTGATCTGCGGTTTCGACCCCGGAGACTGGTTGCGCGAGCGGCTGGACTCGTTGATGGTGCTGGACACGCGCAGTCTGGAGCAGGGGCTGGAAGATCCAGCGGTCCTGTTCACGGCCCTGCGCACGCGGCTGGGAACCCTGCTGGCCGGAAGCCGTCACGGCAGCTGGGACCATGTGATCTGTCTCAACGATGCGGTGCCCGCCACCGAACTGGCCGCCCTGCTGCCCGGCAACTCCCGGTGCGGAGCCGGGGTGGCCGGCGATCCCTACGCGGCCTGGTTGGCCGCCCTGGGCGAGGAACGTGGCGAGAACCTGGTGCACCTGAGCGAGATGATGCTGGCCAGTGTGCCATGGGTGGAAGGTCAGGTCAGTGCGGCCCGCGTGCGCAACAGCCGCGACATCGTGATCCACAGCGGATCGGGCAGTCGCTGGCGCCAGCTGGAACCCCTGTTCTGGCGGGGACTGCTGCGCGAGCTGGCCCTGGCCATGCCCGGACATCGCCTGCTGCTCACTGGCAACGCCACTGAACGTGCCACCTGCGAGAAGCTGGCGCTGGGCATTCCGTCGGTGATCAATCTGGCGGGACGCACCTCGCTGGACGAGCTGCTGCTGACGCTGGAGAATGCCGCGCTGGTGATTGCCCAGGACACAGGCGTGCTGCATCTGGCCGCCGCCACCAGCACTCCCCTGCTGGGGCTGTACCACGCCAGTGCGCGCGTGACCGAGACCGGGCCGTTCCAGCATGGCGCCCACGTGCTGGAAGTGTCGGCCGACTGCCACCCCTGCCATGAAGGGGCGCCCACCTGCGCCAATCTCGATTGCCGCCACTGGATCGAGTTTCACGGTGTGGCACGCATCGCGCTGGCGATCCTGCGGGGCGAGACGCCCCCGCATCCCGCCGACCCGCGTCTGGCGCTCTGGCGCTGCGAGTTCGAGGGCGGTGGCTGGCTGCTGCGTGATCTGGGCAGTGGCGGGTGGTATCGTCGCGAGGAAAAGCTGGCCCAGCTGGCCTTCCTGCGGGGCGATGGCGCGCACGAGCCGCTGATGGCCGACGGAAAAGCCTGGCGGGCCGCATGCGCAAATGGAATGGATCACGCCAGCTGGCAGCGCAGACTGGGCATCGGCAGCCCCGTGGGACTGCTGGAGACCGCATCGCACTGGAAGGCCGCCTGTCTGACCACCAAGGAACTTTCGCGATGAACCTGCTGGTTCTGGACATCCCCCTCTTCGTCGAGGAGCTGCGAGCCGCGGGCCATGCGGTGGTGAACATCGGGCCCGACCCGGCCTGCGAGATCCATCTCGCACCGGGACAGTACACGCTGGATGCCATCTGGTCACGCCTGCCTGCGGGATTCACACCCGACCGGCTGCTGCTCAGCGAAAGCCTCAAGCGGCGCCGGGTTCCCCAGGGCATCGCCGAAGCCCCTTGTCCCACGCTCTTCCATTCGGTCGATGGTCACCTGCACCTGGACTGGCATCTGGCGCTGGGACGGCTCTTCGACCACGTGCTCTGCAGCCAGCTGGCGGTCTGTTCGGCCATGCAGGCCGCGGGGCTGCGGGCGAGCTGGCTGCCCTGGGCGATTTCCGCCCACGAGGTCAGCAGCGACATCGAGTCCGGCCCGCGTGACATCCCGGTGAGCATGGTGGGCAGTTTTCTGGCTGCGCACCGCCCCAAGCGCATGCAGCTGCTCGAGCGCCTGGCGCGCCGTTTTCCGCTGGCGCTCTACGGTCCGCCCTTCACGCCCTTCCTCACTCCACTGGAACAGGCGGCCATCTATGGGCGCTCGCGGATCGTGCTCAACGAGTGCATCGGGGGCGAAGTCAATTTCCGCCTGCTCGAAGCGGCCGCGCAGGGCGCCTGTGTGCTCAGTGAACAGGAGTCCGAAGGTCAGTCCCTGCTGCTGCGCCCGGGCAGGGAGTTCGTGCCCTGGACACCGGACACGGTGGAGGAGGAACTGGACCGCCTGCTGGCCTCTCCGGACACCTGCCACGAGATCGGCCGTGCGGGCTGGCAGCGGCTGAACGCCGATCACACGCGCACCCGTCGCTGCGCGATGTTGCTCGAAAGTCTGGAACTGGCCCGGATGGAAGACCGACGACTGGAGCAGATTCCCGCGGCGCCCCGACTGGAGCACTGGATTCGTCAGCGCCTGGTGGCCAACGGTCTCGCCGATCCCCGTGACACACCGCGTGCCGCGCGCGCCGCCGGGCAGCCGTCCACTTCTCACCGCCTGACCGGCCCGCTGGGGGACGAGCTGCTGATCGGGCAGGCCGAGGAACTGCTGCGGAGCGGCCGGACCGACGAAGCCGAGAGTCTGCTGTCCGGCAGTGAGTCCAGGCTTTGCCTGCTGGCACTGGAAGCCTGGCGCCTGATCCGTCTTTGGGACGCACAACAGCTGGACTCCGCGCAATGCGTGCAGGCGGCACAGATGCTGGCCCAGGTCTTTCGCAACCTCAACCGCCGCCATCGCGCGGGCATCGTGGTCAATCCCGAACGGATCACGATTCCCTGCTGGGAATTCCAGTTGCTGCAGCTGGCCCTGCGACGGCTTCCTGACGAGCCCGGCCTGTGGCTGGCGCTGGCCAGATGCGAGGATGACTGCGGACTCACGGCCCACGCAGTCGCCAGCATGGACAGCCTGATGCACGTGATGCACACGAAGGGGCTTGAGCTTCCCGACGAACTCAGGCTAGAGCATGCGCGCCTGCAGTGGAAAGCCGGCCTGCGCGAAGCTGCCGAAGCGAATCTGCTCAGACTGTCCGACTCGGACTGGATCACGGCATCGTGGCTGCCCACCGAAGAACGCCTGCGCCTGCAGTACGTGCGACGGCTGGTGAACGAGCGCAACATCACCGCTCTTGAACTGCTGGCCACCGAGCGTCCCTCGTCCGCGATCACGGGCCTCTGCTGCGAGCTCTCGCAACTGGATCATCAACCCGCGCGCGGGTTGAGCCTGCTGGATTCCCTGATCGCGAAGGAACCCGGCTCCCCGCGCCTGCACAGGCTGCAGGAGCGCATGCTGGAACAGATGGGCCGCCACGAGGAAAGCCGGATGGCCCACCAACGGTCTCGCCAGTGCAACATCCTGGTGCGGCACACGGAGGACATGCAATGAACCGCCCCCTGACTCTTGAAGACCTGGCGGCCCTGGCGCACCAGCATCGGGCCTATTCCCTCGTGAGCTGTCGCCAGGGTGGATACAGTTTCCGTGTTCCCGGTGCGGGTCTGGTGCACAGCACGGTGAATCCGGCCGGCGAGGCCATGCGGCAGGCCCGGGAAGCCGGAGTCGTGCCGGGCAGCCGTCCGCTGCTGCTGGGTTGCGGTCTGGGCTGGCAGGCCCTGGCCTGCCTCGAGCTGGGCGCGTCCAGCGTGCGCATTCTGGAAGCGGATGTGCGCGTGCTGGCCACATTGCATGCCCTGCCTTCGGCGCGCAGGCTGCTGCAGGATTCCCGCGTGCAACTCCATCGGCCCGCCGATGATGGCGAGTTCCTGCGCCTGCTGGCCGGCCTGTTCAAGAGCGAACACGAGAACCAGCCCCTGCTGACCCTGGCCACCACTCCCGCGCTCTGGGCCGAACATCTCCCGGGCAGTTGCTCGCTCGTGCTGGACATTCTCAGCCGGCGCCGCAATGGCTATGCCCAGGAGCCCAGTCTGGCTCACAATGCCCGGCTGAATTCGGTCTTCCTGGCCACCAGCGCCGAGTTCCGGCTCTACGAGGGCTCATGGAAGCAGCAGCCCGTGGTGGTCTGCGGAGCGGGCCCCAGCCTGGACAAGGACCTTGAGACCCTGCGTGCCCAGCGTGCGGAGCTGCGCATCATTGCCGTCAACGCCGCACTCAATCCGCTGCTCAAGGCCGGCATCGTGCCCGACCTGGTGATCGCCGTGGATGGCATGAACGTGATCCAGGCGGACTTGCCGGTGGTGGCCGAGAACATTCCCCTGCTCTGGGTGCCGGGCACCAACCATGGATTCGTGTCCGGTTGGCCCGGTCCGCGCATTCTGGCACTTCCCGTGGGTCCGGGGCTGCCGCCCACTCCCTGGCACGGTCGGACGCCGGGAACGCTGCAGTCCGGAATGGGAACCGTGGCGGGACCCGCGCTGGACGCCGCGCGCCAACTGAGTCAGGGCCAGCTGTATCTCAGCGGAGTGGACCTGGGCTGGAGCGCGGGCCGCGGATATGCGGGCAATGTGCGCCGCGAAATGGTTTCCGGCATCCGCTCGGACTTTGACTACATGCGCCGCCAGCTGGGCCTCTTCGTCAATGAACTGCGGCTGGCGGGCCGCCATGTCTCCGCTTTCGGTGAGCCCTGCGACTGGATGGAACACCCCGTCCGCCATCTCGAGACCCACGCCCTGCACGAGGAGAACGTCTGATGCATGCCCGCACCATCGTCGCCCAGCGCTGGCCCGCCCTGGAACTGGACCCTGCTCGCACGGCCAGCAGCACCTCCTCGACACAGCGGGAGCGTCTGGTCTGGAAGGGCCAGACCATGGTCTCGCCCCTGAATCCCGAGCGCGAGGCCAAGCGCCTGCTCGAGCAGGCATTTCCCGATGGCATTCCCGCACGCGTGACGCTCGTGGGCCACGGCAATGGTGTGCTGGAACGCCTGCTGCTGGATGCGCCCGTCCAGGCCCTGCGCATTCTTGTGCCCGACATGGCGTATCTGTCCTGCGCACTGGACCTCTGGAAGGACGCCGAGGTTCTGGCCGATCCCCGTGTGGACCTGGTGGCGCCCGGACAGGAACTGCTTCCTCTGGACGGCGAGCAGCTGCTGGACCTGCCGGCGATCGTGCGCGCCTTCCCCGGATTCTGTGCCCGCACGCGGGTCCAGCTGGGGCAGCTGCGTGCCAGCGAACGCCGTCTGCGGATCATGGTCGTGGAGCCGGTGTATGGCGGTTCATTGCCGCTGGCGCGTCACGCGGCCGAGGCCTTTCGGGCGCTGGGGCACACGGTGCAGAGTGTCTCACTGGACGGCATGGAGCAGGCTCATCGCACCTTGCTGAACGCGGGCGACCGGCATCTCAAGGGCCGCAGTCTGCTCTCCGGATTCGAAGAGCTGATGGGTCAGCTGGTGCTGCTGGAAGCCTCGCGCTTCCGGCCCGACCTGGTGTTCGCGCTGGCCCAGAGCCCGGTGAGCGCGCGGGTCAGCGAGCAGCTGCGCCAGCAGGGAGCACGCACGGCCTTCTGGTTCGTCGAGGACTACGAGACCATGCCCTACTGGAAGGCCCTGCATGGGCATTTCGACCTGTTTCTCACCATCCAGAAGGGCCGCTTCCACGAGCAGCTGGCCGCGCTCTCGGGAAACCCCGTGCGCTACCTGCCGCTCTGCAGCGACCCCTCGGTCCACTTTCCCGAGCCTGGAACGCCCGAGGAGAGCATCCCGCTCAGTTTCGTGGGCGCCGGGTATCACAATCGCCAGACCGCGTTCCTGGAACTGCGTGACCACGGGCTGAAGATCTGGGGCTCCGACTGGAACCCGCTGCACCCGGCCTTCGACATGATCCAGGACGGAGGTCGGCGCACGGACGAGGCCCGCAACCGCTGGATCTTCTCCAACAGCCGGATCAATCTGAACCTGCACAGTTCCACCTATCACGCGGGCGTCGATCCCGATGGCGACTTCGTGAACCCGCGTGTCTTCGACATCCTGGCCTGCGGCGGATTCCAGCTGGTGGACCAGCGCAGCCTGCTGCCGGAACTGCTGGTTCCCGGCAAGCATCTGGCCACCTACCGTGACACCAACGAACTGCGCGACCTGGTGACCTGGTACCTGGAGCATCCCGGGCAGGCCCGGGAGATGGCCGAGGCGGGGCGGCGCGAAGTGCTGGCCCGTCACACCTTCAAGGTGCGAATGGCCGAGTTCCTGGAGCTGGCGCATCAGCTGGGCGCGGACTGGTTCCCCACCGCCGCTCCGCGCAAGGAAGCGGGCCTGGTGGCCGAGGCCGATCCGGAACTGGCCGCCTGGCTGGCCCAGCTGCCACCCGATGTGGATCACACGGTGTCCTCGATCGCGCGTCACGTGAGCCAGCTCGAGGGCGAACTGGGCGAGACCGAGCGCCTGTTCCTCTACATGGGCCGCATTCAGGAATGGGCTCGCAGCAAGAAGATCGACCAGATGCTCGAGGGGGCCTCCCGTGGCTGAGATCCTGGTGATCAACCTGACCCGCATGGGCGACATCGTGCAGACCTCGCCGCTGTTGCAGGGTCTGCGCCAGCAGCATCCAGATGCGCACATCGCGCTGCTGGTGATCGACGCCTTCCGCGGAGTGGCCCAGCAGATTCCCGCCGTGGACGAGGTACTGGTCTACGAACAGGACGAGAGTGTGAGCCGCCTGATGGCACCGGGCTGGACCTTCGGTGATGCGGTGATCTGGCATCGCAATTTCGTGCGGGCTCTTGGCCAGCGGTCCTGGGATCTGGTGATCAACCTGACCCACAGCCATGACAGCGCCCTGCTGAGCCAGCTGGTGGCGCGGGGCGAGATCCGTGGCCTCAGCGTGCACCGCACGGGCCAGCGCGACATCAAGCACGACTGGGTCAAGTACTTCTTCAACGTGACCGCCAACCGGGGTTTCAATTCCTTCAATCTGGTGGACATCTACCGCCGCATCGGCAATCTGCCCAAGGGCGTCGGTCAGGCACTCTGCCTCGAACCGGGTGACGAGGCCCGCCGCTGGGCCGCCGACTTGCCGCTGGACGGACCGGGCCCCCTGGTGATGCTGCAGCTGGGAGCCAGCCGCGACAACCGCCGCTGGCCGCTGGAAAGTTTCGCCCGCTGCGCGCGCATTCTGGCCGAAGAGTGCGGGGCGCGGTTCCTGCTCTGTGGCACCCAGAAGGAAATGCCACTGGCCGCCTCGTTGATGACTCTGGCTCCCGAGCTGGTGTATCACGACCTGAGCGGCCAGACCAACCTGGCGCAGCTCAGTGCACTCTGCACTCGCGCCGACCTGCTGATCAGCAACGACACCGGCACCATGCACATCGCGGCCGCCATGGGGACTCCCGTGGTGAGCCTCTTCCTGGCTACCGCCCTGCCCGAGGAGACTGCGGCCTACCTGCCCGGAACGCTGGTGCTGCAGCCGCGCATCGCCTGTTCGCCCTGCAGCCACCATGTGGAATGCCCGCACATCAACTGCCGTGACTGGATCACTCCGGCCGCGGTGGCCGCCGCCGCCCGGATGCAACTGGACGGCAGCGTGCCGGAGACCTGGCCCGACGCCGAGCGAGTGCATGTCTTCCGTTGCGAACGCGATGCCGAAGGCTTCCAGACCCTGGTGCCGCTGCTGCAGGAGCAGCTGTCTCCGGAAGCGATCTTCAGCCTGTGTTACCGCAGGCTCTGGAAGACCGAGCTGCGCGCGGGTGTCCGCGAGCCCCTGGCGCTTTCGCTGGTCGATGAGCTGGCCGGTCTGCGCGCGCGGCTGGCCGTCGCCCCGGATCCCGCTCTGTTGCTGCATCGCTGCAATCAGGCCCGCGAGATTCTGGACGATGTGATCCAGCTGGCCGGCGAAGGGCATGCCCTGACCGGTGAAGTGGCACTGGACCTCTCCAACTCTGCACCCAGTCTGAAACTGCTGGAGCGCGTGTCAAGCCGGGTGATCGAGATTGACGCCACCCTGTTCAAGCGCGAGATGTCGCACACCTGGTTGCGCCCGCTGGCCGTGCTCTTCCGCTTTGACAAGGAGGAACTGGACCAGGAACCGGATTTCGAACGCACCAATCGCGCCATGGGCCGGATCTACGACACGCTGGCCCACCGGGCCCTCGAGCTGGCGAACATGCTGGACACGGTGATCCGTGAGCTGGAACCCGTGACCCGGACTCAGGAACTGGACCCCATCTGCCATGAGTGAATGGGCATTCGAAAGCGGCCCCTCGCGCCGGGGTGATGCGACTCTCTGGCTGAGCTGCGGGGAGCGCAGGCTGGCCGTGCACAGCCCGCTGGACCCGCGTCGCGAGGCTCGCACGCTGCTGGCAGGCCTGGGTGTGCAGCAGCCAGCCATGTTGCTGCTGCTGGGCGGCGGGCTGGGGTACCTGGCCGAGGAGGCCTCCCGCGGTGACTGGCAGGGCGTGCTCCAGCTGGAACCGCCTCGCACCGGCGCGCGGATTTCCGGCGAGCAGCGGCCCCCGAGCGGCGTACGCCTCCTGCACGGAACACCCATGCAGCTGGTGGATGCCATCACGCGCGAACAGATGGAACGCGGATATCCGGATCTGTACCTGGTGGTGAACACTGCCTATCGCGCGGCGTTTCCCGGCTGGGCTGCCGGGCTGCTGGAGCACTTCAGCCCCGGGCTGAATCCTTCGCGCCTGGGCAGTCTGCGCACACGCAGCTGGCAGGGGCGGCGCGTGCTGGTGCTGCAGAGTGGCTACTTCCTGCTGCGCGAATGCAGCCGCGCCTTCCGCGAGCAGGGCTGCGAGGTGCTGGAAGTGCCGCTGAGCCGCGAAGGCAACCGGATCGCGCCCACGGTCGTGCATCAGGAATTGAAGATCGACGAGGACTTCCTCAACCGGCTGCTGGAGAAGCTGGGTGACTTCCGCCCGGACCTGGTGTTCTGCGTGAACCACATCGGCTTCGATGCAGAAGGACGGCTGGCGGCGATTCTGGAGAAACTGCGCATACCCGTGGCGGTATGGTACGTGGACAGCCCCGTCTACATTCTCGACGGGCATCACGGGGTGGCCACGGGCAACACGCATCTCTTCGTCTGGGAGCGCCACTGGCTGCCCGCGATGCAGCAGCTGCCCTTTGGTTCGGTCCAGTGGTTGCCGCTGGCGGGCAATGGCGAGTTCGCCACACGGGGCGCGGCCGGCAGCCAGCGCGATTGCAGTTTCGTGGGGGGCTCCAATGTCGAGGCCGTCTCCAAGTGGAGCATCCGGCTGGGGCTGAACACGGCCCAGCGTCGCGAGTACGAACGCCTGCTGGAAGACTGGGTCCTCAATGGGCGCCGGATTCCCGTGGAGACCTTCCTGGAAGAACAGCGCCTGCGGATTCCCCTGCTGGCTTCGGGTCTGGACGAGCGCGGCTGGCGCACACTGCAGAGCCTGCTGGTACTGGAAGGCACCCAGCGGGACCGCCTGGACCTGGTGCGTGCCTTTGCCCAGCGCGATTTCGTGGTCTGTGGTGACCGCGGCTGGCAGAACCTGGAGCCGGCCCTGCGCCTGCTGCCGGGCCTGGACTACTACGGAGCGCTGCCCCTGCATTATGGGGGCTGCCGGGTGAACCTGAACAGCACCAGCCGCCAGATGCCCACGGCGCTGAACCAGCGCGCCTTTGATGTGCCCCTGTGTGGCAGCGTGGTGCTGGGTGACGCCCAGGAAGACCTGGAGCTGCTCTTCACTCCCGGGCGGGACTGTCTGGCCTGGCACACGCCCGAAGAGGCCCTGGAGCTGAGCAACCGGCTGCTGCGTGATCGTCCGCTCTGGAGCCGCCTGGCACGCGAGTCCCGTGAGACGGTTTTGAGCAGGCACCTGTACCGACATCGGGTGCGCGAGATTCTGGATACACTGAAAACGACCTATTCAACCCCGACCGGCAGCCGCAAGGATGCCCGTCCCCTGGAGGAACCATGCAGATCATCGTGAACGGAGAACCCTGGGCCCTGCCTTCCGGCGTGCCGCTGGGTGGGCTGGATTACCGGTCCCTGATGGAGCAGGTGGCGCTGGCCATGCGTGACAGCGGCCTGCTGATCACCCACGTGCGCGTGAACGGCGAGGATGTCACCGGGCGTGACTTGAACGCCATTGACGGACTGGGCAAACCGCAGTCGCTGGAACTGGGCGTGCACCGTCCCGAGGAACTGGTGGCCGAATCCCTGAAGGTGACCGCGGAAATGGTGGCGCCCCTGCGCCGTGATCTGGCCACCTGTGCCGATCAGCTTCGCATCGGCGATGAAGCCACGGCCACCCTGGTGCTGTTCCGGATCATCGACAACTTCGAGCTGCTCAAGTCGGGCGTGACCCAGATGGGGCGCATTCTCACCCGCTACCTGCCCGGCGAGTTGGCCGTGGTGATCACCGGGTTCTCGGGCACCTTCGAGCCGCTGCTGGACGAAGTGATTTCGGCCCAGGAGAATCGTGACCTGATTCTGCTGGCCGACCTGCTGGAGTACGAGTTGAGCGAAGGCCTGGAAAGCTGGGCGGTGGCCATTGAACCGTTGATCGAGACCCTCTCGAAAGTGACCGTCGAATGAGCGCTGCACACCCGCAGGGCCTTGCCGCTTCCGAGACGGAATCCGCGGGCGAGGACCGACTGTTCAGGCTGCTGGACGAGTGGGAGAATCTGCTGCGCCTGCTGGGCGGCGGGGATGACAATCTCGAGCATCTGGACGCCCTGTTGAACCGCCGCGAGGAGCTGGGCCATGCCGTGGCCGAGTGTGTCGAGGGACTGCGTGCCCGCTGGCCCGAGGCCCATCCACACCGACTCTGGTTGCGCGCCGAACTGGCCACCCGGTCGGCACGGATCTCGACCATGGAAGACAGGCTGGGCGGGCAGCTTGGCGAGGAACTGGGAGGACTGCGGGCCAGGCTGAACGGCCTGGATCACACACGGCGCACCCTGGTGGGCTATGGTCGCCGGCCGCGCCCCGAACCCCGCCGCCTGGATACGGAACGCTAGGTCCGGCGTCCCGGGGAAAACCGGGCGATGGCCGCGCTCAGGCGGGAGGAAGTTCCCTGTCGCTCTCCGGTTCCGTGTGCGCCAGCGGCGCATTGCGGTAGTCCAGGCGCGGAGGCCCGAGCATGCCGCCGGAGAAGATGGTCTTGACCGCATCTTCGACGCTCATCTTCAGGATGCGCACGTCGGCTTCGGGCACGAAGAGCATGAAGCCGGATGTGGGATTGGGCGTGGTGGGCACGAACACCGTGATGTAGACCCGGTCATCCGAAGTGCGCGTGCTGCCGGTGACGAAGGCCAGCGCCAGTGTGCCCGGCAGGGGGTACTCGACCAGGGCCACCGCCTTGTAGGCCGACGCCCCGGGCGAGGAGATCGAGTCCACCACCTGCTTCGAGGCCGAATAGACCGTCTTGATGAAGGGCACGCGCATCAGCAAGGTTTCGCCAAGCTGGATCACACGACGCCCGATCATGTGCGCCGCCACCAGACCCACGATGTAGACGATGATCAGCATCGAGAAGAAGGCCAGGCTCACCAGAGCCCATTCGGGCAGATCTCGCAGCAGGGGGCGCAGCACGGGAAGCATGATGCCCGAGAGCGAGGTGAAGAGCAGCTTGAACACGAACACCGTCAGGCCCAGAGGGACCAGGACCAGGATTCCCGAGGCCAGATAGGTGCGCAGGTGTTTGCTGACGCTGGACCCCTGGGGCTTCTGAGAGTCTGTCTGCATGCTGATTCCTGAATGATCCGGGTTGCCTGTCATCTGCCGTGAGGCGCTCAAGGTGGCGAATTCCGGGGCAGATACTCCGTCCGGGCACGTTGCGATCCCCGGACCTCACTCCTCCTGTCTCAAGCCTTTCCTTGGCCCGGGCCGCGTCAATTCCTACTTTCGCCGTTTGCTGACACCTCAACGACAATTCTGGCGCAAGCAGGAATGCCCTGCGGCAGCCGGATCCTTAGCCTGATGGAGACATGCCATGAGCGGCATTTCCGACGCCCAGAAAGCCCGGCAGTGGTTCACCGAAACCCTCAAGATTCACCGCAGCACCAATCCCGACCTGCAGAAGGTCATTGCTGGATATCGCAAGAGCCTGAAATATGCTCCCCACGATCCGGAAGTGCTTTACACCCTGGGCGTGGCCTATCTCGGCCGTGGCGAAGTGAGCCACGCGCTCGAAGAGATTGACAAGAGCCTGTCCATCAAGGACGATGTGGCCGAGGCCTGGTTCCATCATGGCCAGTGCCACATGCTGCTCAAGCAGTACGACAAGGCCGAGGTCAGTTACCGCCACGCTCTGCGCCTGACGCCGACCGAGCGCAGTGCCACCCTGCACTTCGCCTTGGCCATGACCTTTCAGGCCCGCAACCAGGCCGACAAGGCCATTGCCGCCTTCCGCACCGGTCTGGAGATCAGCCCCGATGATCTCAGCGGCAACTTCCAGTTCGCGATTCTGCTGCTGAATACGGGCAAGGCCGACGAAGCCGCCCAGCGTCTGGATTCCCTGCTGGAGAAACAACCCGGCAACCGGGATGTGCTCAACTACCGCGCCCTGATCCATGCCCAGAAGCAGGAGTACGGCCAGGGTGCCGCACTGTTGCAGAAGGCCATCGAACTCAATGGCAACGACGCGGCCCTGTTGTTCAATCTGGGCCAGATGCAGGAGCAGGGCGGCGACCGGGATACCGCTGAAACCAGCTACCGCGAAAGCCTGGAGCTGAAGCGCGACCAGCCGCCCGTGCTGGGACGTCTGGCCATGCTGCTGGCCGGCCACAAGAAGGAATACGACGCGGCCATCGCCCTCTTCGACGAGGCACTGGCTCTGGCCCCCAACGATGCCGGCCTGCACTATCTGAAAGGCATGGCCTATCAGGAGCAGGGTGAGACGGACATCGCCGTGAAACTGGTCGAACGGGCTCTGGAACTGCAGCCCGGCCTGCGTGAGGCCCAGTTGGCCCTCGAGCGTCTGAAGCAGGGTGGCGAGACCGCGGGCCCCAGCTCCAGTCAGCTTGAAGAGGCCCTGGAGAAGGATCCGGAAAACCGCTCCCTCAAGGCCCAGCTGGTGCAGGCCTACATGCTGGGTCAGCGCGCCGCCGAGGCCCTGCCCCTGATCGAAGAGTTGCTCAAGGACGACCCCGACAACCACGCCCTGCACCTGAACCTGGGCTTCGCGCTCTCGATGACCGCCGGCCGCGACGGCAACGCGCTGATGCGTGCCCGTGCCGAGCTGAAGCGCGGCCTGGAAGGCGTCAGTGATCTCAACGCGCGCTATCGTCTGGTGCAGATCGATCTGCAGCTGCGCGAGGCGGACGAGGCCGCCGACGAACTGCGCAAGCTGTTGATGGAAGCCCCCGAGGATGCGCGCCTGCATGGCATGCTGGGCACCGCCCTGCAGCAGAAGGGGCATTTCGTGGACGCGGTGGCCGCCTTCACCACGGCCCTGGAAAAGGACCCCACGGCCAGGGAGCCCGTCGTCTCGCTGGCCCAGATTCATGACCTGCTCGGGGAACTGGAACCCGCGGTGGCCATGTATCAGCGCTGGCTGGAGTTCTCGGGCAAGGATGCCACTCCCGGCCTGAGGCTGGCCCTGCTGTACAATCGCAACCAGCAGTACCAGAATGGTCTGGCCGTGCTGGATGCCCAGCTCGAGCGTGACCCCGAGAACGTGCAGATCATCTTCTACCGTGCGCTGACACTCATGGACCTGCGGCGCTACGACGATGCGGAAATCGCCCTCAACCGGGCCCTCGAGCTGCGTCCCGAGTTCCCGGAAGCCAGTCAGCGGCTCCAGCACCTGCAGCAGATTCGCCCGATGGCCAGCGCCTCGGTCGAGGAGCTGGAGAAGAGCGTGGCCGACGATCCCGACGACCTGGACGATCGCTACCTGCTGGCGCTGTCGTACATGACCAGTCGCGACTGGGGCAAGGCCATCGGCCAGCTGGAAGCCATCGTGGCCAAGGATGCCCAGAATCACCGCGCGCTGTACGAGCTGGCCAACGCCCATGTGGCGGCCGGCGATCTGGATCACGCCATCGACTGCATGATCCAGCTCGAGGAGCGCTTGCCCTCCGATCCCAGCGTGCGCTTCCGCCTGGCGGAACTGATGCTGGAGAACGACGAGGTCAGCCTGGCCCTCAAGGAGTATCACAACGCCGTGGACATGCAGCCCAACAATGCGCTGTTCAATTTCCGCTACGGCATCGCGCTCAAGGAAGCCGACCGTGAGGACAAGGCCGAAGAGTACATCCGCAAGGCGCTCAAGCTGCAGGATGTGTTTCCCCAGGCCTGGTACGAGCTGGGGCTGCTGGAGTACACCAGCGAGCGCCACGATGGCGCGCTGACCAGTTTCCAGAAGAGCCTGACCCAGAACCCGCAGCAGCCCCAGGCCCTGTACTTCAGCGCGCTGATTCATCTGAACGTCAAGAAGGATCCGGCGCTGGCCACCAAGCTGCTGCAGAGCGCGCTGAGCCTGGCTCCGGCCCACGGGGATGCGCACTTCCAGCTGGGCAAGCTCTTCGCTGCGGCCGGGCGTGATGCGGATGCCGGTTATCATCTGGCGGCCGCCCTGGACAGCTGGGACGAGCACGCATTCAATCGCCCGGAGGCCGAGCGCCTGCTGGCGGATTCGACGAAAAGCTAACCATCACTTCACAGGAGGGATCATGTCCACCCTGACCAAGGTCGACGACGGCAACTTCCAGGATTTCGTGTCACAGGCCGGGCTGGTGCTCGTGGATTACGGCGCGACCTGGTGTGGCCCCTGCAAGAAACTCAATCCCGTGCTGGAAGAGATCCAGGGCGAGCGCGCCGATGTGCGCATCGGCAAGGTCGACATCGAGGAAGCCCGCCAGGCCGCGCTGGCCAACGGCGTGATGTCGGTGCCCCAGGTGCACTTCTACCGCGACGGCAACAAGGTGGACCAGTTCATGGGCTACCTGGACAAGACCAAGGTGCTGGCCTACATCAACAAGCACCTGCCCGCCCAGTCATGAAGGCCCTGCACGCGCTCCGGCTTTCCCTCTGGATGCTGGCTCTGATGCTGCTGGCGTCGGCCTGCTCCGATGGAACCGTGGGAAAGTCCACCGCTGATTCGGGTGCCACCCTGGACACGCGCATGGCCGAGTCCACCATTGCCCCGGCTTCCGATCGGACCGGCGTGGTGGATCTGAAGGACTTCGACTGGGCCGCGACCGAGGGCAAGATCGTCTTCCTTGAATTCTGGGGAACTTGGTGCGGCCCCTGCATCCGCAGCATGCCCACGATCCAGAAGCACTGGGAAGAGCACCGCGACAATCCGGACTTCCGGATGATGGCGATCAACACGGGCAGCCGCGGGGATGACCCGGCCAAGATCCAGCGCTGGCGTGAGGCCAATGCGGGATTCACCTTTCCTGTGTTCCTTGACTCAGACCGCAAGATGTCCACCACCTATCAGGTGACCGGCATTCCGCGCTCCGTGGTTCTGGGACGTGACGGCAAGGTGGCCTGGACGGGCCACCCGATGCAGATGCCCGTCGGCCTGCTGGATCGCCTGCTGTCCGGAAACGTCCAGGGCTAATCTGCCCGGGGCTGAGCTGCCCCGGGGCTGACCCGCCCGGCGTGATCCGGCAGCCACACCGCCGGATTGTCACCGCTTCCGGCCCATCGGACCGGGGAGGGTGTGATGCACGGTTTGATTCTTGTACTGTTTCTGGCCCTGCTCTCCTCGCGAGCCGAAGCCGACGACAGCTGGATGCTGCACGACGACAGCCAGGTCGGTCGGGTGGACATCACCATTGACCAGGCCGATCTGGACTGGGCATACGCCAATGTCTGGAGCGACTCGATGCATGTCTGCACCGTGCGCTTCCGCAACGCCCTGCTTGACACCGTGATGACCCCGGTCGGCTTCCGCCTGCGCGGCAACACCTCACGCACCTCCGCCAAGAAAAGCTTCAAGCTCAAATTCGACGAGTACCTGGACGGCCTCGAGTTCTTCGACGAGGACGCCCTCAATCTGAACGGCGAGCACAACGACCCCGCGATCGCGCGCAGCAAGATCGCCTGGGATCTGATGCAGCGCGCGGGCATGCGTGCCTCGCGCGCCTCGCACAGCGAAGTCTGGATCAATGGCAACTTCTACGGGTTGTATGTGTCCGTGGAGCACATCGACAAGGAATGGCTGCGCAAGCGCTTTGCCGACTCTTCGGGCAATCTCTGGAAATGCCTCTGGCCGGCCGACCTGAACTGGCTGGGCAGCGATCCCGAAGCCTACAAGCTGCTGGTCAACGACCGACGGGTCTACGAGCTGAAGACCAACGAGGAACTGGACGACTACGGCGCCTTGCAGCGACTGGTGCGCGTGCTGACCCAGACCCCGCCCGCCGCCCTGCGCGACAGTCTCGAGAGCGTGCTGGCCATCGAGGACGTGCTGGAGGTGATGGCCGTCGATGTGCTGCTGGGCAACTGGGACGACTACCGATTCCTGCGCAACAACTACTACCTGTATCACGACCCGTCATCCGACCTGATGCACTTCATTCCCTACGACTACGACAACAACATGGGCATCGACTGGTTCAATGTGCCCTGGGCGACCCTCGACCCCTATGCCTGGCCGGCCAATGACGGGGATGGGCGCCCACTGAGCGCCGCACTGCTCTCGATTCCCGCGTACCGCGACCTGTACACCCATTTTCTCGAACGGGGCCAGCAGCAGTTGCTGGCAGGCTTCGACTGGTCCGCTTACACCGATGCGTTGCGCACCCTGCTGACTCCCTCGGCCAGCGCGGACAACTGGCGCACGCTGGATTACGGCTTCACTGTCCAGGACTTCCAGCAGAGCTGGTCGCTGGGGCACTATGAGAATCAGCATGTGAAGCGCGGGCTGCTCGAGTTTCTCGATCTGCGCTCCCAGAGTCTGCCCGGGCAACTGAACTGGGTCAATGGCGGCCCCGTGCTCTGGCAGGGTGAGCTGGTGTCCAGTGGCATTGACAGCCTGCAGGCCAGTGTGCTGGCATTCTCCGCGGCGGGTCTGGACTCGCTCTGGCTGCTGCCCAGTCTGAACGGTCAGGAGCTGTCGCCCATACCGCTTCTGGCCAGCCCGACGGGCGGTCAGGAATTGTCGGCTGACGACGGCTGGAGCACACGGTTTCCTCGCCCCGGAACCGGCACTCTGAGCTGGCGCCTGCGGGCTCTGGACCAGGCCGGACACACGCGTGACTGGCCCGTGGGCGCGCCCAGAACCCTGCTGCTTGAAGATCCTGCCGCCGACAGTCTGCGCATCGTGGAGTTCATGGCCAGCAATTCCAGCACCATCAGCGATGGCCAGGGGGACTTCGACGACTGGCTCGAGCTGGTCAACGGCTCGCAGCACACCCTGCAACTGGCGGGAGTCGCACTGTCGGATTCGCCCTCGCAGCCCTTGCGCTATCTGCTGCCGGACACGCTGCTGGGGCCAGGCGAGCGCCTGCTGGTCTGGTGTGACAACGACACCCAGGACCCCGGCCTGCATGCCGGCTTCGCGCTTTCCGCCAATGGCGAGAGTCTGCTGCTGAGTCTGCCCGGCGGACGGCTGCTCCAGCGTCTGGATTTTGGCGCCTCGCAGACCGATCTCAGCTGGCAACTGCCCTGTGACGCGGGGCTGGAGCAGGCCGATGATCCGGGAGCCTGGCTGACCGCGGCCGATCCCACTCCGGGCACGAGCAATCAGTGTCTCACGGTGTCGGACCTGCGCATCACGCGCCTGGCCAACAGCTTGCGCCTGGACTGGAGTCCTTCAGGCGGAACCCTCTGGCGCGTGGAACGCTATCCGGCGGCTCCCTGGCTCGGCGGTGCCCAGACCGTGGCGATCGTCAGCCAGCCCTTCTGGGTCGACGAGCAGGCACTGGGCGACAATCAGCCGGTCGGTTGTTACACGGTGCGGATCATCACTCAACCCTGATCGAACACGGAATTCCCGCGGTGCGGCAGAATGTGCACGCCGTCCGCTCACAAGCTGGAGAACACGGATGCGCATGGATACCCGTCATCTGGCCTGGATGGCCCTGGGAAGTGGTCTGCTGGGGCTGAGCCCGTTCAAGCTTGCCCCGGCCTGGGACGCGATGCCCGATTCGGTGGTGGTCACCGAACAGGTGCCGCATCTGGACTGGACCCGGCACGCCGTGATCTACGAAGTGAACCTGCGCCAGTATACCGAAGCGGGCACGCTGGCCGCCTTTCGCGAGCATCTGCCCCGCTTGAAGGAGCTGGGTGTGGACATCCTCTGGTTCATGCCGCTGACACCCATCGGCGAACTGAACCGCAAGGGAGGCATGGGCAGCTATTATTCGGTGAAGGACTACCGGGCCATCGATCCGGCCAGCGGCAGCATCGAGGAATTCCGGGCTTTGGTCAAGGAAATTCACGGGCTGGGCATGCACGTGATCGTGGACTGGGTGGCCAATCATTGCGCCTGGGACAATCACATCGCCAGCGAGCATCCCGAATGGATCACGCGCGATGCCCAGGGAAATCCCATGCCGCCAGTGCCCGACTGGAGCGACGTGATCGATCTGGACTATTCGCAACCCGGGCTGCGCGAGTACATGACCGGATCGCTGGAATGGTGGCTGCGTGAAACGGACATCGACGGTTTCCGTTGCGACGTGGCCGGCCTGATCCCTTTCGATTTCTGGGATGACGCGCGTCCTCGGCTCGAGGCAGTGAAGCCGGTGTTCATGCTGGCCGAATGGGAAGATCCGCGCCTGCATCCCCGGGCCTTCGACATGAGCTATTCCTGGGCCTTTCACAATGTGATGAACAGCATCGCGCGCGGGGAGCGCGTGCCTGCCGCCATCGACACCGTGATCCAGGACTTCGGCAAGTTTCCCGCGGACGCCTACCTGATGCAGTTCGTCACCAACCACGACGAGAACAGCTGGAACGGCACCGAGTTCGAACGCATGGGCGAGGCCGTGGACGCGATGACCGTGCTGACCTGGACGGTGCCCGGCATGCCGCTGATCTACAGCGGGCAGGAAATCGGCCTGAATCGGCGGTTGGCATTCTTCGAGAAGGATCCCATCGTCTGGGGCCCCTCCCCGCGCGAAGCCTTCCATCGCCGGCTGAACCAGTTGAAACACGATCTGCCCGTGCTGGCCAATGGCTCGGCGGGAGGCGTCTTCCAGTCGCTGCCGGTGCCCGACGACAGGCTGTATGCCTTCCGGCGCGGCTCCGGTTCCGGTGCGCTGCTGGCCGTGTTCAATTTCAGTGACGAGGCGCGCAGTGTTCCCGCCGGTCATCCCGCTCTGGCCGGAGCAGCGCTCTGGGCCGCCGATGGAGTCGAGCCCCGCGGGGATGGCATCGTCCTGCCCGCCTGGGGCTGGGCGCTGCGCCTCGAGGACTGAGCCGTTCGCGCGACGCGTCACACACGCATGATACACTCCGCCCCGACACGGGATTCCGTGCCGGGGCGGTGTCGCGCTTGGGTGTTACAGAGTCGTAACGGGGTGGGGAAAATGGGGCGTCTTCGTGCCCCGGCCCAGCCGAATGGCCGGCACGGGAAGATCCGGGTCCCTGGGACCCTGATCTCCGGAACCCTTGGTGTCGGAGCGGTTTCTGCCATCCGACGGTCACAAACAGTCATCCATCTCCGGCATCCACAAGCGGGGGGTGTCGAAGCGGACTCCCGGGACGCGGAGCGGTGGAGCAGGGGATCACCGGGACTCAGTGGGTGTGATAAACCTCGTCGATGGAGTACATCAGCTCTCCGGACAGCAGATGATACAGGGGCTGCAGTTCCTTGAGGAACCAGAGGTCCAGCTCGGGGAGACGTTCGGGCAGCAAGGTGCCCACGAAGGACTGGAAATGCTGCAGTTGCAGCCAGAGGGTGTGCAGGGTCACGTGCTGGGCATTGTCAATGGCGCGCAACTGCGTGATGTACGGGATGCCGTCCCGTCCCTTGAGCTTGCCGTCGAAGACCTCCAGTCCGTGCACTGCCCCCGACCAGCGACGGTAGAGGTATTCGTACAGACCGGGCAGTTCCACATGAGCGGCCAGGCTTTCCAGGTTGCGCGGGCCATCGAACATCGAGTACCAGATCGGGGTCCGGTTGGTGCGCCGCTTGAGGTCGGCGAATTCCCGGTTCACCTCTTCGAAGAGTGGTTGGGCCAGCAGGCGTTCCAGCTCCAGCACCCGGGGGCTTTCGCCGGCCAGCTCGGGCAGGCGCAGCCCGTTGAGGATCCGGTCCTTGTTCAGCTTGCGGCGAAAGCGGCGCCCCTGACTGCTGGCGGAGTTGAGGCGCTCGCTCATCCCCACTTCCCAATTGAGATAGCCCACCAGAAAACAGAGCGCGCGCCGCTGGCTGTCGGTCTGCAGGATGTACTCGCTGCTCAGCAGGCTTTCGAAGAGGCCCCGCAGCAGCATCTTGCAGGGTTCAACCGCTCCGGCGCGCAGCAGCACACCAATCGCGTCCAGGGTTTCCAGACTGTGGCGGAACAGCAGCAGCAGGGGAGTTTCCCAGGCCTGTCCCGTGGAGCTGAGCGTGCTCCAGTGCAGGATGTGGGTCCCGAAATGCACGGTTTCGGCAATGCCGTTGGCGAACTGATGAAGAAGCCGGTCCTGGGTGCTGCCCGGAACCGGCTCCTGAAGTACCTGGGGAATGGGGCGTGTGGGCATGCTGGGTTCCTGTTCTCTGCTTTGCTGCAGAACAGGCATCGGCAGATCCCGGAAATGCTTGAACTCAGTCGCGTCGCAGGCTCTGGACCCGCCGCTCCATTTTCGTGGAATCGTCCAGGCTCCAGTCGTGGTTGTAGAGCGCACCTTCCCAGTCGCCGTACATCGGGTTGGGCAGCATGATGAAGCGGGTACCGAACTCGCTGGCGTGGGCGTCCACGGCGGCCTGACGTTCTTCGCTGCTGCGTGCGTCAAAGTCCCCGGAGAAGTCGGCCAGATTGTCACCCAGCAGCACGGCCACCCGATGGTCGCGGGCCACGAGCTCGCGGCGGGCGACCTTGCTGTTGCCCTCGGTCCGCAGCAGCACGTGCTCCGCATTGGCCTGGGGCAGGCCAGCGTCCCTGAGATTCTGGATGGTCTCGTCCAGCAGCACCTGCTTGCGATTCGAGATGTAATAGATGTCCACCCCGCTCGAGTCGGCCCAGTCGAGGAACTGCTTGACGCCGGGCAGGGCCAGCGCGCGTGCTTCGCGGCACCATTCGGCCCAGCCGGTGGGATAGGCGGTACCGTCCTGGATGCAGCGGGCCTGGAAGGGGCTGTTGTCCAGCACCGTCTCATCAATGTCCAGGATCACGGCGCGCTTGCCGGCGATCTTGAGACTCAGGTCACGCTCAAGCGCCATCCGGGCCATGGTGTAGGCCTGCAGATACAGGGCCCGGGCTTCGGCGCTGCGCTGGAACCACCAGGTGGCCAGCACCATCTGCTGGTTCAGTTCCCGGTGGCTGTCCGCGGCGACCTGGACCGCCGGTGCCGTAGTGGAAGCGACGCTGACCTCGGCGGTCATGTCGGGTTTGCCGGCCTGAGTGGTCACGCAGGCCATCATCAGCAGCAGCGGCAGCAGAGCGCTTGCCGTGCGCATGGTTCGGAAGTGCATGGGGGTTCCTTGTTGCTCTCGGGTTGGATCTCAGGCCGCCAGTTTACTCTGTTTTGGCTGCAACATCAAATTGGCAGATTGCGCTCTCCGCAACCCTGCGTCGCGCCTCGAAGGAGATCCGCCGATGAGCCAGATGACCAGCCCTGTTCTGGATGTATACGCACCCTGGGATCGCACGCTGATCCGCAGTCTGCCAATGACTCCCGCATCCCGCATTGAAGAATACCTGCAGCGTGCCACCAGCCTCTCGCAGGCCGCTGCCGGGCCTTTGCCGCTGGCCCGGCGCATCGCGATTCTGGAGCGCACGGGCCGCCTGGTGCGTGAGCGGCGCATGGAGTACGCGCGCACCGCCGCCCACGAAGGCGGCAAGCCGCTGACCGACTCCCTGGTGGAACTGGATCGCGCGGCCCAGGGCATCGACGCGGCGGTGGGCGAACTGCAACACAACCAGGGACGCATGATTCCCATGGGCCTGGGGCCCTCCTCGGCCGGGCGCGTGGCCTTCACCCTGCGCGAACCGATCGGGCCGGTACTGGCGATCAGCGCGTTCAACCATCCCTTCAACCTCATCGTGCACCAGGCGATCACGGCCGTGGCCGCGGGCTGTCCGGTGCTGGTGAAACCGGCCCGGGCCACGCCCCTGTCCTGCATCAACCTGCTGGAATGTCTGCAAGAGGCCGGATTGCCCGAGGGCTGGGCCCGCCTGATCCTGTGCGACAACAACACAACGGCGACGCTGGCCGCCGACCCGCGGATCCGCTTCATGAGCTTCATCGGCAGTGGGCGTGTGGGATGGCAGCTGCGTTCGCGGCTGGCCCCTGGTGTGCATTGCGCTCTGGAACACGGCGGCTCGGCCCCGGTGATCGTCGAGGCCGATGCGGACCTGGAAGCCGCGGTGCCGCTGATCGGCAAGGGCGGGTTCTACCACGCGGGGCAGGTCTGCGTGTCCGTGCAGCGGGTCTTCGCCCATCACGGCGTGGCCCGGGAACTGGCCGAGCGTCTGACCGCATACGCGGAGACCCAGCAACCCGGCGACCCCCTGCTGGCGGAGAGTGCCATGGGGCCGCTGATTCGCCCCCCGGAAGTCCTGCGCGTGCAGGAGTGGGTCAACGAAGCCCGCGAGGGCGGGGCGGAGGTCCTCTGCGGGGGCCAGGCTCTCGGCGAGACCTGTCACGCCCCGACCGTGTTGTTCAACGCACCTGAATCCTCACGCGTGATGCAGGAGGAAGTCTTTGGCCCGGTGATCTGCGTGACCTCCTGGACCGACCGGGAAGAAGCCTGGCGGATGGCGAATCGTCCGCCCTTCGTCTTCCAGGCGGCCGTCTTCACGCGCGACATCGAGCTGGCCCTGCGCTCGGCCCATCGCCTGAAGGGAACCGCCGTGATGGTCAACGATCACACGGCCTTCCGGGTCGACTGGATGCCCTTCGGCGGGCGCGAGCAGTCGGGCCTTGGCATGGGCGGCATTCCCGAGACGATCCGTGATCTGAGCGTGGAGAAACTGGTGGTGATCCGCAGCGCGGGGATTCCCGGGTAAGATGCGCGGAGATGCCTCAGGGGAGGTAGACCACCTTGCGGCACAGCTCACCGCGCGCATGAGTCAGGCGCAGGAAGTAGACGCCCGCTGCCAGCGCGTGCCCATTGATCCTGTGAGTGGGGTCCAGCGCCATGTCACGCGCGTGACCCGTGCGTGAGGAGGCCAGCTCGCCCAGTTTGCGCCCCGTGATCGAGTACAGTTCCAGACGCCAGTCCCGCCCCGGATCGCCCGTGATGCTCAACCATGTACGCCCGTTGAAGGGATTGGGTGCAATGCGCAGGTCGCAGCCGGCGATGGTGATCTCATGGGGCAGGATGTCCGTACCCTGGCAGTTCTCGTCCGTGAAACCCAGGATACCGCAGTCGGCACTGTAGCACGGTGAACCGGGCTGCAGACGATAGTCTCCGGCTTGCGGGTCGCAGCAGAGTGGGTCCAGCACGCGGTTTCCACCCTGATTCTGACCGGGAAAGCCATCGCCGCCCGCGTTGTCGAAGTGCAGATTGCAGCCCAGCATGGGCGAAGCCATCAATGCACTGGCGGCCGCTTCGCCCTGGGCGGACCAGGCCACCAGATTTCCTTGCACCAGCGGGTCACCGGCGGCCAGATACAGCCCACCACCCATGCGGGCCTCGTTGCCGGCAATGGTATTCCGCTCGATGAGTGCTTCCGGGGACAGGCGGCAGCTGATGGCGCCGCCGAGAAAGGCCCCATTCTCGACGAACAGGTTCTGCCGGACCCGGGCCGCCGTCGATTCCAATGAGAGGGCGCCCCCATACCCGCGCAACCCACCCGTATTGTGCAGGAACCGATTGCTGCGCAATTCCGGCGCTCCACCCATGACATACACGGCTCCGCCCATGAAGGCCTGATTGGTATCGAACTCGTTGCCTTCCAGCAGACTTGAGCTGCGGATGAGAGCCACCGCTCCGCCCTGGCGTGCCGAGCAGAGTTCGAATCGATTGCCGCGCAGGGTGGGGGAACTGTCGCGAATCAGGATTGCGCCGCCCGCATTGCTTGCCCCTGTGGGCGCCTGGCCCTGGCGCAGGGTGAAACCTTCCAGTCTGGCGGCGGAGCTTTCGCCCCTGGAGAAGACAAGCAGGCGCCCTGCAAGTCCTTGAAGAATGCACGTGCTGGTGCCGCTTCCCAACAGGACCAGATCCCGGCCCCCGAAGTCAAGGCTGCCGAACCAGATGCCTGCCGCCACCACCACGGAATCCCCATCGCTGCTGGCATCCAGGGCCTGCTGGATGGTCGGAAAGTCAGCGGGTACCTGCCTCGTGGCAGCCTGGTTCGACAAAGTGAACAGGGTGCAAAGCAGCAGAATGAGCAGTGGTCCCACCCAAATCCCTCCAATACTCCAATTAGAAATCATGGACTTCCATTGCTGACGAGCGGTCTATATACGATTTGGAGGGGCAGCAAATGCCTGAAAGTGACCATTGAAAAAGTTTGCCAGGACAAAGAGTTGCTGTGTGTCATCACGACCTGACTTCATAGGGTCCATCGCAGGATGTTGAATTGATTGAAGTCAATTGAACCAGTGATTTCCTGTGTGGATCCACGACAACAATAACTCCGCTATGTAACACCGTGACCCTCTTCGCAGGACCTTCGGCAGCCAAGCCGACCAAAGATGAACAGTGGGCGACCAATTGTGAACGATTTCGGCGCCAATTGCCGCCGCGACTCCCGCATGTTCCGCGTGATGCAAAGAAGAAATTCATTGGACGATAATCAGCTTGACTTTGCAGTGACGGATTGACTCCTTGCCGATCATTCAGACGAACACCGAACTGCTCCCCACCTACTGCTCCGATTCGTCCGCTTGTCAACTCCGGAGAATCCCATGACTCTGCTGCAGCGCATTGGACTGCTGTTGCTGTTCCTTGCCGGTACGGCTTCCGCCCAGGGCACACTATCGCTTCAGTTGCCCGAATGCACCGAACCGGGAGAGACACAGATCCTCACCGCACACGTCGATCTGGAACCGGGCGCCACGCTCAAGTCCTACGATGTGCGCATTCTTTTCGACCCGGCACTTGTGACCTTTCTGCCCGCGCAGCTCACACAGGGGCCGTGGTTGCAAAGTGGTGGCCCGACCTTCTTCGTCGGTGATGTGATCGGTACCGAGATGATCGTCAATGCGGCCATTCTGGGGCCGGGGCTGTCCGTGTCCGGATCAGGAAATCTGTTCTCGGTTCCGGTCACATTCCTCCAGCCCGGCGCCATCGACTTTGCCGTCTCACTGTCGACCATGTACGACGTCACGCTGCAGGTATTGGATGTGCTTGTGGTACCCTCCGCCGTCGAGGCCCCCTGCACCAGCTTCAACCTGAACATCAGCTACGGCTCCGGCATCGTGGAACTGAGCTGGGATGCCCAGGATCTGGCCGATGCCTACAGGATCTATCGCAAGCAATTCCTTGGCGAGGCCTGGTCCCTCGTCGACAGCACGGCAGCCACCAGCTGGCAGGAGGCTGTGACACCCGAATCCACACGGCTGTACAGAGTTTCGGCCCAGTATTTGCCATGAGATTCACGAACTGAAAAACTGATCCGGCAAGGCTGCACCACTCTCCCGCACCGCCCACCTGTTCTTGTCGGACCTCGCCCTTGACCACTGAAAATCTGTCTGGTCTGTGACCCGCGATCCGGGCCATCGGGGGGTCTCTCTCTCCTGACGAGAGGCACTTCGACCATTCCTGGATCACGGATGTCGGTCCGGATCGAAACGCCTGACGGGGACTTCATGATGCGCACACATGGCAATCGACACATCCGGACCACCCTCTGGGCCGTGCTGCTCTGCGGCAGTCCCGCCTGGTCCGCCTATTCTCTGGACACCAGCCCGGGCGCGACTCTGGGCCTGTGGTCCCGCTGGGAAGTGGCGGCCAACAGCTACGAACTGGACGTCTATCTCAACCATGTCCCGGCTACCGCGCAGGAGCCGATCCGCCTGGTTGACCTGACCCTGCAGTGGGATCCGGCGTTGCTCGCAGCGGTCGGTGCGCCGGATCCCGGGCTGCTCTTCGATGGCCTCAGCGAGGTCTTCTACGCCCATTACGACGGGGTGGACGGGCGCACCTTCACTGGCACGCTGCTGGGGCAGCAGGCGGGTGTGACACCCACCGGCCCTGTCCTGATCCTCAGCCAGACCTTCCATGCACTGGACCTGCTGGGTGGTCCGGCCAGCATCACCATCGCCAATCCTGTGCTGCGTGGTGAAATGAACCAATCGATTCCCTGCGACAACGCGTCTCCCGTGACCCTGACGGTCGACACCACGCCCCCATCGGGCTACCTCTACGAGCTCGAAGCCATTTCACCTCCGGGCAATGACACGTATACATGGTTGCCCACAATCTCCCAGTCTCTCAGTGGAGGAGACGGCAGCCTGCATTCTCTGGTGAACTCCGAAGACCCGGCTCTGCCGCCCAATCCCTCGCCGCTCTGGACGGCCCCGCCGCTGCCGGGCAGTTTCGTGCTCTCGGCGGGCAACGGCCTCAAGACCGTGTACCTCGACCTGCGCGATCAGTACGGCAATGCGGTCACCCTCAGCGACCAGCTCACGCTGGACGACCAGCCTCCTCTTCCCGTGGGCGCCCTGACGGCCAGTCCCCGTCACCAGGGCGTGCAGCTGGACTGGGGCCTGCCCGGCGACCTGGACTTCAGCCATGTGGAAATCTGGCGCCAGGGCTGGTTCGACAGCGGCATTTCCGCCTATCCGGAGTACGATGACATCGCCCCGATGGACAGCTGGCCCGCCGACCGCGACGAGGCGATTTCCAAGGGCTTCACCCTGGTCTACAGCGGCACGGGCACCAGTCTGCTGGATTCGGTCGTGCCGCGTGACGTGTATCGCTATGTGGCCATCGCCGTCGACCTGGCGCTGATTCCCGCGCCCATCGGCCCCGACTCGCGCGCCCGGGCCACCAACTACTTCCTGGGCGATTTCGCCACACCTTACAGCGGCACGGTGCATGTGGCCGACCTGGTGCGCCTCTCCAACACCTACAGCACGGCCGATGGCGACTTCCTGTATTACAACCAGGCGGATATCGGCCCCAGCGACGACAATGGCCCTCTGGGCATTCCCATGACGGACAACATGATCGATTTCGAAGACCTGATGCTTTTCGCCATGAACTATTCCTTCAGCGGCCCGCCGCTGAGCGCGGCATCCGGCGCAGACCTCGAACTGGCCGACACCCAGGCTCCCGCCACTCTGGAATGGCGCGCCGAGGGCAACCAGTGGAGCCTCTGGCTCAGCGGCAACGGCATTCTCGGAGCCCGACTGGTTCTCGAGAATGGCCTCTCCATCAGCGAATCCGACACGGAACCCTGGCCCCTGCTGGTGCGACCCTCCGCTGCCGGTCAGGAACTGGCTCTGGTCTCGCTGGATGGAGGTGATCTTTCGGGCCGGTTGCTCAGCCTGGCCGTGTCCCAACCCCCGAGTATTCTCTCAATCGAACTCAGGGATCGCGCCAACACCCGTGTGACGCCCACCCTGGATTCGGGGAGTTCCTCCAGACCGGCTTCCTTCGCACTGTACCCCGTGAGCCCCAACCCCTTCAACCCGGATACCATGGTCCGTTTCAGCCTGGCTGAAGACGGCCCGGCGTCTCTGGTGCTGTACGACATCCAGGGCCGCAAGGTGCTGGAGCTGTTCCGCGGCCAGCTGCCCGCGGGCGAGCGGACCCTGCGCCTGGACGCCGGTCCGCTGGCCTCCGGAGTCTACATCCTGCAGCTGCAGTCCGGAGAATTCCACAGCGCACGCCGGATCAGCCTGGTACGCTGAGACCCGAAACCTCGGATCGGTCGCGTGCACAAGCCGTGACCGTGACCCACTTGTTCTGAAAGGACAGAGAGATGAGACATGGAAAATGGATTTGGCTGCTGAGCCTCGCGATGTGCGCGAGTTCGGTCTTCGCAGCTGAAGTCAATGTCTCCGCATTGGGAGACAATGGCTGGTATTCGGATGATACTCGAGCGGATGGGACTGGCTTGCCACCAGCGGGCACGAATCTGGTCAGCGACACGCTGACGGATGATCCGGAAGCCACCGCGGTCGGCACGTCGGCACATGATGCGGATATTCTGGCTCAGATCTCATTCGGGCCGGCTCCCGGCACCGTCCCATCCGGGACTTATACCGGTGCAACACACCTGATGATTGGCGCGAACGGATCCGGCAAGAGCCAGATTTCACATCGCAAGGACGATGCCAGTGGCCACTGCAGCGGCGATGTGGCATTCGGTCCGGGAATGACCCTGAGTTACTCCTGGATGGGCAATGGAACGGTCAGTGTGACTCCCTCTGTCAAGCTCGGCGTCAAGACCGCAGACTTCGGCAGTACGGGCGTGTCCACCCGCACGGGTGAGAATGCCTGGGACAAAGTGCTGATCTACGAACCCGGCAATCTCAACGGTGGCACATCCGATGGGCTGTGGCATACGGAAACGGTTGACTTCAATACCGGCAAATGGTGGTTCTTCGATCGCACGGTTCTTGCGGGCACCATCAGCAATCCCATGACTCTGTCGGATATGTCCACCTCCGGACTCACGTTTTTTGGAAGCAAGACCATCCAGGATGTCTATGACCTGATCGCCGATGAAGACGCTATCGTCACCAGCGTGCAGTTCGGTGTGGGCAGTGGCAATGCGGGTGCCAGTGTCTATGTCAATCAGTTCACAAGCAGTTTCTACAACGTGGGGAACACGATCACTTTCGGACCGCCGCCTCCCGTTCACAATGTGTCGCAACTGACGGACCATTTCACGATCCAGTCCGCCATCGATGCAGCCAGCAGTGGTGACATCATCGAAGTGGACGCCGGAATCTATGCTGAGAATGTCATTGTCGGTACTTCGGTCGATCTGCGCGGACCCAACTATGGCATTTCCCCGAATGGCGGCCCACGCGTGGCAGAAGCGATCGTCGTCCCGGCCGTGGATGCTCCGTCTTCCGGAGAAATCTTTCACATCGCTGCAGGGGCCGACGGCACAAGCATTCGCGGCTTCGTGCTTGATGGCGACAACCCTGCTTTCGCCAGCAACGGATACGGTTTCGGTGCTGACATGCATTGCGCCGAGGGGATCACGACCTACGAGAACAACATTGATGATGTGACAATTCAGGAAAACATCTTCAGGAATCTCACCTACTTCGGTGTGACACTCTTCGGGGCCTCCTATTCGGCCCCCGCCACATCCGGACACACGATTGAAGACAATCTGTTCCAGAATCTTGGAACCTATGATGGTGCTTCGGGAATCGATTTCTGGGGTGGTGCCGTTCTGATCTACAACGGTCAGTACGCGCATATCACGAACAATGTCATGAGCAATGTGCGCATGGGAGTGCAGACCGGAAACTTCCATTCAGCGAATCCAGGTGCAGCGATTTATCAGGAGATTTCCGGCAACACAATGTCCGTGCGGCGTCGCGGCATCTTCCACAATCTGTTCACGGGGAGCCCCAGCGGCCTCACCCTTTCCAACAACAACATCACGGCGGTCTGGGATGCGAACGAAACCAAGTGGGACGGAATCCTGCTGGCTTCGTTGAGTGACGCGACTCACACTGTGTCTGGAAACACGGTGAATGGCTCAGGTGCGGTTCCGGGAAGCATCGGAATCCAGGTCTGGAATGTCGCTGCTTCGGGCATGCCCACCATCAGTGGTGGCAGCATCGACAATGTGGACATGGGCCTGTTCCTCAACAACTATGAAGGCTATTCCAGTGATGCGGGCAGCGGTGCTCATGCCACCGTATCCTCCCTGCCCATCACCAACGCCCAGACAGGTATTCGTGTGCTGGACAGCCCGCTCAGTACGGCGCATGCTGCGGTTGAACTGGCCATTGGAAGTGGTGTCAACGCCAACGGTGGTGTGACAGGCCTTTCGGTCGAAAACTCCTCGGCATCCGTCACCAGCCTGAGCGACCTGGACTTCAGTGGACAGAGTGGGGATTACATCACTCTCGTGTCAAATGCGGGCGACCTGGACGCCACCGGTGTCGAGTTTGATGGTCTGACAGGCGGTGTGGCCAGTCTTTCCCAGAACAACGCCATCGAAGACAAGATCACCCATGCCCTGGACAATGGCGCTCTGGGATTGGTTCGCGTCAAGACCGGCGAACTGTTCGTGACCTCCGCTTCCGGTTCGATCCAGCGCGGTGTGGATGCGGCGGATGCCGGTGACCTGATCAACGTGGAGCAGGGCACCTTCGTCGAGAATGTGCTGGTGAACAAGGTCGTGCATGTGGATGGCGCGGGTGCTGGTGCTGGCGGTACGATCGTCGCTCCCGCGAGTGGAGTGGCGATGGCACTCAGCGCCGGAGCGGACGCCCTCAACCGCGTGATCGTATCCAATGTGCGGGCCACGGGCTGCACGACTGGATTCGTGGTCAGCAGTCACAATACCCTTGATCAGGTCGAATCGATCAGCAATTCGAACTATGGTCTCAGTCTGAACAGTCTGGTTGACCTGATTCTCACAGGATCAAAGTTCAACAACAACACCAATGCGGGTCTGAAGCTTGCTTCGGCTGCCAGTGCCGATGGTCTGGTCGTCACCAACTGTGAATTCAACGACAGCCCCAATGTGGGGTGGTACGCTGACGCCAACAGTGGTGTCGAGCCGATTCTCGACAATGTGAGCGTATCGTATACAACTTTCAATGGCAATCTGAACAAGGGCATCTACACTGAGCGCCTGTCGAATGCTCTCTTCGATCATGTGACCGTCGAGAACAGCGGGACCGGCGGTTCCTTGAATCACCGCGCAGGTTTTGACTTCAATCTCAAGTGGCGCACGGACTATGACAACATCGTCGTGCAGAATTCGACATTCACCAATTGCGGCACGGGTGATCCCAACGGCGCCGGGTTGATGATCAAGGCCAGGAACGACGGGGGCACATACGGATCGAATCCGGCAACGGTCGGCAGTGTGACGTTGACGAACCTTGTCGTGACGGGTTGTGGTGGCACAGGCGCGTACTCGTCGGGTATCCGCATTGGCGAAGCCAGCAATACATTGTATGGCGTCAATACCAGCCCGACTTCTGTCACGGTTTCCAATTGTGTGATCAGTGGAAACAGCGCGTACGGCATGCGGAATGCGACCATCGGCACCGTGATTGATGCAGAAAACAATTGGTGGGGCGCCGGCAACGGACCCTTGGATTCTAGCGATGACACACCAAGTGGCCTCTACAATCCAACAGGATCGGGCAACGCCGTCTCGGATGGCATTGACTACGTGCCATGGATCGGGGATGTCTTCACCGCCACCCAGACCGTCAGCGACAATCGGATCGCGGTGGACGATCTGGGGTGTCCCGGGACTACGACAGTCACTTTCGGCATCACACCGAACTTTTCCATGCTGCCCTATTTCGCCTACAATTTCCAGATCAGCTATCCGACAAGTCTGGTTCCAATCGCGTACACGAACCTGTACAATCCGGGTGGGCAGGGTCTGACCTATACCACGGGATTGAACGGCCCGGCACCCTTGCTGGTGGACTGGGTACTTTACGGCCCGACCGCATCAAGCACCCAGACCGGCGACTTGTTCACGGTCGTCTTTGACGGTGTTGCGGATGACGGCGCTGCATCGATCACCCTGACATTGGCTGACTTCCGCCAGCACGATGGCAACGGTTTCATTCTGTTGCCCGTCACGGAAAGTGCTGCAACCGTCGTTGAAGTCGATGGAGTCAGTCCCTCCTTGTTGACTGCGGTCTTCCCCGATGTGAACTGTGGTGATTCGCCCAATGAATTCTACCAGACCAATGCGGAGATCCAGGTCACAGGCATCAGCGGCTCAGACAATCTGGATCTCGCGCGCGTGCAGTATTCATTCGACAATGCAAACTGGACCGATGCGATCACGGGTCTCAGCGGCCTGAATCACAGCGGCGGATTGTTCACGACTGTCGGGGCACTGCTGGTTGAAGGACCCCGTACACTGTATGTGCGCTATCTGGACTCCGTCTGCAATGCCAGCAATGTCGAGTCGTTTGGCTTTGTCGTCGATACGGGAAATCCGGTAGCTCCGACCAATCTGGTTGCCACTCCGGATCACGGGGTCGTGCACCTCAGCTGGACCGCTGGCAGCAATTATACCAGCTACAAGCTCTATGGCAAGATTCGTGCGGGTTACCCCTACTACAACGACGGCATTCCCGGGCTCCCCGATGATGGCCTGCCCCCTGTGGGTGACCCGACTACCGGAGTCGAGCTGGCCTCCTTCAGTCCTGCGGATCCGACTTCATTCGATCACGCGGTTGCAGCACGTGGAGTCTACGACTACCAGTTGGTGGCATACGACTGCGCGAACAATACGCCTGCTTCCAGCAACATCGCCTCCAGCACCAACTACTTCCTCGGTGACTGGGCTGCGGCCGGAGGGCTTGGACTGTATGATGGGTCAGTATGTTTCAACGATGTGACTTTCGGAATGTCCGTTCATTATGGTGAGACAACTGATGGCTCCGTCAAGGACGAGATCGATGTTGCCCCAACCTCCGACAATTCGGCCTTTGGGCTGCCCGGTCCCGATCACCGGATCAACTTCGAAGACCTGATCATCATGGCCATCAACTATCGCCTCAGCTGTGGTGATTCTCCCCTTGATGCGGCGCCCGACATGCCGGCCTTCGACAAGGACGCGATGGTTGCTTCTGCCGCCACCGTGGGTCTGAATGTGCTGGCCGACGAAACCCGGCTGACGCTGGACGGACAGCTGATGGGTTACAGTGCCTTCGTGCGCACCGACCGCTCCCTGAGTGGTGTCGGTTGCGACAACGGTCTGGCCCTGAGCTATGCCGTTCCCGGTGGCTACATGATTGACGTGGTTGGCCAGGGCGAGCTGCTGGATGCCAGTTCCATCGTGCATTTGCGCTTCTCAGGTTACGGAGACATCAATCTGGAATCGGTTGACGGACGCGACATGAACAACAATGCCCAGTCCGTGAGCACCACCGAGTCCGGCATGGGCACCCTGCCCACGGTGTACAGCCTGGAGCAGAACTACCCCAACCCCTTCAACCCCACCACCACCCTGCGTTTCGCGCTTCCCGAAGCCGGCCAGGTGGAGCTTTCCGTCTACAATACTCTGGGCCAGAGAGTCGCCACCGTGGTGAACTCGACCCTGCAGGCGGGATGGCATGAGGTGACGTTTGACGGCAGCAGCCTGGCCAGTGGTGTTTACTACTACCGGATGCTGAGCGGCAATTTCCAGGACCTGAAGAAGATGGTTCTGGTCAAGTAACACACGAACAAGGTGCGCGCCCCCCGCAACTGCGGGGGGCGCGGATCTGTCTTTCAGGTAAGTGCCCGAAGGACGCCTTGATCCGCACACTGGATGAAAGGGTCAGAAGATGAAAAGGGGATTGAGAATTGTACTGGCACTGGGCTTGACGGCAGCTGGTGTTGCCCAGGCTGCGACTGTGCACCAAGAAGCGGTTCCGTTCCAATATGACGAAGAACAATGCCGCCGAATCAGTGATGATGGAGCAGGAGGAATCTGGGGGAACACATGTTGGCAGGGGCCGGTTGCTGGACCCAACAACAAGATGAACTACCACGTGGGACAGGGCGATCTTCCCACGGGGACCATCGTGACACTGTCAGATCTGTTCGGCCCCACTCCGATCACCATGGATGATCTGGAGTCAATCAGTTTCTACACCAAGAAATTGAGTGCAGACTCAGTTCCGGACAATGAAGATTTCTTTATCGTCATCTACACTGCTCCCCCGGGAAATGGTGGTTGGTACAACAGCCGTCTGGAAACCCAACCTGATGTGGGATACTCAGGGTTCACTTCGGACGATGATAATTGGCGCTTCTGGACAACGGACCTTTCCGGTCCCAACAATCAGCTGCTGTTCTATGACTTCACTCCCCTCAGATCCACATCGGGTGAGTATGCGACGCTGTCACAACTGAGTGATGGCATCGTGCCCTGGACTTCCGTGACTCCGCGTGACTATCGCACCGAAACCGTGCTGATGATTTCCATTCAGACCGCATCCAATTACAACGGTTTTGACGGTATGATCGATGGTTTGACCATTACGCTCGAAAATGGTGATGTCGGTGAAGTGGACATGACCGACGGCATCACCCGATTCACCCAGAGCCCCGCGGTTCCCGACGAGGAACTGCCCCGAGTGGCCAGTGGAGCACCCACGGGCTGGGGAGCTGACTGCTGGCAGGGACCGGCGAGCGGCAAGATCAACTACTACACCTACTATCGTGATGACGAGAAGCCCAATCTTCATGGCGCTGCCGTATCTCTTGATGATCTGTTCGGACTGGATCACGAAGTAACGATCGGTGACCTGAAGAACTTCTCCTTCCATACCAAGAAGCCCAACAGCATTCCGGTTGGCGATGATTTCTGGATTCAGATCTATACCAAGCCAATATCAACCGGCTGGTACAACAGCCGGATATATGCCCAGCCGATGCACGGACCTGGTGGACCCTTCTATACTCAGGAAGACAATGTCTGGCGTCTTTGGTCAACCGACAATGCCGCGTCGGCAACACCGAAGCTGTATCTGGAAGACAAGACCCGTGCTCCGGGTCAATTCGGAACCATTGAACAGTTTTCTGCCGGACCCATGCCTTGGGCACACGACTATTCCGGTGAGGAGATTCTCGCGTTCTCAATTCATACTGACAGTAACTGGAATGGCTTCGATGGATATCTGGACGGCCTGAGCATTGAACTGAAAGACGGCCGTCTGGGTGAAGTTGACTTCACCGATGGCCCACATCTCGAGATGGTTGCCCTGGATCCGACTCACATTTCCGTGGCGAATGGGGGCTGCGAGCCCAACACCCGAGTGAGCGTGCAGCTGTCCAATCTGGGTGGCAGCTCGATCTTCGCCTACCATGTGATGATGACCTTCCCGACCGCGCTGAATGCGCATTCGATCACCTTGAATGAAACCGGCTATCCCTCGCTGTTCGCCACGGCCACGGGTTTCGGCAGCAACGGGGGCACCATCGATGTCAGCTGGGCCCAGTCCGCGGCGACACCCAGCAGCTTCGAGGGTGAACTGTTCCAGGTGGACTTCTGGGGCGATGCCAGCGAAGACCTGTTGGCTCAGGTGCAGTTCACATTCAGTGATTTCCGCGCTCCGCGTGCAGGCGGGGGCTTTGACCTTGTGCCCGTCCTGCCGGGCGATCCTCTGACCGTGGTTGTGGACGATACTGTGCCGGCCTTTGCAGCCACATTCCCGCAGTTCCCGCTGGACACCTGCGTTGATGGCGATTTCACCGTGCTGGTGGACGCCACCGACAATGTGGATCTGGACAAGGTTCAGTATCGCTTCGACAACACGGGCACCTGGATTGATGCAATCACAGGTATCGTCGGCTCCCCGCTGACCGGTGGATCCTTCCTTGCCGATGTGTCTGGTCTGTCAGACAACATGAGTCATTCGATCCAGGTGAAGCTTGTGGATGATGTGTGCTACGAGAGCACCGAAGCCAGCTGGGTTTTCACCAAAGATGCCGTTTCAGCAGCACCCATCACCAATCTGGCTGCATCTCCCCGCCACAATGCCGTTCGTCTGAGCTGGTCCGGCGGAAATGGAAGTGACAGCTACAAGCTCTATCGCTCCAAACGAGTCAGCTATCCCTACTACAATGACATGGTCTCGATGTCGGGGAATGACGGGTTGCCTCCGGTGGGCACCGTGTTCGATTTCGTAGCCGTCATCGACAAGGATTCGACGGGATACACGGATGCCTCCTTCGCCAATACCTACACGGACCGCGGTGTCTATGACTACAAACTGTCTGTGTACGACTGCGCCAATGATTCGCTTCTGAGCAACCTTGCCAGTGCGACCAATTACTTCCTCGGTGACTGGTACGGTGGTCCGGGGAGCTACAATGGTGCCGTGTGCATGGAGGATCTGACGATTTCCCTGTCCAGCTATTACGGTACGACCTCAGATCCTGGTGCGACCGTTGGAACATGGGAAGCCGGTGATTCGGATGAACTGGATGTGGCTCCCACTTCGGACTTCACGGCTTTCGGCCTTCCGAATCCCGACGGCCTGATCAACTTCGAAGACCTGGTGATTTTCGCCATCAACTACAGCCTGGGCTGCACCTCGCCCCTGACGGGCGCCGATGGTCCCGAGATCCACAAGGATGCCCTGATCGCATCCGCTTCCAGCCTGGTGCTGAACAGCGTGGCCGATGGCCAGGTCGAGATCGCTCTGGACGGCAGCCTGATGGCCTACAGTCTGCGGATCAACTCCGGTCAGAGCCTCTTGGGTGCGAGCTGCGACGGTGCTCTGGTGATGAGCTACGCCTCGGCCGATGGTTGGGTGATTGACGTGGCCGGCAACGGCGGCATGCTCACCGAGAATGCGGTGCTGCGCCTGAACCTGTCCAACAGCAATGCCCTGGACCTGGAGGTGCTGGCGGCCCGTGATGGGGCCAACACGCCTGTCGATCTGTCGCTGGACATGCCCGAAGTGGACGCCCTGCCCACCAGCTACAGCCTGGGGCAGAACTTCCCCAATCCCTTCAATCCCACCACCAACCTGCGCTTCGGTCTGCCCGAGGCGGCCAACGTGCGTCTGACCGTGTACAACACGCTCGGCCAGCAGGTGCGTACTCTGGTGTCCGGTGAGCTGAATGCCGGCTGGCACAACGTGGTGCTCGACGGGTCGTCCCTGGCCAGCGGCGTGTATTACTACCGCCTGGAAGCCAACGACTTCACGGATCTGCACAAGATGGTGCTGCTCAAGTAACTCGAACGAATGTCCCCCGCCCACAAGGGGCGGGGGACTGTTTTTTCAAATCCCCCCCCGCGGGGTAGAGGAGTCATGATGAAGAATTTGCTGACCCTTTCGGCAGTGGGACTGCTGCTGGCAGCCACAACGACCCTGGCGGGCCGGCCGCCGGTGAGTCCGGAAGTGGAATTGAGCGGTGTGATCCAGAAGAATCTGGTGGTTCCCCAGGTTCAGGACTTCGTCAACACTGGCGCGGTGGCGGCTGCCCTGCTGGGTGCGGATTATCTGGTCGCCATGCAGGCGGATGTCACCGAGGACAATGCAGGCAATGGTTTCGATGGATCAGAAACGCCTGAAGATCCAGACGATGGGGGTTGGGACTGGGTTACCAACGGCACATCCCACACGGCAGCCGCCAGCCCGCTCAATATTTATGGCGCGACCATCCAGGGGCTGTACAATGCCTACCAACTGGATCCCAAGCCCGAGTATCTCACGGCCATGACCGATGCGGCCGATGCGATGGTCGCTGCGGGCAACAGCAGCATCAACAGGTCATCCGATGTGCTGTTTCTGCTGAAGTTCGCTGTGCTCACGGGGAACTCTTCCTACGCGTCCGCCGCCAAAGGCAAACTGGACTACCGGTTCGCCGAGTACACGGACGCTGCCGGGCTTGCCGAGTACATCCGTGTCAGTCGCGGATCCGGCACGTGGCACAATGGCATCATCCCCTGGGACATCGGTTCCTACGTCCAGGCCGCCCAGGCAATGCATGCCCTTCATCCAGGCGATGGCTACGATGCGGATGCCGATGCGATGGCCGAAGTTCTCTATCAGGACAGCTTTGTCAATCCTGCAGGATACTACAAGCCCTTTGATGCCCAGAACGATGGGTATGATGCCGGCTACGGCAACAGTGCCTACTGGGTGTATACCCTGGGGCTATCGGGCCTGATCGAGAGCTTCTGCACCGCGAATGTGCACATGGCCGAGGTGCCCGCTCTCAAGAACGCCCTGCTGGGTTGCCAGACTCCAAGCGGTGCCTTCAGCTACCAGAATGGTGGCAATGCCGGTGATGAGGACTGGCAGTGCACGGCATATGCCGTCAGGGCACTTTCGACCTGTTTCAGTGGTGTGCAGACCGAAATCGCCAGTGCGGCGGCATGGCTTGCCTCCACCCAGGATGCCAGTGGTGCATTCATCTACACGGGCGGTGATCATTACCCCGAAGAGGGTGGTGAGTGTACGGCGGCCCTCGCCCTTGCCGCGGGTTACTCTCTGAGCCAGACCGCCTCGGATCTGGTCATCGGCGAGGATGCGGGAACCTGTCCTGAGCTGACGACCTTGACATATCACATCGACGGTGCTGCCGATTACCGTTCCTGCACGGTATTCATCGGTTACGACCCGCTGGTGCTTGAAGTCTATTCGGTCGATCAGATCTACGATCCCGGTAGCAACACCTTCGCGTCCTTCGACAATGGCGCGGGCAGTCTGGAAGTGACGTTCTCCATGCTGGGAGTGTCCCCGGGAACGACGTCCGGTTCGGCGGATCTGTTCAGCGTGACATTTGATGCCGTGGCCAACGCCGCCGCCAACAACACAACGAACATCGCTGTGACCAATGTGGTCATGCGTGACAAATTCAATGGCTCCATCCCCATCGACGATTCGGGTGACACCAGTGTGACGGTCGACGGTGAGATCCCCACGCTCAGCGCCAGTCTTCCGGGTACCCCCTGCGCAGGTGACTATGTCTACAATGCGGACTTCATCGTCCCATTCAGTGGCGCCGACAACATCGCTCTGGATCATGTGGAGTACAATTTTGACGATGGTCCCTGGGTGTCGCCGACCATGACTCTGGGCACGTTCACGACGGACATGTTCGCTCCCGGTGACTATGATCTGGCCGATGGTGGCCATGTTCTCAATGTGCGCTACCTGGACAGTGTCTGCTACGCGAGCCTCCCGGTATCGTTGGCATTCATTCTGGACACGACAGCCCCCGTGGCCGCCAGCAACCTGGTCGCCACCCCCAACACGCACGCCGTGGATCTGACCTGGACTGCAGGCAGCGGCCATGATGGCTACGTGCTGAATCGCTACAAGCGAGTTGGCTATCCGTACTTCTGGGATGGGTTTGTGGGACTTCCGCCGGCCGGATCGCACGTGGCCGCGGGATCCGTGAACATCGCCGCGGGTGCGACCAGTTACACGGATGATTTCGGCAGCGAGGACTACACGACCCGTGCCGTGTATGATTATGAACTGGTTGCCGTTGACTGTGTCAATCCGAATGCGACAAGCAACATGGCCAGCGCCACCAATTACTTCCTGGGTGACTGGTTCCACGAGATTTCTCCCACGCCCACCAATTACGATGGCTTCGTGTGCACTCCCGACCTGACTCTGCTTTCTGGATACTACGGACTGGACCCCGATCAGGGCGCGACGGCTGGATTCGAAGACGGTGACACGGACGAGATGGATGTGGCACCCACCTCCGACATGGGTCCCTTCGGACTGCCGGGGCCCGATGGCCGGATCAACTTCGAAGACCTGATCATTCTGGCCATCAACTATCGCCTTGGATGCTCTACGCCCCTGGCCAGTTTCCCCACCAACCCGCACGGCAAGGACATGCTGATTGCCGAAGCCAGCGGGCTGGAGCTGCAGTTGACCGAGTCCGGTGCGGCCCTGCTGCTCGATGGTGAGGCGATGGGCTACAGTGCCCGGCTGCGCACCGAGCGTCAGTTGCTGAACGCCAGCCTGCCCGCGGGCACGGTGATGCACTACAGCGAGAATGGCGAGCTGGTGATCGATGCGGTGGGCCTGGGCTCGCTGCTGGATGCCACCACCGTGCTCAACCTGGAGTTCGCCGGCAGTGGCGCCATCGAACTGGTGAGCGTGGATGCCCGTGATCAATTCAATGCTCCGCTGTCGCTGACCGTGGATGTGCCGCCCGCCCTGCTGCCGGTGGCCTACGAGCTGCAGCCCAACTTCCCGAACCCCTTCAACCCCACCACCACCCTGCGCTTCGCGCTGCCTGTGGCCGGTGAGGTGCGCCTTGCGGTGTACAACATGCTGGGACAGCAGGTGGCCCTGCTGGTGAACGGCAGCCTGGACGCCGGTTGGCACAGTCTGGTGTTTGACGCGTCCGCCCTCTCCAGTGGTCTGTACTACAGCCGCCTCGAGGCGAACGGTTTCACGGCCATGCAGAAGATGCTGCTGGTCAAGTAAGCTCAGCGGGTGGACGCCGGTCGCCCGTTGGACCGGCGTCCACACCTGCGCTGCAGATCACAGATCGAACATGTACGGTGTTCGGTCATCCAACAAAGGAATCAGGCCATGCGTGCCAATCAGTGGCCCTTGCTCGTGACACTGATCCTGGGAATCTCCGGGACTGCGTCCGCTCTTCAGGTGGAAGGGCCCGCGGTGGAAACCGGAAGCTGGACCCAGGCATTCACCGAGTTCGGATCCGGGAACTTCGATCACATTCAACTGCGCACACTCAGTGGCGATGGATTCGTGATGGGACTGGACGGTATCGGTGTGTTCAGCGATGGAGCCTGGTGCCAGAGTTACAACGACGGGACCATCGTCACGGCGGATGGCCCCACTGAAAGTTTCCTCGGATTCACCCTGCATTTCGCAGGAGATCTGGTGGATCCGCTTTCATTCGACTACCAGATCTGGGACGGAGCTGTGCTCCAGGCCAGCCTGTTGGTCACCTGGTCCGGCAGCAGCTTCAGCGTGGGGCCCTCCAGTTGGAGTGATGGCCGCATCGATCAGGGGCAGGACCAGTTCACGGGGGCCTTCGATGTGAGCCAGGTCGGCCTGGCGCCGGGCTGCATGGCCGAGGCCCAGTACACGGTCAGTCTGGGGCAGCTTTGCGGCAGTGGCCCTGCCAGTGCACCGGATTACTTCCACTACACGGTTTTCGTGGACTACCCTGCCTCACTGCAGCCCACCGCCGTGCAGCAGATCTATTTCCCCGGTGGCGGGCATACCTTCCAGGTCAGCCCCCTCTCCGGTGGACAACTGGAAGTCTCGATGACCCTCTTCAGCGCGGTCACCAATCACACAGGGCCGCTCTTCCGCGTTCTCTTCGATGCCATCGCGGATCTGCCGCCCAACGAGGTCTTCATCAGTGAGGTGGTCCTGCGCAAGCCGGTGAACACGAATCTGGTGGCCTGGTTCGGGCCGGGGGACGACCTGCTCATCGATGCGGTGCTGCCCACGATCACCCTGGACGATGTCCCCGAGCTGACCTGCCAGACGGATGCGGGCTTCACGGTGGACCTGAGCGCCACCGATCCGGTGGGGCTCAGCGCCATCGAGTGGCGCCTGGACAGCGATCCCTGGCAGGATACTTTGCTGCCCGTCAGTGGCACCAGTTATGGCCCCGTGCCCTTCTTCGTGGACCTGACGGGAGTGGCCGACGGAGCCCACACGGTGGAGTTCCGCTCGGTGGATGCCTCCTGCAATGCCAGTCCGCTGGCCGACTGGGCCTTCTTCGTGGACAATACCCTGCCCGAGCCGGTGAACAGCCTGCTGGCCCAACCCCGCGACCACGCGGTACTGCTGAGCTGGGCCGCCACCTCCGGACACGATGGTTATTCAATCTACCGTGTCAAGCGTCCGACCTACCCCTATCCCTACGCTCCGGGCCTGACTCCCCAGCTGAGTCCCGTGGACTCCGTAACCAGCGTGGGCCCGGCCGTGACCAGTTGGCTGGATGATTTCGGCAGCGACGATTTTGCCACTCGCGGTGTCTACGACTATCGGCTGGTGGCCTTTGACTGCGCCAACGGAACCGTCAATGGGTCCATCGCGTCGGCCACGAACTACTTCCTGGGTGACTGGGCGATGCCCTACTCCGGTACCGTCTGTGGAGATGATCTGGGGCTGATGTCGATGTACTACAACACGCCGACCGTCCCGGCCTCCAGCGAGCTGGATGTGGCCCCCACCAGTGACTTCACGGCCTTCGGGCTGCCCATGCCGGACGGCCAGATCGGTTTCGAAGACCTGGTGATCTTCGCCATCAACTACCGGGTCGGTTGTGCCAGTCCCCTGACCACATTCCCCGGCTCGCGTCCGGGCAAGGATGCCCTTGTGGCCTCTTCCGGGACGGTGGAACTGGCGCAGACAGGGAATACGGTGCGCCTGCATCTGGATTCGCAGGTTCTGGCTGCCAGTCTGGACCTGCGCGGGCAAGGACGGTACGTGAGTGCCCGCTGTGATCAGGGTGTGGTTTTCGTGACACCTTCGGCTTCCGGCTGGACCGTGGATGCGGCTCACCTGAACCCCGACGACGTACATGGTCTGGACATCGTGTTGACCATCGCAGACGCGTCGGCGCTGGAGCTGGTATCCGCGGACTGTCGTGATGCACGGAATGCCCTGCTTGACCTGAACCTCGAGACTGGTGGTGCGAGCCTGCCCACGAGCCTGGCCCTGCTGCCCAATGTGCCCAATCCTTTCAACCCATCCACTCTGGTCCGTTTCGTGCTGCCCGAAACCCAGTCGGTGAGTGTGGATGTGTTCAACCTGCAGGGCGCGCGCGTGCTGACCTTGCTGGATGGCGAACTGCCCGCGGGTGAACACACGGTCCGATTCGATGCCACTGGACTGGCCAGCGGGGTCTATGTCACCCGTCTGCAGACCGGATCCCGGGTTCTGACACAAAAGATGCTGTTGCTGCGCTGAACGACGATCGCCTTGCTGGAGACTGGAGCCATGAACAAACTGATTCTGAATGCTGTGAGCTGTGGGCTGTTGGCCTCTGGCGCGTACGCGCAGACCTTGAGCTATTCCATCCAGGACATTGTGGTGGAACCGGGAGAACTGATCACCCTGACCGTGAATGTGGACGGCGGTCTGGCCGACATGCGCGGATTCACTCTGGATCTGCTCTACGAGAATTCCATTGTCGACATCTACTCGATCAATCAGGGAAGCTTGTTGCTGGAGCACTCGCCCAGTTTTCTCTACTGGAACGACGAGCTGATCAACGGTGTGACTCTGGTGCGCGTGGATTACGCCATTCTCGGAGGCATTTCCGGGGTTCAAGGCCCCGGTGACCTGCTGCACATCACCTTCGAAGCGGTGGGATGCGGCATTGAAACGCTGGCCATCGTCGCTGCCGAGTTCCGCGATCTGGACAACCAGTCCATTGCGGTCGATCTGGGTACGGGCATCGAGCACCAGGTCTGCCAGGTGCCGCCGCTGCGCATTGTGCACCAGTTGAATGGTGACAAGCTGCTCAGCTGGGGGCGTGTGCTGAACGCCAATTTCTTCACGGTCTACCGATCAGTGGAGATGACCGGACCCTGGACCTCCGTTCAGACCACCTCCGACACCACCTGGGTGGATACGTCGGTGGCCGCCTGGCCACAGGCCCTGTACCAGATCCGGGTGGATCATCCCTGACATCTTCCGCGCCGGGTCCGAAAGGGCCCGGCGCTGTTTCCGCCTTTCCCCCTCCTGCTCCCCGCCTTCGACACCCTGGACAGGGTGTTTCTTCTGCATTGACTTCGGCAGTCATTCTGTACGATTTCCGGCACTTTCGTATGATTCTCGCCATTAGTGACAAAACCAATTTCTGCAAGTACAGATATATCAGCGACATAGGAAGTGGCATTGGGTTTGCCACATCCAGGTCAGCAAAATCAGCGGATCTCTCCGCCGTCAGTCGAACGTTTTTTGGATCCGGAACCAGAGGCCGTGGTGTGCGGCTTCTGGTCAATTACACAAGGGGGACGTATGAGCAAGCGTTTCGAATTCATCAGTGTGGGCGCAGCCCTGCTGGCAACTGCCGTGCTGGCTGCCGCTCGTCCGGCAGGGGTGGGCAGTACCGATTACCTGCATGCAAGCGGTGGTCGCAGTCTGGGTGATGTGTTGATCGTGGAATCCGGTCAGATCACTCTGTCTGCCGATGGTGTTGGAATGACCGGTCCCACTGGCCTGATCCAGGTGGACAAGCCCAGTGCGAGCGCCACGGTGCGCAGTGCCTATCTGGCCACCGCGAGCCAGGGTTTCAGCAATGCCGTGATCGCCGATGGCTGCGTCACCCTGGCCGGGTCGGGCGTGAGCTGGGACATGATCGTGGCCGGACCGATCAACAACAACAATCACTGGGCCGATGTGACCGACATCGTGGCTCCGGTCATCGATGTGGCGCCTGCCGGCATCAATGATCTGGTCGTCACCGAGTGCGGAAGCATCGACGGCAGTGCCCTGTACGTGATCTTCGACGATCCCGACACGGACCTGGTCCAGACCGCCGTGATCGCCTTCGGTGGCCAGTCCACCCTGGGTGATGACTTCTCGATCGGCTTCGGTGCCCCCGTCGAGATCGACGCCAACACCGTGATCGAACTGGGTCTGGCGATTTCCTTTGGTGCTCAGGGCCAGGATCCCTGCCAGAACAGCCAGGTCGACATCAACGGCCAGCGCCTGACCTCCGACGCCGGACACACCGATGACGGTGAGTTCGCCAACGGCGCGCTGATCACGGTGGGCGGCATCGGCGACGACCGTGCCAATCCGCTGGATCCCTTCGAAGGTGATCCCTGCGTGCCCTTCGCCGTGGGCACCGACGACGAACTGTACGATGTGACGCCCTTCATCAACAATGGCGACACCTCCATGCTGGTGCACACCGTGAATCCTTCCGGTGACGACAACATCTTTGCCGCGCACATGCTGATCACCTTCGCGGTGGTGGTGAACGAAGGCGCCGTGCTGACCCCCGGTCTGGCCAACCGCACCGTGGGCAGCATGCACACCCTGACCGCCACCCTGCAGGACGACAATGGTGACCCCGTCGTCGGTCGCGACGTCGAGATCGACATCATTGCCGGACCGAACACCGGTCTGGGTTCGGGCGTGCTGGTCACCAATGGCGCCGGCCAGGCTCAGTTCAGCTACAGCAGCGCCGTCGTCGGCATGGACCAGGCCCGTGCGTCCTTCCTGGACAGCAATGGCGACCCCGCCCTCTCCAACATCGCGCTGGTCTTCTGGGATCGTCCCGCGTCGGCCAACGACCTGCCCGGCACGTTCAGCCTGGGTCAGAACTATCCCAATCCCTTCAACCCCAGCACGACCATTGAGTTCAGCCTGCCCGAGACCGGCATCGCCAGCCTCGTGGTGCGCAACCTGGCCGGCCAGACCGTCGCCACCCTCTTCGAAGGAATGGCCCCCGCCGGCAGCCACAGTGTGGTGTTCGACGCCAGCAACCTGTCCTCGGGCGTGTACTACTACACCCTCGAGCAGGGCAGCCTGCGCGCCAGCAACAAACTGGTGCTGATGAAGTAGTCCCCCTGGTATCACCTGCATCTTTGCCTTGGGCGCCCCGACTTGTCGGGGCGCCTTTGTTTATGCTCCTTGCCACAATTCGAGTGACAAAGGCTGGAGCAGGGGAGAGAGCATGATTCCGGTTGAGATCTGCATTCCGGCCGATGACCGCTTCGCGCTGCGACGGAGCCTGCGTCAGGCGATGGCCGGGGGCGCCGCACGCGTGGAGCTCTGCCGGGAGCTGGCCTGTGGTGGAGTCACACCGGCTGCAGCCGACATGCGTCAGGCGCGCCGCCTGCTGCCGGCTCATGTGGCCTTGCAGGTACTGGTGCGGCCGCGCAACACGCACGTCGAGATCGGACCACGGGTTCTCTCCCGCATGCTGGACCAGATCGATTGCTGTGCCGACGAGGGAGCCGATGGAGTCGTGCTGGGAGCTCTGCGTGGGGCACATCTTGACTGGCCGGTCTTGAATCGCCTGCTGGAACGATCTCATGCGCGCGGATTGTCGGTCACTTTCCATCGGGCCTACGATGAGCTGGCGCATCCCGAGAACGGACTGTCCGCTCTGGCGCGCGCCGGAGTCTCGCGCGTGCTCAGCAGTGGCAGCCCGGGCTTGCACAGTGCGGGCGTGGCACAGGGGGCGCAGCGCCTGGCAAGCAGTCTGTGCGCAGCAGGCAACCGGATCGAACTGGTGATCGGGGGCGGCCTCACTCACCTTCTTGCGGCACGCCTGCTTCAGGAGCTGCCGATTGCCGGGCGACGGATTTCCCTGCACGCCCATTCCTGTGTGATGCGGGACGGGCACGTCGAGGCCGCGCTGGTGCGCAAGCTGGTACGTCTGACACACCGGGCGCCGTGCTGAGCGAGCGCCTGAATCGCACCAATGAAAATGGCCCGCTCATGAGTCTTCATGAGCGGGCCATTTCTGGTTCATGATCTGCCTCAGTCGTCCAGCAGGGACTCCGCATCCACGGCAGACACGGCCGAGATGCGCGGCGGCACCCGGTCGGTGGCGAATACCCGGAACAGGCCCGTGGGGCCCAGCAGAGCGTAGCCGCGGCTGACTCGCAGGCGGGGAGCGTCGGTCCAGGCGACGGTCTGCCAGGCATCGCCGGAATCCGCTGTGTGGCGCCATTCCACCCGGTAGTAGGGGCTGTCGCTCTGGGGAGTCCAGTTGAGCACCAGATCATTGCCCTCGCGCACCGGAGCAGCAACCAGCGGTGGGTCGTACACGATGGGGATGTCCGTGTTGAAGGCCAGCATGCTCAGATCGTCCACGTTCCAGCCGCAGAATGTGGTGTTGCCGTTGGTGGGGCCAAGGCCGAAGCGGATCTGGAAGGCCGGGTTGCCATCGGCCCAGTCGCTCACATCATAGATGCGCTCCAGCCAGAGACCGTCGGACAGGTCCTGGGAATTGCTCCACAGTTCCACCCAGCTGGCACCGTCCCAGACCTGTAGGGTGACCTGGTCCCAGAAGCTGGCTTCGATGCCCAGCCAGCGGTAGAACTGGATCTGGGTGTCCAGTCGGTTGCTCAGGTCGTAGAGCGGAGAATAGGCCCAGCTGGTTGCGGGCATGTTGTTGGGGTAGTCGCCGCCCAGCACGAAGCCCAGGATGCGGTTGTCCGAACTGGGGCTGTGATCTGTGGCTGGGTCGGGGTCGCCATCCTGTCCACCCCCTTCGACTGTGACACCGATCTGCCAACCTTCGCCCAGGGTCCAGCCCTGGTCCGTGGAAAAATCATCTTCCAGGAAGACTTCTCGCACACCGATCTCGATCGAGAAGGTGCGGGTCACGGTATAGCCCTCATCGGCGGTGAGGGTCACCGAGAGATTCACCAGGCTGCCCAGCGGAGCCTCGGGACTGATGCTGAAGCGGAAGGGATTGTCCGTGTTCCAGGCGCCCGTGATGTTGGGCAGATCGGGCCAGGAACCCTGGGTGTCCGTGATGTTGATCAGGTTGCTGAGGGTCGAGAGCGTACCCGTGATGCCCGTGGCCAGCAGACCCGTGTTCTGCAGGTGCACGATGAACTGGCCGCTGAAGCCTGGATTCAGCAGGTCTTCGGGGTCCAGCGGCTGATTGCCGTCGGCCAGCAGATTGGGACGATCGGTGGGGTTGGACTCGGATCCACCAATGGTGTCGGTGCCCGTGTTGTCCGGGTCCAGCCAGTGTTTCAGCTGCTGGTTGTTGCCGGAATGGCCATCCCAGGACAGCGAGAATTTGCCGTAGTAATCGTTGACGTTGTTCGAGCAGTTGGCCTGGCCACCGTGCAGCTGCCCCACGATCTGGTGATTGGGGTTGTAGAGCGGCGAGCCCGAGCTGCCCGGTTCGGTGGTGCCATCATCCCAGGCGGCGATGTGCCAGTGGCTGTTGGCGGGCGTTCCCGACCAGGTTCCATTGTCCACTGGGTCGTTGTCGAAGGAAATCTTCTTGATGTCGCCACTGGGGTGATGCACGCAGACACTGGCGGTGGAGGCCTGATCGCGACGATCCCAGCCCGAGTAGGTCACGTTGTAATTGAAGGGAATCGGTTCGGTCAGTTCCAGCAGGGCGAAGTCGGAATCGGAGTGGCTGGCCCGCAGGATCGCACCCTGCACCGTATCCGTGGTGGGGCCGTCCTGGTTGCCGCAGCCCGCGCTCTGGTAGTTGAACATGAAGATCCAGCTGGTCTCGCCGCCCAGACAGTGGTTGGCGGTCAGGAAGTACTGGGTCTGGTCCTCGCGCACATTGTTGATCATCGCGCCGGTGCAGACCCGGAATCCGCCGCCGGTGAGGATCATGGCCACGCTGTTGATTTCTTCGGTCCAGTTCGTTCCCTCGGGGCAGTTGACGTTGTTGTTGCAGTTGCCCGAGTCATTGTAGTCGCGGCTGGCGTCACGCGCGAAGCCAAAGATGTCGCGGTAGCCGTGGATCACACTCACCACGCGGAAGTCGGGGTTGAAACGCACATCCGCTGGCTGCACGTACTCCAGCACACAGTCTTCACCGGGCAGGGGCTGGGTGGCGAAGACACCGTCGGGCTTGTTGTTGAACTCGGTGAACGCTCCCAGCACGGTGGCGTGGTCGGGAGTGTACACGAAGAAATCGGCCCCGTGCGGCAACAGGAAGTTCTCGTAGATCAGATTGATGCTGGTGGCGCCGTCGCAGTGCAGGGCCAGGCGCCAGATGCGCGTGCCGTCGGCCAGCGTATCCCACTGGCCCGAATCCTGTGGCGAGAAGGAGACCTCGTGCGGCGTGCCGAAACGCAGCGGCACATCCTTGCCTTCCTGCTCGTCTTCGAGCAGCAGGGCGTCCACATCGGGTCGGGCAAAGACCAGCGCTGCCGGGGCGGGCCCGAGATCGGCACTGCGCAGCAGGCTGGGGGGCGAACCACCCGCGCTGACCTGGGCAGACAACGGCTTCAGGCCCGTGAACAGGGCCAGGGCCACAATGATGGAAAGGGAACGGAAACGGGTCATGGATCTCCTCCGGAGTCGGGCTGGACAAGAACGTGGGGGCGCAGGATCCCTGGAATGGCCATCAGGCTGGGGGATGGGGGGCCCTCGGGCGACCGCCCAACTTTGGAAAAAGCGTGTCCGGGTACAACTTAAATGCCCCCCGACCCGGCTTGGCAAGACCCGGGACGGGGGGCGGTTGAGGGCATTGTCACGGCGGTCGATCCGCCGGATGGCTATCGCAGCAGGATCAGCTTGAACTGGCTGGATTGGCCACCACCGGACAGGCGGCAGATGTACAGGCCCGAGGCCTCGGCACCCGCATTCCAGTCCAGCTCGTGCTCACCCGCCTCGAGGGTATCGTCCAACAGGGTGGCCACCCGCTCGCCGGCCAGATTGAAGATTTCCATCCGGGCCTGCACTCGGTGGGTCAGGCGGAAGCCGATGCGTGTCGACGGGTTGAAGGGATTGGGCCAGGCCCCCAGCACCTGCAGGCTGGAGGGCCGCTCGGCCGGGGCATTCACCTGGGTGGTGAGCGGTGGGTGGCCGTAGAGGCCGGTGCCCGTGCCCACCAGCAATTCGTCGTAATACAGAACCTGGATCCGGGTGCCGTTGGGATAGCTGTAATCGCTGCTCCAGGCGCTTGCCCCCTCGGCCAGGGTCAGGATCTCCGTATTCACCGCCACATAGGGCATTTCCCCGCCGGCACCATCGTCGCCCACCGTGACCGCACTGGCTTCGCCGTTGCTCGGAAATCCCGACTGGGTCAACGTTTCCCATTCCTGACTGACCGGGTTGCGCCAATAGGCCACGGCGTGATCGCTCAGGTCGGCGCCCACCGCATAGATTCCGCCCTCTGAATCACGGGCCAGATCCTTGATCGATACGGCCCAGTTGAGTTCCTTCACCGCAGTCCAGCCCTCATCCGTGGATCCCGTGATGCGGTAGACGCCATTGCTGGTGGCCGTGCTGTCGCTGTAGCGATAGTCCACACCGGCGTACAGTACCGACTGACCATCCTCCTGGCAGAAGAGCAGATCGTTGACATCCATGCCATCGCTGGGGATCGGGCTGGGGTCCAGCACGGAGAATGTGTCACCACCATCCTCGCTGATCGCGATCAGTCCCTTGCCCCCGGGGTTGCCGCTGAACCAACCGGCGGCCACACGCTGTCCGTTGGACGGGTCCACCTCCAGAGCCATCACGCTGCAGAAGAAGTTCAGATTCCAGGGCGCCTGGCTGGCATCCAGCAGCATGTCCCAGCTGGTGCCACCATTGGTGGAGCGGTACACGCGCGAGTTGCCCACGAAGACCGTGTTTCCACTGTGATCGGTGGTGTCCATCGCGACGGAATGGTAGGGCGAGCCATCGTTGTTGGGGAAGATCGCCACGCTCCACTCGGGGCTGCTCTGGTAGTTTCGCACACAGCGAATGCCGGCCTTGCTGGCCAGCCAGGCAGTGTCCTTGCCGCTGTCCATTTCCAGATCGCCCACCTGGACCGCCTCGATGCCCTCGTCGATCTCGCTGAGGCTGAATCCCTGATCGAGTGAGCGTCCCAGACCCTGGTCGGTGGTCATGTAGACGACCGCACCGTCATTGGGATCGGTGGCCACTGCCCCATCGTTGGGATGTGTCTCGAAGCCGCCCCCGCCCATGGGAGTCCAGCTTCCGGTTTCACCCATGCCGTTGCTCCAGGCGGTGCCGAAGTAGACGCTGTAGGATTCCGCGTCCCCGGCGAAGCAAAGATTGCTGCCACTGGTGCCGCCGATCTCCGTGTCGATCTCGTTCCAGTTTTCGGTCTCAGGGTCGTAGATGGCCACGGCCTTGTGATGATTGGGCTCCTGACCGATCCGCCCGCCCAGAAAGAGCCGTCCGTCGGGGGCCACGCCAAAGGCCGTCCAGTCCTGGGGCGTGGTCAGGCCCGTGGTGGGAATCGCCACGAAGGAACTGGAACCGCTGATCTCGGCCAGGGCGTCGTCGATCACCCAGAGGGGCTGTGCCGCTCCGTTCGAGAAGCCAAGGAGGTGTGTCTCACCATCCCATTCGCCGATCGCCAGTCTGCCGATGCCTCCCGGCATGCCGCCGATGCTCAGCGGCGACCAGGGCAGGGCGACCAGATCGCCGTTCTCTTCGTCAATGCTGCTGGCGTGCAGTTGCCCACCGGATACCGAGTACAGCACGCTGTCGTGAATCAGGAGGCAGTTGAAGTTGCCGCTGGCCACCTGACTCAGGCTGCCTTCGTCCGTGCTGATGCGCTGGATTCCCTGATCCTGCAGCAGAAAGAAGAGCAGGCCCGTGTTGGCATCCACGGCCAGTTCACGAATGCCGGATCCCAGACCGGCATCCGCGTCTGCATCGGGCAGCACGGTGAAGGTGCCGTCGCCATCGGGCACCGCATCCGTGTGGAAGTCCGCCGAGAACAGCGAATTGGCGCTTTCCGTGGCGATGAATACGCGCGTGTGTGTGTCGGAAACGGGAAGGCAGACGATCGCGTTGATGCGTCCACCGTAGACGGCTTCGGTCTCGGGTCCACTCAATTGGGCCTGCGTCACCAGGGGCAGGGCCAGCAGTGTGCTCAGAAGGGTGCGTGCGACAAGGGTGCGCCTGAAGGTCATGGTTGATACTCCCGTTTGGTCCTTACACCGCCGCAGCGGGCGCCCCCGGTCCGGGCCGCAGGGGCTTGAATCGGCCCCGCTGCAGGGGGTCTTGACGGGAAGACCGAAGAAATGCAAACGGCGGATATGAACCAGAACGATTTTCAAGATCAATCCAAACAAGCACTTGCCAGAAATGTTACCGAAAATTTGCACTCGGGTTGACAAACTGACTGGCAGTCATTACTCTTGCCCCCGCTGAAAATGACTGTCAGTCATTGACTGAACTGAAGAACATTGGAGGGCCCGATGGGATCCACGGAACGCCGGGAACGGGAGCGGGACGAACGGCGGCGCAGCATTCTGACAGCCGCCGAAAGACTCTTCCTGGAAAAGGGCTACAGCGCCGTGACTCTGGACGAGTTGGCGGCGCACTGCGAGCTGGCCAAGGGGACGCTCTATCTCTACTTCCCTTCGAAGGCGGACATGCTGGGAAGCATTGCCCTGGCCACGATCCAGGATCTGGGCGACCGGTTCCAGCGGGTTCTGGAGACCTGCCAGGATCCCGCAAGCTGCCTCGGGCAGATGGGGCAGCAATACATGGAATACCATCACGCCACGCGCGAACGGTCCGGACTGGTTGAGCTGGCCAGATCGAGAGCGATCCAGGAACAGTTGAGCCCCGAATTGCAGGCGGCCTGGGGCCGGGAAAGCGGACGTTCGATCACCCAGCTTGCCCAGGCCCTCGGGGGCTGTCGCGCCGCCGGTTTGCTGGTCGAGGACCTGGATCCGCTGGAATTCGCACTGGTCCTGGCTGGCTGTTCGATGGGCCTGATCGAGATCGCGGGACAATGTCAGGGCATGTTGCCCCTGGAACCGGCGCAGTTCGTGGAACGCGGCTGGAGCCTGTTGCTGTCCGCCGTGAGCGCTCCGGGTGTGGATCTTTCCCGTTCCATGAAGGACGGAGGCCCCGAATGACAACACACAGCTGTCCCGACTTGCATGGTGAAAAGGAGATTGGCATGCGCCACTGGATTGGTTGGATTCTTCTGTTGCCCCTGCTGGTGACACAGGCACATGGAAGTGCATACTCTCTGGAGGGCGTTGTGGATGGCCGCGTCCTCGATGCCCACAGCCATCTGCCTCTGGCCGGTTGCAACGTGGTGATCACGGGCAGCAATCTGGGCACGGCCACGGACCTTGACGGAGCCTTCAGCATTGGCAAGGTCAGGGTCGGAGTGCATTCGCTGACCCTGAGCATGGTGGGGTACGAGACGCGCGTGCTGACGGACGTGATCGTCAAGCCCACCCGCAATGATCCTGTCGAGGTTCTGCTTTCGCCCGCGGTGATCCAGCTAGAAAGCCTGGTGGTGCGGCCCGACTGGTTCGCGGTCCGCGCGGAAGGTGGCGCTCCTGCCGTGAGCTACAACCGCGAGGAGATCCGCCGGGCCCCGGGCAGTGCCGAGGACGTTTCGCGTCTGCTGAACGTGCACCCTGCCGTGGCGATGGGTGTGGACGACCAGCGCAATGACCTGGTCGTGCGTGGCGGCAACCCCATCGAGAACCTGATGCTCGTGGATGGGCATCCTGTCCAGAACCTGAGCCACTTTGCTTCGCAGGGTTCAACCGGCGGTCCGGTGAGCATCATGCAGGCGGACTTCATCGACGATGTGCGGTTCGTGCCCGGTGCTTTCGATGCACGTTACGGCAATCGCCTCTCGTCCGTGATGGACCTGCGCATGCGCCGCGGAAACTCGCAGGAGTTGCGCGGGGAACTGTATACAAGCATGGCGGGTGCGGGTTTCCAGCTCGAAGGCCCCGCGGGCGGCGGAGGCAGTTTTCTGCTGGGCGGACGCCGCAGCTATCTGGAATTGATGACCAGCCAGCTCAACCTGGCCACGGCTCCCGTGATGGCCGATGCCAACGCCAAGCTCTCCTGGCCCATGGGCGACCACGACCGGCTCGAGTGGCTGTTCCTGGGCAGCAGCAGTCGGATCCAGCAATCCGCCATCGACGATGCGGACATGGGCATGAACTACGACACGCGCGTCGGCAACGGGATGAGCGGCCTGCAATGGCAGCACTTCAGCCCCGGAGGCGCCACACGCACTCTGTCGTACACCCTGAACCAGCAGCTCTTCAACGAGAACTTCTCCTGGTTCGACTCCACCGAGCACAATGACAACACGGCCCGCGAGAATGTGCACACCTTTCAGCTGTCCACCATCGAGCGAATCGGGAAGGGAAGCCTGGATCTGGGTGTGGGACTGGAACTTCTCGACAGTCAGCACGATGTGTCGCTGGATTCCTGGACCTCCCCCTACGGCGAAGTACTGCCAGCGGCCCAGGTGCACGGTGCACTGGACAAGAAGCGCAGCTGGGTCCATCTCAACTATGTGACCTGGTTGCGTGGAGGGCTGCAGATCACGGCCGGTGCGCGCCTGGATCACGACGACTTCTTTGGCACCACCGACCTGCAACCACGATTGAGCCTGCGCCAGGATCTGGGTCGGGACTGGGCGCTCACCTCTTCGGCGGGCCTGTATGCGCAGACCATTCCCGCGGTCTGGGCCGTGCAGGACGCGGCCAACGACAAGGTGTCCAGCATGAAGGTGCGCCAGATGCAGGCGGGCGTCGAGTTCCGGCCCCAGGATGCCTGGCTGGTGAGTCTGGATGGCTTCTATCGTCTGTATACGGACATGCCCTACAGTCTGCAGCAGGATTGGCTGCCCCTGGCGGCTGCCGGATCCTATTTCGGCTATTCCGATCTGGGCGAGATCGCCAGCGGTGGAGAAGGCCGCTCCTACGGGCTTGAGTTCCAGGCCCAGAAGAAGCTGGACGAGAAGACCTATGGCACCTTCAGCTATGCCTGGTCGCTGTCGCGCTATCGCACCGAGAGCGGCCCCTGGTTGCGCGGCCCCTTCGATCGCCGCCACATGGCCACGCTGATCATGGGCTGGATCCCCAACAATCGTCTGGAATTGAGCATGCGCTGGGCGGTCTCCGGAGGAGCCCCGTATACGCCCCTGGATCCCGTGGCCAGTGCGGCGGCAGGCCGGAGTCGCTACGACCGGACCCGGATGAACGACGACCGCCTGCCCCTGTATCACCGACTGGACCTGCGTGCCGATTGGCGCTTTCACCTGAAACGCTGGAATCTGGTGACCTTCCTGGATCTGCAGAACGCCTACGACCGCCAGAATGTTGTCAGCCGCTACTGGAGCGTCAAGGACCAACGAGCCAAGGATCAGATCGGCTGGGAAATCATGCCCGTGGGCGGCATGCGCCTGGAATTCTGACGGAAGGCCCGCACGGCGGGCCTTCTTCATTGGGTGACCAGGAGGCGTTCCAGGCCCCCGCCGAAGGCATCACACATATGTAGCCCGTGGGGAATCCACGGGCTACTTATGCATTGTGCCTTCGGCTCGTGGTGGATCGCGTCTTGAAGGGGATCCGATCTTGATGGGCGCTCCCGGCCTCCGCCCATACCCGCCTTGGCCTGCCCCGGCTCGAACCCTATCTTCGGGGCGCTTGCCGCCGGCTGTCCGGATCCTCTGGATCGGTCGGTCCCCATTCCCCATCGGGAGAGTCCCATGATCCGCCCTCACCTTCGGTCGAGCAGTCCATCGGCCCATCGTTCCATGTACCGCGTTCTGGTGTTGCTGCTGCTGCTGGCCTGCGCGGGCCCCAAGGGCAATTCGCCGGAACTGGAAAGCCGGATCTATGCCCATACCAACGGACTGATTCCCCGCGATGCCGAGATCCAGATCAGTTTCCGCGACAACATCGAGATCGGTCCCAATGATCTGGCCGACGGATCCGGTCTGATTCGCTTCACGCCCGTGCTCAAGGGACGCATGAGTCTGCGGAATTCACGGACTCTGGTCTTCACGCCGGACGAGCTCCTGCCCACCGATCAGGAGTATCGCTGTCGCGTGAACATGGGCAAGGTCTTCAAGGATCTGAAGGGTGATACTCGCTACGGCTTCAGGCTGAAGGTGCAGCCCTTCCAGATGGAACTGAGCACGCTCAGTCTCTCGCCCAGCCCTGGCGGGAACTCGCAACTCCAGCGACTCTCGGGCGAGCTGAGCTTTCCCGACAAGGCCGATCAGGACTGGCCGGCGCACATGCTGCGTCTGGTATTCAATGGCCGTCCCGTGACACTGAAGGGCCAGCTGTCCTCGAATGCCCGGACCTATGCCTTCTGGGCCGACAGCCTCGAGCGTGGCGAGGAGGACCGGGTGATCGAGCTGCGCTGGTCGGCCCGGGAAGCGGGATCCAGCGAGCAGGGCACGCGCAGCCTGACTCTGCCCGGAACCGGTGTGTTCCGTTGCCTGCAGCTCACCGAGCGCAGCTCCGCTCCCCAGCAGTTCGTGCTGGAGTTCAGTGATCCACTGGATCCGGACCAGGAACTGACCGGGCTGGTCCGGCTCGAACCGGCGGTGGCCCTGGATCTGAAACGCGAAGGCAACCGGGTGGTGCTGGTCCCGCGCACCCGGATGAGCGGGCGGGTCCAGGTCAGCGTGGCGGGCGAACTGCGCAGCACGCATGGCACCAGTCTGGGTGAGGCATGGGCGGGCCAGCTGGATCTTCCCGAGGCGGAGCCGGGCCTGCGCTTCGTGGGGCAGGGCACCATTCTGCCCTCGGGAGACAGCCTGCTGCTGCCCATCGAGAGCCGCAATCTGCGCGGATTGGTGGTCAGCGCCATCCGTGTGCCACAGGACAACCTGCCCCAGTTCCTGCAGGTGAACCAACTGGATGGACAGAGCGAGCTGTACCGGGTGGGCCGCCGTGTCTGGTGGCAGGAGTTCGCCCTGCCCGATCCGGGCGAACGGCGTCAGGAGTGGACACGCCATGTGCTGGATCTGGCCCCGCTGGCACGCAGATTCCCCAGAGGGCTGTATCACCTGGAGGCCTTCTTCCTGCCCGGGCACTCGCTGTATTCCTGCGCGGGCATGATTCCCGAACCCGTGCTTCCCGGTCCCTTGGCCCATGGCGAGAATGATCAGGATTACCGGGCCTTTCTGGATGCCCGCAGGAATGCCGCGGTCCAGCAGGGCTGGAGCCATTCCGACGATCCCTGTGCCGACGATTTCTTCTGGTCCTGGTGGGACGATGAACCGACACGCGTCACGGGGCGCAACGTGCTGGTGAGCAACCTGGGGCTGCTGGCCAGCAGTCAGGAGGACGGCAGCCTGCTGGTGGGTGTCAGCGACCTGCAGACCGGACGCCCGGTGCCCGACGCCCGCGTCGAACTGTGGAGCAAGGACCTGTTGCGTCTCGCCAGCGCGTCCCTGGATGCCCAGGGCTTCGCACGGCTGGCCAATCCGGATGCGGGCCTGCCCACCAGCTGGCGGGATGCCAGTCCCTTGCTGGTGGCCGTGCGCGGCGACGACCGGATCTTCATGAAGCTGGACGCGGCAAGCCGGCTCTCGCTCAGTGGATTCGACACCGACGGCGTGGGCGCCGAACACGGTCTGAAGGCCTGGATCACGGGCGAGCGCGGTGTCTGGCGTCCCGGAGACTCCCTCTTCGTCAGTTGCATGGTTCAGGATCCGCAACACACACTGCCTGCGGGGCATCCTCTCGAGCTGGAGCTGCGGACTCCGCTGGGCACACGCTATCTGAGCAGCCGGCAGAACATGGCGGCGTCCGGGTTGAATGTGTTCCGGCTGGCCACGGCCCCGGATGCGCCCACCGGGCACTGGGAGGCCGTGCTGAAACTGGGCGGGCGTGAGTTCCGTCAGCTGCTGCGCATCGAGAGCGTGCGCCCCAATCGTCTGGCCGTGGATCTGGAGCTGGAAGGCCCGCTGCTGGCCGGCCGGAAACTGACGGGCAACCTGGATGTGCACTGGCTGCACGGTGCTCCCGCCGCAGGCCTGAAGGCCGATCTGAGCCTGAGCCTGCGCGAGGACCCACGGCCTTTCCCGGGCTGGACTGAGTTCAGTTTCCGCGACCCGACACGCAGTTTCCAGCCCGCGGAATTCCGTCTCACGGAAGGTCGCCTGGATGGAGCCGGGCACTGGAAGCTGGTGCTGGATCCCCTGCCTCTGGACGCTCGTCCGCCGGGACGGCTGAGCGCCGTGTTCACCGCGCGGGCCTTCGAGGAAGCAGGTGTCTTCAGCCAGCGCAACCAGGTGCTGCCCGCCCATGCCTGGCCGCGCTATCTGGGCATGAAACTGCCCGAGCCCAATGCCTGGGGCTTTCACGCCACCGATCGGCCCACCCGGGTTCGCCTGCAGGCCCTGGATCTGGAAGGCCAGCCCACCGGGCCGGTTCCCGTGGAACTGAGTCTTTACGCCATTGACTGGCACTGGTGGTGGGAAGAAGGGGCCGACAACATCGGGCGTTATCTCACGCGCGAAGGCATCGAGCCGGTCCGGCGTGATACACTGACCCTGTCCGCCGGGGGAGCCGACTGGGAATTGATGGTTCCCGAGCAGGACTGGGGCCGCTACTTGCTGCTGGCCCGCGACATCCAGGGCGGGCACCGCTGCGGGCAGTTCCTCTTCTTCGACAGTCCCGAGATCGAGGGCAGCCGCGGCGGTGATACGGCGGAAAGTCTGTCCCAGCTGGCGCTCAGCCCCGATCGCGAAGTATATCAGACCGGGCAGACCGCCATCATCCAGGTTCCCACCGCCCGCGGAGCCCAGGTGCTGGTCAGTCTGGAGAAGGGCGGGCGTGTCCTGCGCCGATACCGCCAGGCCGCCGGAGCCGGCTCGACACGCCTCGAGATTCCCCTGCTGCCCGAGCATTCTCCCACGCTCTACCTGCATGTCACCGTGCTGCAGCCCTGGCGCAACAGCGCCAACGATCTGCCCCTGCGCCTGACCGGAATGCTGCCCCTGACGGTCGAGAATCCGGATACACGCCTCCACCCCGTGCTCAAGACTCCCGCCGAGTTCCTGCCCGGTCAGGAGGCGCGCATCACGCTCAGCGAACGGGACGGTCTGGCCTGCGACATGACTCTGGCCATCGTGGACGAGGGCCTGCTGGATCTGACCAATTCGGACACCCCCGACCCCTGGAGCCACTTCTACGGCAAGGAAGCGCTGGCCGTGGTGCACTACGACAACTACTCGCGCGTCAGTGGAGCACTGGCCGGGCGCATGGAGTCGGTGCTGGCCCTGGGCGGTGATGGCTGGGAAGCCCCGCCCGAAACCAGGGTCAACCGCTTTCCGCCCATGGTGCGTTTCATCGGGCCGATCCGGTTCAAGGCGGGTGAAACACGCCAACTGCAGGTGCCTTTCCCCGAGTACATGGGATCGGTCAAGGTGATGGCGGTGGCCAAGGCCGGCGATGCCTGCGGTTCCTCCGGGGTGGCGGTGCCCGTGCGGGGTCCCCTGATGGTGCTGGGCGCACTTCCCCGCGTGATCGGGCTCAAGGAAGAGTGCAGTCTGCCGGTGAGCGTGTTCGTGGGCGATGAGGTGACAGGACCGATCACGCTGAGTGTGCGCGCCGAAGGAGGTCTGCAGCTTGATGGCCCGGCCAGCAAACAACTGGCTGCGGGAAGTGGAGAGCGTCGCGAGTCCTTCCAGTTGAAGAGCGCGGCCCTGCCGGGCAGTGGCCGTGTCATTCTGGAAGCCCGCAGTGGTGATCTGGTGGCCAGCCAGCGCATCGAGCTGGCCCTGCGTCACCCGGGTGGCCGCGAGAGAGATACCGTTGAGAAACTGCTGGAGCCCGGGGAAGAACTGCAGCTGGATTGGCCCGGCAATGGTCTTCCCGGCACCTCGCGTGGCCGTCTGGAACTGTCGCTGGGCCCACCTCTGCATCTTGGCGAGCGATTGGAAGGTCTGCTTGGATATCCTCATGGATGCCTCGAGCAGATTGTCTCACAGGCCATGCCGCTGCTGGCGTTGGAAGGACTGGGCCAGCTGCCCGACTCGCTCCAGGAACGACGCGGACTCTGGCTGCGGGCCACCATCGAGCGCCTGCAGCGCCTGCAGCAGCCCGAAGGCGGCTTCGGGATGTGGCCCGGGCGGTCGCGCATGGATGACTGGGCCAACTCCTGGGCCGGACATTTCATGCTGCTGGCCGAGAAGCAGGGCTATGCCCTGCCTGCAGGCATGAGGGCCAACTGGGTGCTCTGGCAGTCGCGTCGGGCCAGCGCCTGGACCACAGGTGATGCCGCCAGCCAGTTGACCCAGGCCTATCGCCTGTATACACTGGCATTGGCGGGAAGTGCTGATCTGGGTGCGATGAACCGCCTGCGCGAGCGCCAGGACCTGCCGGCAGCCTGCCGCTGGCGTCTGGCGGCCGCGTACAGGCTGGCCGGCCACGAGGATGGAGCACAGGCCCTGAGTCAGGGACTGCCGCTCGCGGGCAGCGATGCCAGCATTGCCGATGTGGCCTACGGGTCCAGCCTGCGCGACCGCGCGATGGTTCTGGACGCCTGTGTGATGCTCGAGCGCCGCGAGGATGTGAATCGCCTTTCCCGCGAGATCGCCGGGGAGCTGGGCACCGGCCAGCACAGCACACAGAGTCTGGGCTGGGCCCTGCACTCGCTCGCCGAAGCGACACGCCTGCTGGCGGAGGGCGGGGGCATCCGGGCGGAACTTGGGCAATCCGGCAGAACACGCAAGCTGGAGACCGCTCGTCCCCTTCTGGAACTGCCCGTGACACCGGGAGGGACGAACGCGGACCAGGTACTTCGCAACACCTCATCGACTCCGCTGCACGTGGTGTTCACCCGCAGCTGGTTGCCCGAACCCGGGACCGGCACTGCACTCAGCCACGGCCTGAACCTGACGCTGGAATTGGTGGATGACCAGGGGCAGTCGATCCTGGCCGACGGCGTGCGTCAGGGCACGGATGTGGTGCTGCGGGCCACCGTGAGCAACCCGGGCAACAGGCCGTTGAAGGACCTGGCGCTCACGCTCTCCCTGCCCTCGGGCTGGGAGCCCCGTGATCCAGCGCGCGAGTTGATTGGAGTGGAGTACCAGGACCGGCGCGACGACCGTGTGATCAGTTACTTCAATCTGGCAGCCCATGCCCGGGTCGGCATCGAGGTGCGCGCCCATGCGGCGTTCCCGGGACGCTATCTGATGCCGGCCCAGCGCGTCGAGGCCCTCTACGACAGCGACGTCCAGGCGGTGGTGCCCGGCGATTGGGTGCGCGTGCTGTCCTCGGGATCCGCCAGACCGTGATGCGCCGCAGGGGAGTTCCGTTCCGCCTGCTGCTGGCGTGCCTGTCTCTGACGCTGCTCTGGTTGGGCCGACCCCCGGGTCAGCTCTTCCGCGAGCCGTGGTCCTATGTGCTCGAGGATCGAGAGGGAAAACTGCTGGGAGCCACGGTCGCCGCGGATCAGCAGTACCGCTTTCCCCCGGGGGGGAGCCTGCCCGAGCGCTATCGGGTGGCCGTGATCCAGCGCGAGGATCGGCGTTTCCTGTCGCATCCCGGCGTCGATCCTCTGGCAGTCCTGCGTGCCATGCGGCAGAATCTGCGGGCTGGTGAAGTGGTCAGCGGGGCCAGCACGCTCACCATGCAGGTGATCCGTCTGAGCCAGGGGAATCCTCCCCGGACTCTCTATCGCAAGTTGCAGGAGGCGGCTCTGGCCGTGCGTCTGGAACTGCATGCCTCCAAGCAGGAGATCCTGGAACTCTACGCCAGTCATGCGCCTTTCGGAGGCAACACGGTGGGGCTGGAAACCGCCGCCTGGCGCTATGTCGGCCGTCCGCCCCACGAGCTGTCCTGGGCCGAGGCCGCGCTCTTCGCCATGCTGCCCAATCGCCCCTCGGCCCTGCATCCGGGCAAGCGGCGCAATGCCTTGCGCGAGCAGCGCGATCGCCTGCTGAGCAGTCTGGCCGAAAGTGGCCAACTGGATTCGCTGGAGCTAGAGCTGGCGATTGCCGAGCCCCTGCCCGCCGCCCCACGCCCCTTCCCGCGTCTGGCACCACATCTGTACCACACGCTCCAGTCCCGTGCTCGACTCGATCCCGCACAGCACGCTGGCGAACCGCCGCGTCTGCGCAGCAGCCTGGATCTTGAAGAGCAGCGACGCACCCGTGCGATTCTCGATGTGCGCCAGCAATCTCTCGCGGCGGAGGACATCGCCAACATGGCCGCCCTGGTGCTGGACTGGCGCACGGGCGAGATCCGGGCCTGGGTGGGCAACAGCGGCACGGGAGCCGGACGTGATGTGGACATCATCGAGGCCCGGCGCAGCACGGGCTCCCTGCTGAAACCACTGCTTTATGCCGCGCGCTTCGACGAAAGCGCGCTGCTGCCCGGTTCGTTGGTGGAAGATGTGCCGACGCATCTGGGTGGCTATTCACCCGTGAACTTCAACAAGGATTACAGCGGAGCTCTGCCCGCCAAGGATGCGCTGATTCGCAGCCTCAATGTTCCCGCCGTGCTCCAGTTGAAAGCCTTCGGTGCGGCCAGATTCTACGGCCTGTTGCAGGACTTCGGGCTGGGTGGACTCAGTGGCGGACCCGAGCACTACGGCCTGACCCTGATTCTGGGATCCGCGGAAGCCAGCCTGCTTGAATTGTGTACGGCGTATGGCATTCTGGCTCGCTGCACGATGTCTGACCGGGGCGCGCGCTTCACCCCAGGCCTTGAACCCGGAGGCGATCCCGCATCCCGGGTGGAGAATCCTCTGGGACGTGGTGGAGCCTGGCAAGCCCTGGACTGTCTGGCCGATGTGACACGCCCGGACGAGTTCGGTTCCTGGCGTCGCTTCGACGGAGCGGTCCCCGTGTACTGGAAGACCGGCACGAGCTTCGGGCGTCGGGATGGCTGGGCGATTGGCGTGACCGCCGAGCGCGTGGTGGGAGTCTGGGCCGGGAATGCCGATGGCCATGGTGCCGCCGGGTTGACCGGCCTGGGAGCCGCCGCTCCCGCGCTTTTCGAGATCCTGGCTGCCCTGCCTGCCCCTGCCACACGCCTGCTGTCGCCCACGGACGAGTTGCGTCCGCTGGATGTGTGCGCACTCAGCGGCATGCGTGCCTCCGAGGTCTGTCCGGAGCACCGATCCGTGCTCGCTACGCTCAAGGCGCGGAACGGTCCCCGCTGCACCTGGCACCACTGGGTCTGGCTGGACCCCGTCACGGGCGAACGGGTGACCGCTGACTGCGCTCTGCCCGATGCCCGCGTGCGCGTGCCGTGGTTCGTGCTGCCTCCCGATGTGGAAAGCATCTACCGCTCACGCCACATGGAGTATCGCCTGCTGCCCGCCTGGCGTACCGACTGCCGTCCCGAGGATCCGGCCAGCGTGGACCCGACCGGCGAGCTGAGCCTGATCTACCCCTCCGAGGGCGCACGCCTGCTCTTGCCCCGCGGCCTGGATGGCGGGCTGGAAGCCTTCATCTTCGAAGCCGCCCACCGCCGCGAGCAGCGTGTGCTGTTCTGGCACCTCGACGGCGAGTTCCTCGGCCGCACCGAATCGCCCCACCGCCTCTCCGTGCGCGCCGCCCCCGGCCCCCACCGGCTGACCATCGTTTCCGACAGCGGCGAGCGTCTGAGTCGCCGGTTCACGGTGCTGGCACGGTGATGAGCTGTTCGTGGGCTGGGGAATGACAGGCCCGGTTTTCGCACTGTACGAAGAATGGTCCAGGGTGTTCAATGCGGTTCAAGCTGTGATTGGGACTTGTCGCAGGATCGCTGTAGGAGAATCACAACATGAGCATGGTTGGTGAATGCTGGTGAATGGAACGGACAGGAGTGATCCACAGGGCACGACCATGAACTGGTTGCGCTCCCTGAAAAGGCACTACTGGAAGCAGCGCTTCTTCCTGGAGGGCTTCCGTCGGCATCTTCTGCTCGGTCTGCTGGTTTGTACCATGGTGGCATTCATGGTTGGCCTGATGGCCGAAATCTTTGTGAATCCTGGGGCTCCATTCAAGGCTGTTCAGGTGGACACTTCCGTACTGAATGGCGAAGCAGTATTCGCGGATGTGGACTTCGATGGTTGGTTGGACCGTTTGCGCGAATCCCGGACGAAATTCGAACAGGCGTCATTCTCACTCGAAACACGTCATTCAGGATCGCCGAACCCGACACAGCAATTCTATTTCAGCGGATCGGATATTCTGCCGTATCCATATGCCACGAAACTCGACTCGAATCGAGTGATTCTGGCCGCATTGACCGATGCCAAGGATTCGTTGGATGTACGACTGAACCTGAGGACATTTTACCGAGATGGACACACGGTTGATTGGTCGGGACCTTTGGCGGGCCCCGACTGGCCGGTCTTCGACAAGCTGCATCGCCCAATGATCGCCGGTGCTGTGACGATGATGCGCGGCGGCATCCCATGCGTGTATCTCAAGATTGATTCACATTTCAACGGTTGGCGCGGCGGGATTGTGCTGGATCCTGACTTTCCGGAAAAGCGAATTGAATATCCCAGTGGATTGACACCAAGCCTGAATCAGAACAATTGGCTTCGCGGACCCGAAGGACGAATTCTGTGGGCCATGGGAAGTTCTGCTCCACACAATGGGAACACATTGGGTGGGATTGCTGATGATCGTGCCAGGTTGTTCCTGTTCGACCCGGACTCAGGATTCATCTTTCTTCGGGACTTTGGGCCCGATTGCTCAAGCCTTTTCATACAACCGCTTCAGGACAGACGACACGCATTGTTGACCACCAAGCATGGGATGCTGCTTGAAGACAGTCTTGGAGCCAATGCAGCAATCTGGGACAGTTGGACGAATGAATTCGAGGCCACTTGGTGGATCGAAGACCTGATTCAAAATACGCTTGTCGATTCCGCGGGTGTGTACCTGGCTTTCAATCAGGGGATTGTGAGCTACCTGGACGGAACGAGTTGGACTCTCCGGGAAGTTGGCAGAATTCAACTGGAGAATGGAGACAGGCTACTTCCCAGAGACGGCTTCTGGATACGTTTCAATGAAGCGAACTATATGAGTGTGCATGACAAGCGGGGCCGCATGCTGGCGCGGATTCCTCTCAAAGACCAGTTTGAGTTTCCCACCATCGAGCGGGCAGTGAATGGGCTGGCAGAGGCACGACTGCATGTGGCGCTACCTTCCATGATTCTCAGTTTTCGCTTCGATTCCGTTCCGTGGCCGAATCGAGTGCTGGAGAACCCTGCAACGCCGGTGACAGGGCTGCTTGCTTTTCTGGTGTTGCTTGCTTCGCTTAGTCGCAGGATCAGCCTGCAGGAGCGCATTCTGCGCAGTATTGTGGACAGTGGCAGCGAAGCGGTGGGGATCTTCGATCCAAATGGGCGCTTGCTTTTTGCAAACGAGTGCTTCCTGCGCGATACGGATTCTGGTACGATTGGCGAAGTTCTCAAACTCTGCACGGAATCCGACGAACCCGTTCTCCAAAAAGTCCGTAACCGGTGGATACGCTGGACAATACGCGGTTTGAGCATACAGGGCCGTCACTTTGGCCGGGCTTTGCTTGGGGTGGACGAATCGGCCAGCATCACCCAGCAGGAGCTGACTCATCTTGTGGCACTCAGCCGCAGTCTTGGGCACAACATGCGCCAACCGCTGACGGCAATCCAGCGTGCCGAAGGGAATGTGCTGGCGCTGCTGGAGCAATCAGACCCGCTGGTTGCCGCCGAGGCGCGGGATTCCCTGGAATCGATCCGCCTGTCCGTGCTCAATCTGGACCAACGGATCACGAACTTCATCGCCCTCGTGCGCGTGGATGCCAAGTGGCAGTGGATTGATCCGGCAACACTTGTGGACAGCGTACTGGCCGATCTGCATCTGGAGAACATGTCCGGCATTGAATTGCTCAAGGAGCAGCCTTCCGCAGTCCCTGCCGTGTGCGGTTCCCTGGCGTCGCTGCGTGCCATGCTGGATGTGGTTGTCGCCAATGCACTGGAAGCGATGATCCGCAAAGGAAAGCTTTCCGTGAACCTGTGCAGTGCCAACGAGTTTCTGGAAATCCGGGTCTCGGATACCGGCCCCGGGATCGCCCCTGAAATGCTGGCTGACATCTGGACTCCAGGACGTACCACCAAGTCCACAGGTCTTGGGTATGGTCTGTACTTCGCCAGGGGAATCGCCAGGATTCATGGCGGTGAGATCCAGGTGGAACACAGCAGCCCTGCCGGAACTGTGATGCTGGTGCGTTTGCCTCTGGAGCCCCCCGCCAGTATGAAAGCCGGCATTGAAAGGAGACCCAATTGACGACTCTCCAGCCCAACGGTCTGCATGTCCTTGTCGTGGATGATGAGGTGACGACCTGCAGGGAAACGGTCAAACTGTTGAAGCGCCTCGGGTACGAGTCCTCCTACCTTCTGGATCTTGAGAAGGTGGAAAGATGGATCACGCTGCATCAGCCTGACATCCTGTTGCTGGATGTGGAGTTTCCCGGCGATATGAACGGGGGTATAAACCTGTTGCAGGCACTGCGTCGTGCGGGGCATCTTCATCCGGCCATCTTTCTTTCTCATCGGGGAGATTCCGGCACGGTCGTCGATGCCTCCCGCCAAGGCATGGTGACCTATCTGGAAAAAAGTGCTTCAGAATCTGCGCTGGTGGCTGCATTGGAAGAAGCCAAGGGGGCGCTGCCCCATCGTTTTGATCCGGACCTGCCGGCATCCGAGCAAGTTCTTGGGGCCAGCGCGGCGTTCCGCGAGACCATGCAGATCTGCCGGGACTTCGCCCCTCTACTGGACATTCCTGTGTTGCTCACCGGAGAGACCGGATGCGGCAAGAATCTCACCGCCAGATTGATTCACCAACTCAGCCCCCTGTGTGACAAGCCATTCATGGAATTAACCTGTCCCACCATCCCGGAAGGCCTGGCGGAAAGCCATCTCTTCGGACATCTCAAGGGCAGCTTCACCCATGCGATCGCGGACCAGAAGGGCATTTTCGAACTGGCGGACGGGGGCACCCTGTTCCTGGATGAGTTCGGGGACCTCAAACCCGACGTGCAGTTGAAACTGCTGCGTGTGCTGGACAGCGGCGAGTACACGGTCCTTGGGGAACACAGAACCCGCCACAGCCGTGTGCGGTTGATCGTGGCGACCAATCAGGACATTCCCGCCAAAATCCAGAATGGCGAATTCCGCGCCGATCTGTGGCACCGGATCCAGGGCCTGGAGCTGCACCTTCCACCCTTGCGGGAGCGCAGCGAAGACATCGCTTTGCTGGCGAACTATTTCGTGGCACGGTTCATCTCAGGAAAACCCGGACGTGCGCATGTGCTGTCACCGGATGCCTTGCGCGCCCTGCAGCGCCACGACTGGCCCGGAAACATCCGCGAACTGGATTACCGGATCAAGAACATCTGCGCCCGCTCAAAAACCATCGGCATCGAAGCCTGGCAGGTCGAGAATGCCCTGCCTGCACCCGCAGGAGAACACACACAGCAACCAAAAGCCGAAGAACTTCCGTTGCCGACACACAGTGACAAGATTTTGCCCTGGAAGGAGTACAAAACCACAAAGGAGCGGGAGTACTTTGACCGCATCGTGGAGTTGACGGGGGGCAACATCAAGCGAGCTGCAGAGCTGGCAGGTGTCGACCGCAAGAAGATCTATGAGGTCCGGGGCACCGCCTGAAGATTCCGACCCCTCTTGATCCGGGACTCTGTGGGTCTTTTGCTACAGAGTGACGCAATTCTCCCGCAATGGAACACGGAAGGACTGGCCCCCAAAAGCTGATTTCATTGGCATGCCACTTGCCTTCTGTTCCGTATGGCACCTCCAGTGCTTGGCCCACTGGAACTGGATGCCCACCACGAGTGGGTCCGCATGGGAGGCTTGTGCACAGATTGTGCGGTGCTTTCCGCTGTGTGTGTGACCGCCAAAGGCCGCCAAAAAGTCCTCGGCGCCAGCATGGCCCTGTCGGAAGCGGATGTCCACTGGTGCATCCGTCTGGAAAGTCTGGGCCCGGGGCATGCATGGCGTAGAGTACATCCCCAGCGTCAACATTTGAGAGTATTGTTTCGAATTCTGCGCAGGAGATATGATATGAAGCTGATTTCAGTGATGAAGGCGCTGTCAACTCTAAGCGTGATTCTGTTCTGCATCACCGCCTGTGATACGGAAGACAGCAATAGGCATGAGGCCATACGGATTCTGGAACCCAATCATGCGACAGTATGGCCGCTCTATGGGACAGATCTCCCCATAATCTGGTACAGCGAACTGCCTGATGAGGACTTGCTGATCCAGCTCGTCTATGGCGGTGAGCCTGTCGATTTGATCAGTGAGAATGCAGATGATATAGGGCACTACAATGAATTCGACCTGTCCGGAGGTCTGGAAGTCGATAGCGGCTACAGAATCCGGATAACTCGCTCGGATGAACAGTACCTCAGCGATGAGTTTTCCATCGCCGCGGCCATGGAAATTTTCGAACCTGGAGAAGAAACAATTTGGACTCCCGGCGAGGCGAATACACAGATTCGGTGGGATTCTCAGGAAGCTGGCGGATACGTCAGGATTGAGCTCTGGAAGGGAAATGAAAATTATCTGACGATTGCGGATTCCACTGAGAATACGGGAAGCTTGGATAATTGGGAAGTCCCGATTCTGCTTCCCGCTGCAGGAGACTATAGACTGCGCATCCTCAAGAATGCGGAATTGATTGGATTCAGCAAAAACTTCTCAATCGGATCACCCTTGAGTATCACCTTCCCTGATTCCAATACTGTTCTTGGTGTCTCTCAGAGATATGTTGACATTTATTGGGATTCCGGTGATTCAGAAGGATATGTGTACTTGGATCTGTATCGTCAGGGGCACCGGGTAAGACAAATAAGTTACTCTTCGACGAGTAACGATGGCCAATTCTCATCGTGGGATGTCCCAGGGGATTTGCTTTTGGCGGGCGACTACCGTGTGCGAATCACACATGCAGAAACCGGCGTCTTCTCCTACAGCCAGCCTTTCACGATCACAGAGTCCGTGCAGGTGCTCAGCCCGGCTATGGATACGGTCCTCTTCTGGGGGCAGGACTCTGTGCTGATCACATGGGCTCAGGACTCCTTGCGTAGTCCGATTCGCCTGGAATTCGGGCGCAACAACTACGACACACCGATTGCGGATTCTCTTGCCAATACCGGCGAGTACTACTGGAAACTCCCTGACTCTGGCTATAATGCCGATTACTACAAGGTAAAACTCACCTGCTTGAATGGCGGCATGACTTCCCTGGGAAGCCGATTTACAATTGCAGACCGGTTTTCAGTTCTGGAGCCAGATTCATCCACAGTCTGGGAGCTGGGAGAGCAGAATGTCCACATTGCTTGGGGATCGGGAGATCTGGGTGGTGGCGTTCGGCTGGAACTGTTCTTGGGGGATACACTGGCGCACCTGATTTCAGGTTCAACAAGCAACAGCGGTAGTCTGTCCTCTTTCGATGTGCCCTCAGCGTTGATTGCATCCACGCAATACAGGATCAGGATCACTCACCTTGAGTACAATTCGTGGACTGAATTCAGTGACTATTTCTCCATTGCATCGGCATTCGAAGTCGTGTTGCCTGACGACAGCACTATCTGGAGCCGTGGGCAGGAGAATGTCGAGATTCGATGGAACACGGCCTGGATGGATGGATACGTGACGATCGAACTCTTTCGCGAACAAGAGTTCTGCTGCATGATCGCACCAGAAACCCCAAATTCCGGTTCGCTGATATGGGGAGTTGTGCCAGAGTCAATCATGGCCTCGGATGATTACAGTGTACGTATTGTGCACGAATCCGGTCGCACGATATTCAGCGAGGACTACCGTATTGAGTAATGAACATTTTTCAATCGTATTGTGTTAGTTGGCATCTCTTGGTCAGGAGTGTTTGCGGAACCATGAAACAATACTGCATCCGATTGTTGAACATCCTGGTTCTCTTCTTGCTCATTTGCTCCTGTGACGAAGACGAACAAGAGAACCTGGTGATCCTCAGTCCAAGTGAATCCACAGTATGGATCCACGAAGAAGGAATTCCCAGGATTCGATGGAAAAGTGATGGAGTTTCCAGGGATCATAATTTGATGATAGAATTGGAGGATTCAGCGGAAAACAGAATTCTGCTGACATCGAATGCTACCAACAATAATGGTTCCTGGTATTCCGAAGAATCAAGTTTGCCGGAAAATCTTGACCTGAGTTTGAAGTATCACGTTGTGATTACTTCTGCTGCAAGGGAATACAGAAGTGCCGAGTTTTCTATCCTGGCAAGGCTGCGTGTAGAAATCGTCAATGAATCAAGATACTTGCTGGCAGATGGTAGGAGCATTCCTGTCGTCTGGAATGTGGGAGACAGCACGGGGACAGTCTCCATTGAGCTGAAGATTTCAGATTATACTTCCATTGAACTTGCCCAAGAGTTGGAGGATCACGGACTATTCCTGTGGGAAATCGCCGACAGCCTTGTTAGCAACAGTTATCGAACCTTGGTTGTCAACCACTCCAACGGGACTTGGGGCGAAAGCTCTTTGTTTTATATAGCACGACCGATAAAACTAGTTATCCCCGATGAAGATACTGTATGGAGATCCTGGTGGGAGCCGCGAATTGAATGGGAGACAGGGAATCTTGGAGACGATGTGCGTATTATTCTGCTGCATGACAACATCATACGCGATACACTGGCGACCAGAGCATACAATGATGGCGAGGGTTACTTCAGCCTGCCAGAAGGACTCGCCGAGGATTCCACCTACTCCATTCGAATGGAACACCTATTGAGCGGGTCAGTTTCAATCAGTCCGCAATTCACCATACTGGAGCGCTTCGAGATCACCGTTCCCAACGAGGAGACGCTTTGGTTCACTGGTGATACGGTGGACATACTTTGGGAGGCACTGGAGTATACAGGCCATGCAAGTATTTCCCTTTATCAGGGGAACCAGAATTCCGTGGAGGTGATTGCTGACAGTGTGTCATTTGATTCTGGCTTCTATCAGTGGGAGATTCGAGCCACGTTGGAATCAAGACGGAATTACAGGATCAGGATCCGTCCTTTTGAATCCGGGGAAGATGTATCCTCCTCCAGTTTCACGATCTCAGAGCCACCAGCTGTGACTCAACCGGAATCCGCCGTCGTCTGGCAGCCTGGGGAGCATTGGGTTCGTTGGGCAGGGGAAACGCTGGGTGGCGCTGTGCGAATTGAACTGCTTCAGAATGGCATTCTGGCGCATCTGGTCACGCCTTCAGCATCAAATTCCGGTATGTATGAGGCTTTCATACCTATAACAATGCCAATGGGCGATTATCAGGTAAGGGTGAGGTTTCTGGATCACGGTATTGAGGTGTTGAGTGAAGAGTTCACCATAACTGGCCAGTTGACGATTACAGAACCAAACAGTGCTACAGTCTGGCGTATCGGAATGCCAACTTCCATTCGCTGGATTACAGGTGGGATGGGTGGACTGGTGACCCTGGAACTTCACCATCAGTCCTCGATCTTCATGGCGCCAATCGCGAATCAGATCCCCAACACGGGAGTTTTCGACGAGTATGTTGTCCCTCAGGATTTGCCTCCGGAAACGGACTATGTTTTGAAGATCATTCATTCGTCAGGGGGTGTCTATTGGAGTCCGGAGTTTTCGGTTCTGGGGCAGATTGCTGTTCTGGTGCCAAACCAGGAAACAGTTTGGGCGAACAACCTGATCAGCTATCCAATTTCCTGGGATACTGGGCTGTTGGGAGGGCTTGTTGAGATCGGTTTGCTTCGCGATGGTATTGTGATCGATACTTTGGGGTCGTTGACGCATAATGATGGAAGTTTCTTGTGGGTCAGGGACGAAGAAATTGAGCCGGATTCGACGTACCAGATTCTGGTTGATCATCATACTCTTGGTGAAAGCTCGCTGGGTGAGGAATTCAGGATCGTACAGGGTATGACGATCACGAGTCCGGATTCGGATGCGATCTGGGAGCTCTGTCAGCACGATGTGGAAATCCAATGGGATCCGATGGATTTTGGCGGAACTGTGTCCTTGACATTGATGAGTAGTCCACATCAAACAGTCATTGCCGAAGGCATACTAAACACAGGTATATATGTCTGGACTGTGCCTTGCAGCAATTTTACAAGTCCGACTTGCTGGATTCGATTGGATCATCTAGAGACGGGATTTCAGTTTCAAAGTGAGCGCTTTGTACTGAGACCTGACTTCAGGATTCTCGAGCCAGACAACACAACTGTCTGGGCACCTGGAGCAATGGGTACAATTGTTTGGAATACTGGTTGGTTGAATGGCACTGTGCAATTGGAGCTTCTCTTGGCATCACAACCAGAAAGAGTAGTCTTTGAATCCCGAAGCAACTTTGGAACACAGCAGGTGTATTATTGGAGTGTTCCTTGGGATTTGCCTGAAGGTGATGACTATCAACTACGACTCACACATCTGGAAAGTGATCAGGTGATTCACAGCTTGGTCTTCAGTGTCAGCAATTGATCCTGTGAATGGTCTGATCAATCGATCGCAACACAGATTCTGATAGAGGAATCGATTCCTTCTTCTCATAATGCATCACAAGAATGTATCGCCATTCCTTTGTAAGAGCTGCTGAAGCCCGCATGTAACCATCCCCAAAATCCGGGCCATTGATTCTTGGAGTTCTCCGGCCTAATCTGGCAAGGCAAAGGAGATTCCCCGATGAGAAAGTCCCGCTTCAGCGAAACGCAGATCGTCACCATTCTGAACGAGGTCGAAGCTGGTCGAGCAACCAAGGATGTTTGCCGGGAATACGGCATCAGTCCGGCGACCTACTACGGCTGGAAGTCCAAGTTCGGTGGCACGAGTGCCTCGGATGTCAAACGCCTTAAAGACCTGGAAGAGGAGAATCGGCGTTTGAAGCAGATGTACGCCAGTTTGAGTCTGGATCACATGCTGCTGAAAGAGGTGCTCGAAAAAAGCTCTGAACCCGGCGGCACGTCGTGAGCTGGTCCAGAATCTGATGATTGATCCTGGGTCCAGTGAACGTAGGGCTTGCCGGGTGGTTGGACTTCCGCGGTCGGTTGCCCAGTACCAACCGAATCCTGACCGGGATCGGAATGTGATCGATTGTCTGATCGACCTGGTTGAGCGTTTCCCGCGCTACGGCTTCAGAAAGCTGTTCAAGGTGCTGAGGCGCGAAGGGAATTCCTTCAACCACAAGCGGGTTCACCGCGTGTACTGCCAATTGAAACTGAATCACAGACGGAAAGGGAAACGGAGAGTGCCCAATCGCAACCCGGTTCCCCTCAGCATTCCAGAACAGCTGAACCACTCGTGGTCCATCGACTTCATGTCGGACAGTCTATGGGATGGGCGAAAGTTCCGGACCTTCAATGTGATTGATGACTGCAATAGGGAGGCACTGGCCATCGAGATCGATCTGAACCTGCCTGCGCCCCGCGTCGTGCGCACTCTGGATCGACTTGCGGCACGCCGGGGGTACCCCCGGCAGGTGAGGATGGACAACGGGCCTGAATTCGTATCCAATGCCATGGCCGAATGGGCGGTTGATCACGCTGTCCAGCTGGAATTCATTCAACCAGGCAAACCAACCCAGAACTCCCTGGTAGAACGATTCAACCGCAGTTTCCGCGAAGAAGTGCTGGACTTCCATGTCTTCGAAACCCTGAAGCAGGTGCGCGAGATCTCGGAAGACTGGCTGGTCGAATACAATGAGTCCCGCCCCCATGAAGCCCTCGGAGACCGAACACCGGGGGAAATCAGAGACCTATTGAAATGCCGGAACTCCGAGAATCCCTGGCCCTAAAAGCGGGATGGTTACACACACACTGCTCGACCTTCATGGATCCATCCCAGCCCTTGAGATGGTGACTATTGGCAGAATCCATGATGTCAACACACTCGATCAGATCCGGATCGAGCCGGGTGCATTTTATGTGCTTGACCGTGGCTATCTCGATTTTGCACGGCTTTACAGGATCCATCAAACGGGGGCATTCTTCGTCATTCGTTCGAAGTCCAACTTCGATTCAAGGCGATTGTATTCTGTCTCTGTTGACAGAACAACAGGTGTGATTTGTGATCAACGAATCACACCAAATGGACAGGCAACACGAAAGCGATACCAAGAGTTGCTACGCCGGGTTAGATACAAGGATGCAGCCACTGGCAAGAAGCTTGATTTTCTGACCAATAACACGGCTCTTCCTGCGACTACCATTTGTGCTCTATACAAGCAGCGCTGGCAGGTCGAACTGTTCTTCAAATGGATCAAGCAAAATCTGTGTATCAGGCACTTCCTGGGGAACAGCGAGAACGCAGTCAAGACTCAGATTTGTGCGCAGTTGCCAATATGTCCTGATTGCAATCATCAAGAAGGAACTGCGACTGACTCTTCCACTCTACACTTGCCTACAGATTCTGTCGGTGTCTTCATTCGAGAAAATCCAGTTGGAAAGCGCCTTGAGCGGATTCGATTACAAAAAGTTGTGTCACTCTGATTTCAACCAATTGAAATTATTCGACTTCTAACCGGACAGTAGTGGGGCCATGGCTTTCCTTTTAGGTGACTAAACCAAACAAGGGGAAAGCAATCGTGACCCAGACCAATGAAGACAATTTCAACGAACAGCTGCAAGCCTCATTGACAGACAATCCAGACTTCTTGCGCAAGCTGCTGTCGAGTGTGCTCCAGCGCTTTCTGAAAGCTGATTTCACGGCCTTCCTTGGTGCTGAACCGAATCAGCGAATCGAGTCCCCCAGGGGCTACCGCTGTGGGTTCTATGAGCGGAGCCTGATAACCAGAGTGGGCCGAATCCAGTTGCGGGTTCCGCGGGATCGGAATGGCCTGTTCAGAGCGGAGCTGTTCGAGAGGTACCAACGAAGCGAGAAAGCCCTGCTGCTGGTCATCATGGAGACCTACATCCAGGGGGTCGCGACTTGCGGGTGAAGAAGATCACAGAGGAACCTTGCGGAGTGTCCTTTTCCAAATCCCAGGTTTTCAATCTGACACGGGGCCTGGACTCTGATCTGGATGTCTGGCGGGATCGTCCACTGCAGTCGCACTATTCCGTGATGTACGTGGATGGGATGTACACGAAAGTGCGCGAAGCAAACCAGGTCGTCAAGCAGGTGGTCTTTATGGTGCTGGGAGTGGACTCCAGCGGCGGTCGTGAAGTGCTGGGAACGGCCGTGGTTCACGAAACGAATGAGACTGAGAATCACGACATGTTTGACTGCTTGAAAGCCAGGGGAGGCGTCGAGTGGATCTGGTCGTCAGCGATGCGCACAACATGTTGAAGGCCGCGATCACGCGCGGATTCCTGCGCGGCCAGCATGGTTTCTGCCTGGCAAAGATGCCTGTTTCACTTCATTCGGAACTTGCAGGGAATGACTCCTGCCCGACACCAGTCTTGCAGACCGCGCAGAGATCCGCGCGCGAGTCGGTCTGCCTTGAAAGCGATGAAAAGATGGACTTCGAACGATCTCTGATGCAGAATGCGGAATGGATTGTGAAGTCCAAACCACAGCTGGCAGAATGGATCGAAGATACTGCACCTGAGATATTGGCACACATGTAGTTTGCATCTGGGCTATGGTCACGGCTCCGTTACAACAATTTGCTGGAGCGATTCAACAATGAACTACGATGGCGGGAACGCGTGGTCGGCACCTTCCCGAATCAAGCAAGCGCATTGCGACAGATCACAGCAATGGCAGTCGAGAAAGTCGAAGATTGGCCTGAAGGGAAGCGCTACCTGAGTCCTGCGCTACTGGTTCAAGGAAGGCGCCGCACGGCCAGCTGACTTTTGCACATAATTTTGGACTTGACTTGCCCCCGACTTCCAAAGCAGTCAACGACTCCAGCCGATGATCGAGCTGGTATTCTTTAAGATACTGTGCATGGCCTGCTTCAGTGATGCACTTTCTCCACACCCTGAGTGTCAGGGCCCACACACCATCGTTGCAATGCTTCGTTCCTTCTGCATTCCGATCTGATTTAAAGCTGAAAAGTTCCAGCTGAAACTGGAACAGTCATTGCAATTGCATCACTCGACCGGAGACCACAGTGTTTTCAAACAGGTATGATTGATGTATACGCTGGTGCATTGATCTCCGTTGTTCCAACCATGACCGCAAATCGTATCAGTGCCTGGATGCCTACAGGATCCAATCGTAACTGAGCAGTCACAACAGAAGAGGAGAGAAAGATGAAGTGGTGCAATGTCTTGACAGGAGTATTTTTGTCTTTGTTGGCGGGAGCCGCGATTGGGCAGGATCTGGTCACTGAATGCATGAATCTTGACGACAACCAAGTTCCCGCTGGTTGGACTTTGTGGACTGATGGGAATGCTGGCATTGCCGATGGGAGGTTCAATGCAAACACAGTAGACGGATCAGCCAGACTGACCCATATTGTACCTAATTCTGCTGACTTGGCTCAGTTGAGTTTCAGCTACACGGGTAGCCTGAACACAGCCTACTGGGGCCAGAACAATGGACTCGAGTTCAATCTTGCGGGAGGAGAATGGTTTTCCATTCGGCTTGCATATTCTCAGTACAATTGGGGCAACTATGCAATTGCACTGGTTGGGTCCAATTCGGGTTACCTTCAGCAAGACGCCTACCCCTTCACCGCGGGGGAGTATCACATCCAGGTTTCACTCTCTGATGGAGCTTTCAGCTCAACTGCCATAAATGCATCTACCCAGGAAGTCCTGTATGATTACACGATCTCGGTGCCTGGTTTCACCCTCGCTGAACTGGAAGATGTCAGTTTTACTGTGGACGCCACCACAGGAAACAATGTCCACATGGATGACCTTTGTGTTGGTATCATGAGCATCGACACGAATCTGTATACGCAATGCAATGATCTGAATGACAATGCTGTTCCTGATGGCTGGTCTCTGTGGACCGACCAAAGTGCTGAAATCTCCAATGGACGTTTCAATGCGAATCTGATTGATGGCTCCGGGAAGCTCTGGCATCCTGTCCCGAATGGCGCAGATCTTGACCAGATCAGTTTCAGTTACACAGGGAATCTCCAGTATGCTTACTGGGGGCAGAATACTGGCCTCGAGTTTGAAATGGCAAATGGAGATTGGTATTCAGTGCGATTGGCCTATTCGGAGTACAACTGGGGCAACTATGCCATAGCGTTGGTAGGGAGTACATCGGGCTATCTCCAGGAGGCCACCTACCCGTTCATTCCAGGTGAGTACGCTGTGGAGATTGAGATCCGCGACGGAAGCTTCAGCTCACGCGCGACGAATCTTTCATCCATGCAAGTGTTGTATGACTACACGATCTCAGTCCCGGGGTTCCTTGTAGCGGACCTTGAGCAGGTTGCCTTCTCGGTGGACACCACGACTGATAACGGAACATGGTCTGATGATCTTTGCGTCGAAGTCGAGGCACATCTTGCAGCGGTCACAGGGTTGTCAATCGCAACTTTGCCCGATTACACAGTACAACTTGATTGGGATCCCGTTCTTGACATCTATGGGCAAATCGCCCCTGTGGATTACTACTTGGTCTTCTACAACGAACAGAACTACATGTTGGAGAATGATTGGTATTACTTGACTTCAACAGATCAACTGTCAGTGCAGCATTTGCGCGCTGCTCAGTTTTCTGACCAGATTCTGTATCGTGTGTCCGCATGGCGTGGCAGCAATCCCCAAGCACTTGGGTTGACCGTTGGGATGCCCTTGCATCAATGCAAGGCTATTCTTGCTGCAAGGTGATCAAACACATCGTGGGAACATGATTTTAGTTCGCCTTGTCTGCTCGGAGTGGCAACGACTTCTATATACTTCAGTGTTCAAGTTTCAATCGAAAGGTGCACTTGAAGATAGATCTCAGTGAATGCGCGAGTCCATGCAAGTGTTAGATCTTCGATCTGGACTTCGGAGAGAGCGCGAAGAAACATTTTAGTTGGCAATGACTTCGGCTCGTCCCCCGGCGGGCCGGAGTCGCTTTTTGTCCAGAGGGCCCTACCTGAATCTCACCACGGCTGTCGGATCCTCGTGGTAGGTGGCCGAGTGACCCTCGACCCACTGGCCGTTCTGGAGGTAGCGGGAGCGGGTGAGCAGGGTGCCGTCCTCGAGCTGCTCGCCGCTGCCTTCGACCTGTGTGATGCCGTTGGCATTGCCGCTGACCGTTTCGGTGCTGGTGTAGGTGTTGCCGTCGACGGTGATCGTGCCTTCGGTGTGGAAACCCGCCGTTGTGACATACCAGTAGGCGATTGTCTGGCGTTCGGAGTCCCAGATCACCAGAGTTTCGCCGCCGTACTCACCGTCGTTGATCGAATGCATGATCCGGATCGCCTGCCCGTTGAGGATGCGTTCCCAGTGCTGCACGTCCACCTTGGGTTGCTCGGGCGTGCTGTCGGCCAGCTCGCCGCGAAAGGTCAGTCCCACCCAGGGAGCCAGCGGTGCAAGGCCCGGAGCCAGGCTGTCCGGATCCACGGCGGCCTGAACGGAGGGCAGCATCAGCAAGCTCAGACCAAGCAGTCCAAGTCGTGCGGCGAGTCTGGTGCAGAAGGATTTCATCGCTGAATTCTCCCCGTGATGTTGAGGCTGGCGCATGGTTGCCGGACCGTTGGAGTGCTCGATGGTGCCCGGGCCGGGCAAAATTGCGTCTTTCCTGCTGGTCGAGCAAGGGCTCGGCAACACAGGAGAAAGACCCCGATGGCCCATCCACCTTCCCTGGCCTGCGAACATTGCCGGGCCAATGCCTGGCGCCGGCTGGATCCCGGCTCGCAGTTGCTGCGCAAGCAGGAGCTGCTGCACGAAGCTCTCGCCGAGCTGGGGCCCACGCCTGAGCTGCCGCTGCTGCAGCCTTCACCGCGCAACGAAGGGTTCCGCAACAGCGTGAAGCTGCGGTTGGAAAAGCGGCGTGGGCGGCTGGTGGCCGGGCTGTACGACGACAACAGCCACCGCGTGCTGGCGGCGGAGGCCTGTCCCGATCATCATCCGATCATCGGACGGCTGCTGCCCACGGTTCTGGAGGCGGTGGCCAGCTGTGGGCTGCCCGTCTACCGTGAAGCCAGTGGAGAAGGCTTGATCAGTCACCTGGTGCTGCGTGCGCTGGACGGTCAGGGGGCCCTGCTCTGTCTGGTGCTGCGCGATCACGGGTTGCCCGCGGAGGTGCCCGTCGAAGAAGCACCCTGGTGGCCCGTGTGCCAGCGCCTGGCGCGCCAGATCGAGGCCTGGGACGGGCTCTGCATCCAGATCCAGATTTCACTTCAGCGCGAACGCGGCAACCGGATCCTGGGGCGTGAGATGCGCACCCTGCTGGGGCCCGCCGTGATTTCCCGGCGATTTCTGGATACACCCGTGGGTGTCAATTCCGCGGCGTTCATGCAGGCCAACCTTGCCCAGTATCACACGATTCTGGGCACCCTGTGCGACAGGGCCTGTCAGCATCCTGTGGAACGGGTCGCCGATCTGTTCTGCGGCTCCGGGGGCATTGGGCTGAGCCTTGCGGCACGCATGCAACCACGCCCGCGCCTGCTGCTGGTGGAGAATGACCCACTGGCGGCGGAACTGCTGCAGCACGGCTGTGGGGAAGGGGTGGACGTGCTGAACGGGGATGCGTTGCACAGCCTGAGTCTGTTGCGCGAGATGCAGCCCGGGCTGGTGGTGGTCAATCCGCCGCGCAAGGGGCTGGGCGAGGAACTGGCGCGCTGGATTGCCGACAGCGAGATCCCGCGCGTGTTCTACCTGTCCTGCAATCCGCAGAGCCTGGCCCGTGATGCAGGCTTGCTGCGGGCTGCTTACGGCATCGCCGGGCTGAACGCCTGGGACATGATTCCCAACAGTCCCCACATCGAGTGTCTGATGGAGCTGGAGCGGAACTGAGCAGACCCAGCGTGTGGACTTACCCTGCCAGCAGCCGCTCGGCCAGCATCAGGGCGTCCACGGGCCAGAAGGCGCGCGGTCGCGGGTGAACCACCTGGGGCAGGCCCTCGAGTCGCAGAGGGCGGCAACTGAGAATGGCTCGCTGCCAGCGCCGGGGCACCGCCGCAATGCCGTACACGGCTCCCAGCAGCGCTCCGGTGATCGCGGCGTTGGTATCCGTGTCGCCTCCGCGTCCCACCGTATCGACCAGAGCCTCCTCCAGCCCTCCGGCGTTTTTCAATTGCCAGACCGCATTGCGCAGCGCCAGCAGCACCCAACCGGATTCAGGCCCGCTGAACTCGCCGGCGGTGGCGTTCTCGGGCAGAGTCAGCATGTGGGCAAGGCGCGGATCCTGGCCCTTCCCGGAAGCCCAGCCCAGGATGCTGGCATGCAGTTCCAGCGCACCTGGGCCATCCTGGATCGCATGGGCGATCGCCCGTACCAGCAGCGCCCCGGCCTGTCCACAGACCGGGTGCGGATGGGTCAGCCGCGCGTCGGCCAGCGCCAGTTCGCCTGCGAGTTCGGGACGTGACGCACAGAAAATGCCCAACGGACTCACGCGCATCAGTGAGCCATTGGCCTGCGACTCGGCGTTCGGCCTGCCTTCCAGGCCCGCGCGCGTGGTGCGGCCCATGTCGAAGGGCTCGCTGTCTCGCCAGTACTGGTAGGCGCGCAGGACCTCCGCCTGCTTGTACTCACCGTGTGTCACGAGGGTGCGGGCCAGCATCAGCGCCATTTCCGAATCATCGGTGGGCTGTCCGGCGATCAGGTTCCAGCTGCCGCCGTCCTGCAGGTCGCGCACACCGGTCGGGAATTGCTTGCGGATGCGTTCCGCCGACTGGAATTCGACCAGGCTGCCCAGTGCATCGCCGGCCAGCTGGCCCAGCAGGCAACCCTGTGCGCGTTCAAGTCGCGCATGATCCGGGCGACAGGTCCTGTCTCCGGGAAGGGCCGGTCGGGGCCAGCACAGCCCCGGTGTTCCCGGGTCGAGCGGGGATTCGGGAATCTGGTTCCAGGGCCGTGTACGCAGCCACTCCAGCAGGGCGGGAGCTCCACAGAACAGGCGTCCGTCGCTGTTGCAGTTGCCACGCGCGTCGTAGACGATCGGGTGACCCTGGCCATTGACCACCTGGCCGCCTGCCCCGCGCAGCAGGGCGTGTCCGGCGGCCAGATCCCAGGCCACGGGGCCGCCCAGTGATACGGTCAGGTCCCCGTCGCCGGCCGCCACCAAGGCCATGCGCATCGCGATGCTGGGCATGGTGCGGTAGCGCATGGGAGCCACACAGTGGCTGTTCATCAGAGCCTTGCGGTCGGCCACATGGGAGAGCAGGGCCAGTTCATCGTTGTCGGCCTGGGTGGGCCACTCGCGCTGGACAGGCTGGCCATTGCGCAGGAAGGGGGTGTTTTCGGCCCAGCAGAACTCGTCGCCGTCACCGTCCCAGGAATGGACCACGCCCACCACGGGGCGTCCTTCGACGACCAGGGCAATCGAGACGGCCGAACCGCGGAATCCCTTGAGGAACGTGGAGGTGCCGTCGTTGGGGTCCACGACCCAGATCGCGGGCGGAGGGGCAGGATCCTCGCCCAGCAGATGGAACCCGGTTTCCTCGCCAAGGAATCCATCGGCAGGGTACTCCGGAGTCAGCAGCTCCCGGATCCGGTTCTCGACCTCGCCGTCGATGTCCGCATGATCGCCATACCCGCGTGGGCCGCCCGGGCGATGGAACTCCTCCCGCAGCATGCGCGCTCCCTCCCTGGCGGCTGCCCGTGCACTGATCAGCCTCTGAGGCAGCGAATCGGAGAGGAAAGGCATGTCGGGTCCTTTTCATTGATAGTCCGGCAAACGGATTCTGTACCTGACGGAACCCGGGGAACCGGACGTACGGGATTGGTCCAGGCCCTCAGCGCCAGGCCTGGCGGGCAAGATAACTGGCCCCGGGCTAAGCCGCAGCGGGAATGTCCCCTGCGTCATTCGGGCGGATTCCCGGATGCGTGAGCGGAAGAGTCGACGAAAGTGCCGCTGCCCGTTGACTCTCCATCCCCTCGACGCTAGATTGGTGGTCTTGCAAATTTTCTGAAGGACGGATCCGTGAAGACCTACACGCTGAAAGCCGGCGACATTTCGCATGACTGGTTCATCGTCGATGCGAAGGATCTCCCCCTGGGGCGCCTGAGCACCCGGGTGGCCCAGATTCTGCGGGGCAAGCACAAGCCCTCGTTCACGCCGCACATGGACAATGGTGATTTCGTCATCGTGGTCAACGCGGACAAGATCCGCCTGACTGGCAACAAGGCCGAGACGAAGACCTACTTCCGTCACACCGGGTACCCCCAGGGCGCTCGCACGACGACCTTCCGCCAGGCGATGGAGAAGGACCCGTCCTTCGTCATCGAGCACGCGGTCAAAGGCATGCTGCCCCACACTCCGCTGGGCCGGCAGATGCTGAAGAAACTGAAGGTCTACTCGGGAACCGAGCACCCCCATGGTGCCCAGCAGCCCCGCGAGCTCAAATTCGAAGGTCTCCTCCGATGATGATGAAGAACTCCAAGCGAGTCTATGCCACCGGCCGTCGCAAGCGTTCCATCGCCCGCGTGTGGGCCGAGCCCGGCACCGGCAAGGTCACCGTCAACGGTGCCGATCTGCTGACCTATTTCAAGCGCGATGTGCTCAAGATGGTCATCGAGCAGCCCGTCGACCAGTGCGGACTCAAGGACAAGCTGGATGTGTTCGCCACCGTGGTCGGTGGTGGGCTCAGCGGTCAGGCCGGCGCCCTGCGTCTTGGCATCAGCCGCTGCATGGTCCAGATGGACGAAGAGCTGCGCAAGACACTGCGTGCTGGCGGCTTCCTGACCCGCGATGCCCGCATCGTGGAACGCAAGAAGTACGGACAGCCCGGCGCCCGCAAGCGCTTCCAGTTCAGCAAGCGCTAGTCCGCCGCCCGATCGAATCTTGCGAAGGCTGCCGTGCACGCCACGGCGGCCTTCTTTCACAAACACGAGTGTCCGGCTCCGACGCCGGACGACCAAGCACGCGACCGGACCCTGGCGGGGGTGTCTGGCGTCTGTCAGCAAGCTGACAGCCGGATTCCGTCAGGGGTTGAAGGTCGCGGATGATCAACCCGGCAGGACCCATCCTATCCATTCCGGCTTCGGCGGAATCCTGCCACCACCTGGAGGACTCATGTCCCGTATCACGATCAAGCAGTTGCTGCTCGCCGGTTCCCACTTCGGACACCTGACCCGCCGCTGGAATCCCCGCATGCGCCCGTACATCTTCATGCAGAAGAACGGCGTGCACATCCTGGACCTCAAGAAGACCCATGTTCTGCTGGAAGAAGCGGCCAACCGTCTGGGCTCCATCGTGTCCAAGGGCGGCGATGTGCTCTTCGTGGGCACCAAGGACCAGGCCCGCGACGTGATCAAGGAAGAGGCCGAGCGCTGCGGCATGTTCTACGTGAACGAGCGCTGGCTGGGCGGCATGCTCACCAACTTCCGCACCATCCGCAATTCCATCCGCACCCTCGAGATGCTGGAAGCCAAGGGCAAGGACGGCACCTACGACCGCATCCGCAAGAAGGAGATCCTCTCCATCGAGCGTCAGAAAGAAAAGCTGGTCAACGTGCTGGGCGGTATCCGCAACATGAAGCGTCTGCCCCAGGCCATGTTCGTGGTGGACACCATCAAGGAAGACATCGCGATCAAGGAAGCCATCAAGCTGGGCATTCCGGTCTTCGCGATCTGCGACAGCAACTCCGATCCCTCGGTCGTGGATTATGTGATCCCGGCCAACGACGACGCCTACAAGTCCATCGCGATCATCACCAACGTGCTGGCCGACGCGATCGATGAAGGCCGCGTGCTGCGCAAGGAATCCAGCTTCGGCGTGGAAGGCGAGCAGGACGAGAACGAGAATCCGGATCAGAAGCCGGCTGCCCGTCGTCGCCGCAAGAAGGAAGGCGTGGTTGCCGTGGCTCGTGCCGAAGGCGCTCCCGAGGCTCCCGCAGCCCCCGAAGCCCCTGCCGCCCCCGAGGCTCCCGCGGCTCCCGAAGCTGCGGCAGAGTAGTCCGGTCTTGCGGTAGGGCCACGGAGGCCGGGCCACCGAGGCAGGGCTTGTTGAATGAATGCATTCCGGAGTTCGCTCCGGATTTTCCCTGAGACAGGAGTCTGAACGATGGAAGTTTCCGCCAAGGACGTAATGAAGCTGCGCCAGGCCACTGGTGCCGGCATGATGGATTGCAAGAAAGCTCTCGCCGAATCGGGCGGCAGCTTCGATGAGGCGATGGATTACCTGCGCAAGAAGGGTCTCAAGACCGCCGAGAAGCGCGCCGACCGCGATGCCAATGAGGGCAAGGTGGTGGCCGTGATTTCTGCCGATGGTCGCCAGGGCGCCCTGCTTGAACTCAATTCCGAGACCGACTTCGTCTCCGGAACCGAGGATTTCCGCAGCTTCGCCCAGGCCTGCGCCTCCCAGGTGCTGGCCCACAACCCGGCCGACGGCGATGCCCTGATGGCGCTGGCCCATCCCGGTGCCGACGGCACCCTGGGCGATACTCTGAATACACTCGTCGGCAAGCTGGGCGAGAAGATCGGCGTGCGTCGCTTCAGCCGCGTGGAGATTCCCGCCGGCGAGCAGGGCGTCGTGCAGTCCTACATCCACCTGGGCGACAAGCACGGTGTGATGCTGCATGCCACCTGCGGCAAGGCCGACACCGCCAGCAACGACTCCTTCAAGGAACTGGTCAACGACCTCTGCCTGCAGATCGTGGCCTACGGCGCCAAGGCCGTGGACCGTGATGGGCTTGACCTGGCCCTGATCGAGAAGGAGCTGGAGCTGTACCGCGAGATCACACGCAACGAAGGCAAGCCCGAGGCCATGATCGACAAGATCGCCGAAGGCAAGCTGAACAAGTTCGTCAACGAGGTCACCCTGCTGGGCCAGACCTTCGTCAAGGACGACAAGGCCACCGTGCAGCAGCACATCAACTCCGTGGGCAAGAGCCTGGGAGACACGCTGGTGGTCAAGGGCTTCAGCAGCTTCGTGATCGGTGAATGATGTCCTGAGCGACGCGCCCCCGCAAGGGGGCGCGCCTGTATCGATTCCATCTCGGCAAGCACCTGGAGCACGATGACCCCGATCCCTGCAGCCAGACGCATCCTCTTGAAGCTCTCGGGCGAGGCGCTGGCCGGCGAGGTCGGCTTCGGCATTGACAGCGGCATCCTGGCGCGTACGGCACGGGAAATCGCCCACGCCATCGGCACGGGTGTGCAGCTGGGACTGGTGATCGGCGGCGGCAACTTCTTCCGGGGCATCTCCGAGAGCGCCAACGACATGAAGATCGACCGCAGCACGGGCGACTACATGGGCATGCTGGCCACCGTGATGAACTGCATGGCCATGCAGGCCGCCATCGAGAAGCTGGGAGTCGAGACCCGCGTGCTCTCGGCTCTGACCATTCGGGAATGCGCCGAACCCTATATCGTGCGCCGCGCGATCCGGCATCTGGAGAAGGGCCGCGTGGTCATCTTCGCCGCGGGCACCGGCAATCCCTACTTCAGCACCGACACCGCCGCGGCCCTGCGGGCCAACGAGATCGGCGCGGATCTGCTGATCAAGGGCACCAAGGTCGATGGCGTCTACGACAAGGATCCGGTGCGCCATCCCGATGCCACCTTCTATCCCGAACTGACCTACCTTGACGTGCTTCAGCGTCAGCTGAAAGTCATGGATGCCACGGCCATCAGCCTGTGCATGGACAACGGTCTGCCCCTGCGGGTCATCAACATGACCCAGGAGGGCAACCTGGCCCGTCTGCTGGCCGGGGAATCGCTGGGGACCCTGATTTCCGGAGACTGAATCATGACCAACGAGATCATCGAAAAAGCCAGCCACCACATGGACCGCAGCATCGAGGCGATCCGCGAGACTTTCCACACGGTGCGTGCGGGCAAGGCCAGCACCTCGGTCCTGGACGGAGTGCGCGTGGACTACTACGGCACGCCCACCCCGATTTCCCAGGTGGCCAACGTGAGCGTGCCCGAAGCACGCATGATCCTGGTGCAGCCCTGGGAAAAGAAGATGCTGGACGTGATCCAGAAGGCGATCATGACCTCCGACCTGGGTCTCAACCCGGGCAATGACGGCAATGTGATCCGCGTGCCGCTTCCCGAACTGACCGAGGAACGCCGGCGCGACCTGGTGAAGCAGGTGCACAAGCTGGCCGAGGACGGCCGTGTGGCCTTGCGCAACGTGCGGCGTGACGCCAACGACCACCTCAAGAAAGCCCTCAAGGCCGGCGAGATCTCCGAAGACGAGGAACGCCGTGGCCTGAAGGTGATCCAGGACCTGACCGACGAGCACATCGCCAAGGTGGATGAGCTGCTGAAGCAGAAGGAACAGGACATCCTGGTCATCTGAGTTCCCGCGGGCGATCGTCCGCCACGAACGGGTCAGCCCGGCGCCCTTTCCGACCGAAGGAGCGCCAGCCGAAGGGCGGGAGTTTCCATTGTCCGTGTCGTGCGGACGCCAGGATGCTCCCGTCATCCATATCACGGGGACGGGCCGATTGCCGGCCCCCCTGCACTCTCAAGGGTATCCTGGTGAATTCCAGCATCCGCAACTTCTGCATCATTGCCCACATCGATCACGGCAAGTCGACCATCGCCGATCGCCTGCTCGAGCTCACCGGCACGGTGGCCGCCCTGGGCCTGAAGAAACAGGTCCTGGACGACATGGACCTGGAGCAGGAGCGGGGCATCACGATCAAGGCCCACGCCATCACCATGCAGTACAAGGGCCCCGACGGCCCCGTGGTGCTGAACCTGATCGATACTCCGGGCCACGTGGACTTCTCCTATGAGGTCTCCCGCAGTCTGGCCGCCTGCGAAGGGGCGATCCTGGTGGTGGATTCGGCCCAGGGTGTGGAAGCCCAGACCATCTCGAACCTCTATCAGGCCGTGGCCGCCGGGCTCGAGATCATTCCCGTGATCAACAAGATCGACCTGCCCAACGCCATGCCCGAACAGGTGACCCACCAGATCGTGGACCTGCTGGGCTGCGAGGAATCCGAGGTGATCGCGATTTCCGCCAAGACCGGACTCAACTGCGAGAAGCTGCTTGAGGAAGTGGTCCGGCGGATTCCGCCGCCCAAGGGCACGGTGGAAGCGCCCCTGCGCGCCCTGGTCTTCGATTCGATCTACGACAATTTCCGCGGCGCGGTGACCTATGTGCGCGTGATGGATGGCGTGCTGCGCAAGGGCGACGCCATCATTTCCATGCACACTCGCAAGCAGTTCCAGGTGGACGAAGTCGGTCTGCTGATCATGGGCCGAAAGGTCTGCAAGGAACTGAAGGCCGGAGAAGTGGGTTATGTGATCCTTGGCAGCAAGGACGTCAAGGACGCCAAGGTGGGCGACACCCTCACCACCCTGCGTGACGGGGCCAGCGAGGCCCTCGAGGGCTATGCCGTGGTCAAGCCGATGGTGTTCTCCGGTGTCTACCCGGTGGACGCCGAGGACTACGAGGAGCTGCGCGACGCGCTCTCCAAGCTCTGCCTCAACGACGCCAGCCTGATCTACGAGCCGGAGACCAGTCTGGCGCTGGGATTCGGTTTCCGCTGTGGTTTCCTTGGGCTGCTGCACATGGAGATCATCCAGGAGCGGCTCGAGCGCGAGTACAACCTGAACATCATCACCACCATGCCCAACGTGCCCTACCGCATCAAGCAACCGGGGCAGTCGGAGCAGGAAGTGAGCAACCCGGCGCAGTTCCCGCGCAACGAGAAGATCGAATCGGTGATGGAGCCCTACGTCAAGGCGCAGATCATCACGCCCACCGAGTACATCGGCAACATCATGAAACTGGCCATGGACCGCCGTGGTGTCTATCTGGCCACCGAATACATCGACACCACGCGCGCGACGCTGGTATACGAGTTTCCTCTGGCCGAGATCGTCTTCGACTTCTACGACCGGCTCAAGAGTGGCACACGGGGCTATGCCAGTTTCGACTACGAGGTCATCGAGTTCCGCCGCAGCTCACTGAAGCGGCTGGACATCATGATCAACGGCGAGCCCGTGGACAGTCTGTCCATGATCGTGCACGAGGAAAAAGCCTTCGAGTGGGGCAACAAGCTCTGCAGCAAGCTGAAGGAACTGATCCCCCGGCAGATGTTCGAAGTGGCCATCCAGGGCGCCCTGGGCACCAAGATCATCTCGCGCACCACGGTGAAGGCGCTGCGCAAGAACGTGACCGCCAAGTGTTACGGCGGTGACATCAGCCGCAAGCGCAAGCTGCTGGAGAAGCAGAAGGAAGGCAAGAAACGCATGAAGCAGGTGGGCCGGGTCGAAATTCCCCAGGAAGCCTTTCTGGCCATGCTCAAGGTGGAGCGCTGACAATGGAACTGTTCCGACGCTACTGGGCCTGGCGCACGCGCCGCAAGGAACTGCACAAGCAGCGCGAAGAAGCCAAGAAACTGCGCAAGGGCCCCGTGCGCTACTGGATCGACGTGGTCGGTTCGATCGTCATCACGGTGTTCCTGATCAAGGCCATGGTGGTCGAGGCCTATCGCATTCCCAGTCCTTCCATGGAAAAGACCCTGCTGGTGGGCGACTTCCTGCTGGTCAACAAGTTCATCTATGGGGTCAAGACCCCCGACTGGATCGGGATTCCGCTGACCACCATCGGCTTCGACATTCCCTACTGGCAGGCACCCGCGCTGGCCGACCCGAAGACCGGCGATGTGATCGTGTTCAAGTACCCCAAGGATCCGCGCCAGAATTACATCAAGCGCTGCATCGCGGGCCCCGGGCAGACCATCGAGATCCGTGACAAGCATGTGTTCGTCGATGGGGTGGAATTCGAACGCCTGCCACACCAGCAGCAGAGCGAGAGCCTGCTGGAAGCGGGAATCGGCGAGCGCGGCATCGTGCCACCCGGGCGAGGCTGGAACCGACACAATTTCGGCCCGCTGACCGTGCCCGAGAACTCCTATTTCATGATGGGCGACAACCGGGACAACAGCTCCGACAGCCGCTTCTGGGGCTTCGTACCCCGCGAGAACATCGTGGGCAAGGCCTGGATCATCTACTTCTCATGGGACGGCGCACAACTCAAGCGTCGCTTCTGGCAGGTGATCCGCTTCAATCGGCTGCTGAACTTCATCCGCTGAACGATCTCAGGCGGGGCCGTGTGACAGCGGCCCCGTGCTGCATGGGACAGGTCACGCGCAACACAAGTCAGGGGAGGCATATCATGGCGGAATTCATCGGGCGTGGACTGACCTTCGACGATGTCCTGCTGGTGCCCCGGGCTTCGTCGATCCTGCCCTCCCAGGTGGCAATGCGCACTCGCCTGACCCGCGGACTGGAACTGGAAATTCCCTTTCTGAGCGCGGCCATGGACACGGTCACCGAAGCGGCGATGGCCATCGCGATGGCCCGCGAGGGCGGCATCGGCATTCTGCACAAGAACATGGACCCCCAGGCCCAGGCCACCGAGGTCGACCGGGTCAAGCGCTCCGAATCGGGCATGATCCGCAACCCGATCACCCTCAGCAGTACCCACAGCGTGCGCGAGGCGATGGCCGTGATGCAGCGCTACGCGATCAGCGGCATTCCGGTCGTGGACGAGGGCAAGCTGGTAGGCATTCTCACCAATCGCGACCTGCGCTTCCTCAGCCAGCCCGATCTGCCGATCGCCCAGGTGATGACCCGCGGCAAACTGGTCTGCGTGCCCGAAGGCACGACTCTTGAAGAGGCCGAGAAGGTGCTGCAGGAGCACAAGATCGAGAAGCTGCTGGTAACCACGAACGGCGGGGAACTGGTTGGGCTGATCACGGTGAAGGACATCCAGAAGAAACGCAGTTTCCCCAATGCGGCCAAGGATGGTCAGGGACGGCTGCTGGCGGGTGCCGCGGTCAGCGTGAACGACGACGCCCTCGAACGGCCGGGCCTGCTGATCGAGGCGGGCGCCGATGTGCTGGTGGTGGACACGGCACACGGGCATCACATCGCCGTGATCGAGATGGTGCGCCGGATCAAGCGCCAGTGGCCGGATATCCAGGTGATCGCGGGCAATGTGGCCACCGCCGAGGCGACGCGTGCCCTGGCCGAAGCCGGTGCCGACGCGGTGAAGGTGGGCGTGGGTCCCGGATCAATCTGTACCACGCGCATCGTGGCGGGCGTGGGCGTGCCCCAGTTCAGCGCGATCGTGGCCTGCGCCGAAGCGGCCCGCCCGCTGGGCATTCCGGTGATCGCCGACGGCGGCATCAAGTACAGCGGTGACGCGGCCAAGGCGCTGGCGGCCGGAGCCGAAAGCGTGATGATCGGCTCGCTGTTTGCGGGTTGCGAGGAAAGCCCGGGCGAACTGGTGCTCTACGAGGGCCGCAGCTACAAGGTGTATCACGGCATGGGCAGCCTGGCCGCCATGAAGAAGGGCAGCCGTGACCGCTACTTCCAGGCCGACCAGTCCAGCGCCGACAAGCTGGTGCCCGAAGGCATCGAGGGCCGCGTGCCCTACAAGGGAAAAGTCTCCAGCGTGATTTACCAGCTCGCGGGCGGCATCCGCAGTTCCATGGGCTATTGCGGAGCTCCCGACCTGCAGCGGTTCCGCGAAGGGGCCCTGTTCACCGAGATCACCTCGGCCGGGCTGAAGGAAAGCCACCCTCACGACATCGTGCTCACCAAGGAAGCACCCAACTACTGGACCTGACACGGGCCCCGCGATTCGTTTCCCGCACAGTCTCCGCGCAGCGGCCAGCGTTCCCGGAAAAAAACGTTGCATGGCCCGTCCGGAACTCTCTCCTTGAGGTGGCGCATGCAGCTGCCATCCTTCCGGACTTTTCGTGCGACCTCTCCGTGCCCACTCGGGGGCGGAGGTCTCCGGGCTGCCCGTCTCCGGCGTCCGTTCACACCCACAACAAGGATCAACCATGTTGAAACTGCTGAAAATCACAGGCACTCTGGTGGGCCTGGTTCTGCTGGCGATGGTCGCAGGCGCGGCCTTCATCCACTTCCGCGGGATTCCCCATTACCCGATTCCCGGTGGTCAGTTTCAGGCCAGGGTCACTCCCGACGCTGTGATCCGGGGCGAGAAGCTGGTGAGTACCATGTGCGCCGGATGTCATCGCAATGCCGATACTCATACCCTGGCTGGTGGCCCCATGCTCGATGCGCCGTCCGTGTTCGGCAAGTGGTATGTGCCCAACATCACCCAGGATTCCACCTGGGGCATTGGTGCCTGGACCGACAAGGAACTGATGGTGCTGCTGCGCACGGGCATCAAGCGTGATGGCGAGTATTCACCGCCCCTGATGCCAAAACTGCCCCATCTGGCCGACAACGATCTGGAAGCGATCATCGCCTTCCTGCGCTCCGACAACCCGCTGGTGGCCCCCGATCGCACGGCCGACATGCGCAGCCAGCCCTCCTTCCTTGTCAAATTCCTCAGCACGATCGCCTGGAAGCCGCTGCCCTTGCCCGCAGAGCGCATCTCGATGCCCGACAGCACCAACCAGCTGGAGCTGGGGCGTTATCTGGCGGTCAATCTGGATTGTTTCAGCTGCCACAGCGCCGATTTCAAGAGCAATGACATCATGAACCCTGAGGCGAGTCTGGGGTACTTCGGCGGCGGCAACCGTACCCTCAGCCTCAAAGGCGAGATCATGCTGACATCGAACCTGACTCCCGATCCGCAGAGCGGAATCGGCAACTGGGACGAAGCCCGTTTCATCAAGGCTCTGCGTTTTGGTCAGATGGAGGGAGAACCCGCGCTGCGTTATCCCATGCGTCCATATCCTGAGCTGAGCGATGAGGAATCGGCGGCGATCTTCGCCTACCTGAAGAGCATTCCGGTCATCACCAATCCGGTCCCGCGCTCGGGACTGGAAGACCAGCCCTGAGTCCCGTTCGTCCCGATTTTTCCGGCAGAGCCTGTTTGAGAGGATCTTTTGCCCATCGGCTTCGTATGTTCAACGCCCGCCCGGCCACACAAAGTGGAGCTGGCCACCGGTGGTGGACTCTCGAGCCAAGGAACAACCAACATAGTCGAAGGGACAACCCCATGAATGGAATCCGCAAGATCGGCCTGCTGCTGGGCGTGCTGCTGCTCTCGATGGCAGCCCGCGCCAGTGACTCAACCTGGATGACCGACCTGGATGCCGCCAAGACTCTGGCCGCCAAGGAAGGCAAGTACGTGCTGGTGGACTTCACCGGCAGCGACTGGTGCGGCTGGTGCATCAAACTGGACAAGGAAGTCTTCTCCAAGCCCGAGTACATGAGCTGGGCTGAGAAGAATCTGATCCAGGTGAGCCTCGACTTCCCCCGCAAGAAGGAGCAGAGCAAGGAGCTGAAGGCCCGCAACAACGCTCTGGCCGAGCAGTTCGGCATCAAGGGTTTTCCCACCATCCTGCTGCTGAACCCCAAGGGTGAGCTGGTGGCCCGCACCGGGTACCAGCAAGGCGGCCCCGCGGCCTACGTCAAGCATCTGGAGGGATTTATCTCCAAGGATGGCGGCGCCAGCAAGTCCATCAAGGGTTAGAACCCGTTTCCTACCCAGCAACCAATTCGCGGCCCGGAGGATCCACTGGATCTTCCGGGCCATTTCTTCATGCCACATCGAGCAGAGCTGAGTGGTGCTTCCGCTGAGCTCAGGACAGCGTGGATTTGCTGGAGCCGTTTGACCCATTGGTTCTCTGGCTGCCCTTCCCGACACTGGCGCAACCGTGCTGATCCGGTGGCCATACCCAACGAGGCGCTGCTCGGCAGGACCTCATTGACTGATACCTGCCTGGACCGGACGAGAGTGCCAGAATGGAGGAGTCCCGCCATGATCGCGCGAATCGGGTCAATACTTGCCGGGTTGCTGACTGCAGGAGGAATCGCCATGGCCGCCACACCCTGTGACCTGGACTCGCTGAGCTGGATGCTGGGGAACTGGGTCACCCCGGAAGGCAAGAGCGCCACACACGAGTCCTGGGTGCAGCACTCGGCGGATACCTGGGAAGGGGTAGGCTACAGCGAGGACCGATCCAGCGGAGAACGCACACAGGGCGAGAGTCTGCGACTGGTGAGCATGGGTGGCGAGATCTTCTACATCGCCAAGGTGGCCCACAATGATTATCCCACGGCCTTCAAGCTGGTGGAGTGTGGCCCGGACCGCGCACTCTTCACCAACCCGGAGCACGACTTTCCCAAGGCCCTCGAGTATCGCCTGCTGGAGGGTGGCCATCTGGACGTGCTGGTGAGTGACGGCGCGGAGAAGGGCTTTCGGCTGGGTTTCGTGCGCCAGCCTTGAGAGCGGCCAATCCATCTTGATCACACACAGAACGACCCACAAGGGCCGTTCTGTGTGTCCGGCATCCTGTCCATTGCCAAAGACTGGCCAGGCAGGATGGGGGAGTTGCTGGCAACTCCGGAATGCGGGCCGATCTTTCAACCGTTGCGGCGTATCCGATTGAAACGCTGTTCGAACTTGCCCACGGCGCGGAGGATCTCATCGAAGTCGGGTACCTGGCCCAGGAACATCGACCCCCTCATGGATTCATAGTCAGCTTTCCAGCCTCTCAGCTGGTCCTCCATGGGCATCAGGCGCAATTCGCCAGCCTGGAGCGATTCGTAGTTCACACCAGTGACCTTGAAGTAGATCGTTCGATGTCTCACGACACGAGCGAAGAGTGCCTCGTCGCGAATGGCAGATTCCCCGATCCCAGCTTTCAGCATGCACCAGAGGTCGTAGTAGTGGCGGGCCAGGCGCGGCTTTCGGGTCTTGCCGGGTGAGCGATACGCCTCTTCGTGAAGCAGACAGGATTTTTCCCAGAACGTGCGCTCCGTGCTGATCACGCGTACGGAGAACGTGCCCCCGGTGTCGAGAGCTGGAAACTGTTCAAGTACATAGGGCCTGATCATTCTGTTCTCATGTGGCTCAATATCGGAGCGTGCTCCAAGTTCGATCTTCACCACAGGGTTGATGTAACCGGCAATTCCCTTGGCAAGAACGGAGGGATACTCGAACAACAGGCATTGCCCATCTTCCGTGTCCGGATCCACTTCCAGGTTCCAGCCGGATTCCCCCAGAATGTCTGTGATCCGGGCAGACAGTGCCGAAAGCAATGCGCCTTGCACCCACTTCTGACTTGCGGCTCTCAGGGAATCCAGCCTTTTCCTTTGCTGCTTTTTGCTTGCAGCGCTTTCAGGGCTTGCATCTTTCCCGAAGCCAAGCGCCTCTTTGTCCACGACCAGATCAATGTCTTCGGAAAAGCGCTGGATGAGGTTCCAGGCCTTCGAGAGTGAGGTACCGCCCTTGAAGGTCAGGTGCTCGCCGATGTCGGACAGTGCAAACAGTTCGCGAAGTATCCAGCAGACCCAGAAGTCCTTCTCGACGCTGAACACCTGCAGGCCCATCCGCTCTTCCACTTGCTGGAAAGCGTTTTCGCGCCGCTCTGGTGGCAACTGGAGGAATTGGTTCACAGGACAGTCAGCGGATGTGTGAGCGGGCGCAGCATTGCAGCGATCCAGGCGGGAGCGTGGATCAGGTCTTTCCGCAGCATGGCAAGGTCCGCGCTCGTGAGCTGACGGCGCAGGATCTGGATCACGCGCTCGTCTGTCTGGTCTTTGCCCAGATGGCGCAGGGCCTGGATGACAAGACCGCTGCGTCGACCGGCAGTGGCCATGTGTCGAGGTGTGGTGTGTTGCAGCACGATTTCGCGTTTGCCGATCCGTACCTTTCGGGCCGGGCCATCGGTGAGAAACACGACACGCGAAGGAACCTGCTCCGACAGGCCAAGCAAATTGGCCGCATAGGCTCCGGATGGCTGGAGGCGGATGGCGTCCCGATGGGCCAGTGCCCGGGCGATGGCCTCTGCAGTCGGAGCAATGGTCCCCAGGGCTGGGTCTTCCTTGGGAAAGTCATAGAGCCCGCGGGTGAGACGACGGATCCTGCCCTTTGCTTTCAGCCTGCGCAAGGCCGATTCAATGGCTGCTGAACTTCCCAGATTCTGGAAGTGCCTCGGGGTGAAGACCCAACCTCGGCCATGACTCTTCACCCGGCTCATGACTTTGTTTTCAACAGGTTGCAACAGATTGGGTGTTGAATTCATGACGGAAAAAATAGGGCATTTTTCCGTCAAGGCAATACAATTGATACGCCTGTCAGAATTGCTGCCAGCAAGGGGTGGGTCGCATGATGGGTTGAGTCAAAGACGCTGGCTAATCGCTTCCAGCCGTGAAATCCAGCGACACGCTGTTGATGCAATAACGCTTGCCCGTGGGCGGGGGGCCGTCGTCGAAGACATGCCCCAGATGGGCGTCGCAGCGGGCACAGCGCACTTCGGTGCGCTGCATGCCGTGACTTCTGTCCACCAGATAGCGGATCGCGCCCTCGCCGGCCTTGAAGAAGGAGGGCCAGCCGCAGCCCGAGTCGAACTTGGTGTCCGATTCGAAGAGAAAGGAACCGCAGCACACGCAGTGGTAACGCCCGGCTTCCTTGCGCGCCAGATGCTCGCCCGTGAAGGGGCGCTCGGTGCCACCCTCGCGGGTCACCCGATACTGCTCGTCGCTCAGGCGTTTGCGCCAGTCCTCGGGCAGGAAGGTCTCGAAATCCATGCCGGCTCTCCTCAGCGCTCGACGGGCAGGCGCTGGGCCATCCAGGCCGCCATGCCCCCGGTCACGTTGTATACATCCACATGCCCCAGTTTGCGCATCAGGCGGCAGGCCTGCCCGCTGCGCGCGCCCGAGGCGCAGATGACCACATAACTCGGCCCCACGGGCAACTGCGCCAGCTGCTGCTGGAAGTTGCGCGCGTAACAATCCAGATTCTCGACTCCCACCAGATGCCCGGAGGCCAATTCCGGAGGCGTGCGCACATCCAGCACGCGCAGCCCGGGCGAGCCCGCGTGCTCCGCCAGCAGCTCCGCCGCCTGCCGCGCACTCAGATCATTCACACCCGGCAGCTGGAATGCGGGTGCGATGCCCGGCCCTGCGGGCGCAGGTGCAGGCACGGGTGCTGGAGCCTCGCTTGTGTCGCGGGCACCGGTCAGTTTTCTCAGCAGGTCGGACAGTCCCGGCATGCGTCTCTCCTCTTGATTCTCGGTCGTGTTGATTCCCGGACGTGCAAGTGCGGTGTGTTCCATTCGATCGCGGGGCCGCGAGGGAGCCGCGATCATCGGACCTGCTACTCCGCCACGCGCTTGATTCTGGCTCCCAGGGCGGCCAGGCGCTCGTCGATGCGCTCGTAGCCGCGGTCGATCTGGCGGATGTTCTGGATCACGGTGGTGCCCTCGGCGCGCAGGGCGGCAATCAGCAGGGCCATGCCAGCGCGGATGTCGGGGCTGGAGAGGCGGGTGCCGAAGAGCGGTGCGCCGCCGTTGACCAGCACGCGATGGGGATCACATTGGGTGATGCGCGCCCCCATGCCGATCAGCGAGTCCACCCAGTAGAGGCGGCTCTCGAACATCCACTCATGGATCAGCACGCTGCCATTGGCGCAGCAGGCCAGCACCACGGCGATGGAACTGAGGTCGGCGGGAAAGCCGGGCCAGGGCGCATCGTGAATCCGCGGCACTTCGCCGAAGCGGTCGGACTGCACCTCCAGCTCCTGATTGGCGGGCACATGCAGGGTGTTGCCCTCGAGGGTGAAACGCACGCCCAGGCGCTCGAAGGCCTTGGCCACCATCCAGTAGTTGGCCGGTGTCACACCCGGAATGCTCAGCTCGCTGCCGGTGGCGGCGGCCAGAGCGATGAAACTGCCCACTTCGATCAGGTCTTCCAGCACACGATGGCTCAGCTCGCGCGGGGTGGGCACGCCTCCGGTCCCCGTGATGCAGAGGCGGTTGCTGCCGATGCCCGTGATGCGTGCGCCGAACTGTTCCATCAGCCGGCAGAGCTGCTGCACGTGGGGCTCGCAGGCGGCGTTCTCGATGACCGAATCGCCTTCGGCCATCGCCGCGGCCATCACGGCGTTTTCGGTGGCCATCACGCTGGCTTCGTCCAGAAAGAGATGGGCGCCCCGGAAGGGGCCATCGAGACTCAGGCGAACATCACGCGGGCTGGTGTCCACCGTGGCGCCCAGGGTTTCGAACACGGCCAGGTGCGTATCGATGCGCCGGCGTCCGATGCGATCGCCCCCGGGCCGTGGCAGGATCACGCTGCCCCGGCCTGCCTGTGAGCGGCGCGCCAGCAGGGGAGCGGCCAGCAGCAGGCTGGCGCGGATCTGGGCGCAGAGCACGGGGTCCGGCTGACTGCCATCCAGAGTGTCAGCCTGGATCACGGCGGAGTGCCCGTCCGCGCTGCGCTCGACGCGGGCCCCCAGGCCCTGCACGATCTGCAGCATGGCGCGCACGTCAAGGATCTCGGGCAGGTTGTCCAGGCGGGTCACACCAGGATTGAGCAGGCAGGCGGCCACGATCGGCAGGGCTTCGTTCTTGTTGCCCTGGGGGGTGATGCGTCCCGAGAGGCCGCGGGAGGTCTGGATGTGCAGTTCGCTCATGGCGCTAGTACCTGTAGCCGACGGTCAGCAGCAGCGAGGCTCCGCCCACGTCCGCCTTGGGAGCGGCGCGCAGATCGTCCTTGCCGTTGAGGACCCAGTTGTCCTGGCCGAAATGCTGTTTGTACGACACGAGAATTCCCAGCGTGAGCCAGGCGCCCGTGTCCATGTTGGGAATCTGGGTGCGGATGTCGGTGCCCAGCAGCAGTTCCCAGGCGGGGCCGGCCAGGCGGAGTTCGCTCTGGGTGTAGCTGCCGTCGAAGGCTTCGTCCCAGTGGGTGGTGCCGGGCTGCTGGCGCAGCGTCATCCGGCTGGACATCCAGCCCACTCCGCCGCTGAACCAGGCGTGATACAGCGCCCCCGGTTCCATGCTGCGCCCGAAATGCACGAAGACATCGCTTTCGAAGCGTTCGATGGCCACGGAGGCACCCGAGTAATTGCGCCAGCCGATGTCGCCCTTGAATCCCACGATGCCGCCATTCTGGCTGGTGAAGATGTGCCCGCCCGCGGTCCAGGGCCGGTCGTCCAGTCGCGCCAGTACCGGTTGGCTGGCTTTCAGGGCGTCCAGATCCTGCATGACCCGGCCATAGTGGATGCCGCCGAAATTGCCGGCGGGGCCATCTCCCGCCTGGGAAACGGTGACGCTGAACAGCAGAAGGAACAGGGAAATCAGGCGCATGGGGTTGGTCCTGTACTGGATGGGAATGGCGCGTCCGGGCTTGGGCCGCGAATATGGAGAGCCAGCGTCTGAATGTGAAACCGCAGGGTGAGCAGGGGCCTTGGCACTGGCCCCGCGAGCAAAGGCCCGCCCCGCGGGGAAGCCCTATATTGGCGCGTCGTCGCGACACCCCGCGGCGCAACGCGATCCGGATCCCGCAGCCGACACCCCCTCCCGATTCCGGAGGCGATCATCCGGCAGGGTCCGGTGCCTGTCCGCCAACACTCAACGCACGCCGGGCCGACTGGCTCGGGCAACGCGCCCGGACATCCTGCCCCGGCACAAGGAGTATCCATGCACGGTCTGGCTGGCCTATCCGAACGTTTCAGCAAGTTGGCCGCCACCTTCGACCAGAGCGAGTTGCTGGGCAGCGAGCGTGACCGTGAACAGGCCATGCGCGTGATCAAACCCGGCCCCCGTGAGACCGGTCTGGATCTGGCCTGCGGACCCGGCCACCTGGGCGTGTCGCTGGCCGAGGCCGGCGGCCGGGTGCTGGCCGTGGACATTTCCGAGGAGATGCTCAAGCTCTGCGCCCACCGCAGCAGCGAAGCGGGGCAGAAGAACCTGACGATCGCGCTTCAGGACGCCCATCAGATGGAGTTCCGCGACGGCATGTTCAACTGGGTCTGCTGCCGCTTCGGCTTTCGCTGGTTCCTTGACCCGCTGAAAGTGCTGGCCGAACTGTTCCGCATCACGCGCCACGGTGGGCGGGTATATCTGAGCGAATGGGTGCCCGACCTGCCCGGCATTGATCCTCTGCCCCTCGAGTTCCTGCTGCGCGAACTGGATCCAGCCCAGCAGGAACTGGCCGGCCGTGCGCTCTGGGAGCGCCGGGCCCAGGACGCGGGATTCCAGCGCGGGCATGACCTGGTGCGCCCCGACCGCCTCGACCCGATCGCGATCGGCGCCCTGGGCGGGCTGCCCGAGGATGAAGCGCGTGAGTGTTTCGCCCGTTGGCGGGTGGGCCCCGGAAGCGCTCCCCAGTGCCGTTACTTGGTGCTGGACGGACGCGAATGCCTGCTGGCCCAGCGCATGGATCTGCTGCTGATCAAACCCTGACCTGCCGAGGTTGCCCGATGTCCGGACTGGAAACCTGCACCATCCAGTGTCCCTGCTGCTGGGAGGAGATCGAGATCCTGGTGGACTGCTCCGTATCACGGCAGGAGTATGTCGAGGACTGCAGCGTCTGCTGCCGGCCGCTGGTTCTGACCGTTAGCGCCTCGCTGGAATCGGGCGTCGAATCAATCGATGTCCGGCGCGAGGACGACTGAACACGTCGGCCGCCTGATGCTGGGCACGCCCGCATCCTGCCACCGGGCTCAAGGGAGGACCCCACATGAGCTTCAGGCTTCAATCTGCGCGCCATGGTTCCGTGATCTGGATGCCCCTTGCGCTGCTGCTTTGTGTGTCATGCGAGCAGCAGGGCGATCCCACACCAGCGCCCCCGCGCAGCGATCTGCCGGTCACGAATCCAGCGAGCTTCGCGCCCAATGCTCTCCAGCTACTCGTGGACGGCTCGGGCCAGTTGCGCGAGGGCAGCCTGCAACTGGACGATGGTGGACGCATCGGTCTGTTCTACCTGGCTGGACTCTGGGCAGGCTGCGATCGGGGGGATCAGCCCGCTGCCAACATCGCCTGGGCCGGAAGCTGGCCTTCCACCAATTTTGCGTGTGACTGGCCCCCTGACAGCAGCGGAGTCGTGACCCTGCTCCCCGCTGAGACGGACCCCCAAGCCTGGAACTGGCCTTTCGAGCAGGATTTTCCCCGGGCTGGAGCCGGCGTGCCCTGGTTGCCCGGGGACGCCCTGAGCTGGTGTGCGCAGACATCGGACAGCATCACGCTTCCGCTGCTGGCCGCGCCCTGCCGGGAGCTTCGGTTCAGCCAGCTGCTCTGGGGATTCAGGCAGCCTGAACTGGCGAGCACACTTTTTCTGCGATACACCATCCGCAATCAGTCCGTGCATGACGAACCCTCGCTGTTGGTGGGATTCTATCTGGACACGGACCTGGTCGGTCCGGGGAATTCCACAGGTTACGATGCAACCCGCGGCGTGAGCTATACCTACAACCCCTCGGACACGGGCGAAACCTTCGTCTGTGGTATCACATTTCTCGAGGTGAATGGCGTCAGCGATCCTGGGATGCTGGTCAGCAGCCACCGCATCATGCGCAAGAATGGCCAGCTGGATCCGGACTTCGGCGAGATCGGTTTCGAACGACCGGAGCAGATCCTGCTGGCTCTGCGGGGCCTCTCGAACTCAGGTCTGCCGATGATCAATCCCGTCAGCGGTCAACCCGATCTCTTCGCCTTCAGTGGGGACCCTGTGGCACGAACGGGTTGGCTGGACAGTCAACTGGATGTGCGCAGTCTGCTCAATGGCCCCGGGCTCTCGCTGGCCGCCGGCGAGAGTGTCACGCTCACGTTGGCGTTCAGCGTGGTCCGTGCGGGTTCGCTGGCGGAAGCCCTGGAGCGGTTGCGCGCGCGCTTCGACGGGATTCGTACGGACCCGGGCCTGTGGAGATGAAGGGATGCTGGATGGGCGTGCGCTGTCGGCGTTTCTGCATGGCGCCCATCGAGACGGCTTCTGACGGCGATCAGCTGATGGTGATTGCCTGATTGGCGTTGACGAAGAGGATGTCCTTCCCCAGATCCAGTTCGGTGAAGAGCTGGGTGCCTTTGTTCTTGAGCACGTCCTGCTGGAAACCGAGCAGGATCAGGTCGGCGTCGCGGGAGTAGGTGCTCATCAGGGTGTGGAAGGACGACGCGTCGTCGGAAGGCAGCGCCTGCACGTTGCGTGCGGGAATCGGCAGGCGGCCCGTGGCGATGCGGTGATTCAGCTTTTCCACGTGTGTGGTCAACTCGTGAGACGGGAAGGTGGCGAAGATCGTGATCGCCGCGTGTTTCCAGTCCGGGTGTCCCAGGATGATGTAGGCCAGCAGGATCATCAGGTTCTCGTTCAACTCATCATCGCGTGTGAGCCAGACGTGCAGCTTGCGCTTGTAGCCGAAGTTGTGCTGCGAGGAACTGAGCACGGCCACATTGTAGCCCAGTCCGCCGGCCAGGGTGCATCCCGCCACCACTTCCTCCAGCTCGCCTCCCTGATTGCCGTAGAACTCGAAGAGCACGCTGTTGTTGTCCAGGCCGGAGACACCCGGCATCTGAATCGCCTGGGCCAGCGCCGTGGTGAACGAAGGCGAAATCATCGTGTCCACGAAAATGCCCGCGCCGCTGGCTTCGGTCTGGGAAATCAGCCGGCGCAGCAGGCCACGGGCCTCTTCGACCTTCTGGCGCGAGAGATAGCCCTCAACATAGTGCAGGAAGGTGCCGAAGCCGTGTTTGTGCGAGATCCAGCGCAACAGCTCGAAGGGTGCCAGCCGGTCCAGCGTGTGACGCGAGATCGCAATGAACGAGGGGCGCCAGTCGGCGGTGGCCGCGCTGGGCTGACTCTTCTGCAGAAAGATCTGCAGCCAGCGGGTGAGCTGGAAACTGGCTCCCTGGAACAGCGCCGCCAGGCCCCGTGCTTCCTTGTTGGTGCGCAGCATGCCCACATACATCACCAGCATGATCAACAGCGCGAAGCTGGCGTAGAGCGAGCTCATCTGGAACATCATCACGAAACAGAGGATCGAGCCCAGCAGCGAGAGGTACCAGCGCGAGCGGAAGGAGGGCCGGTAGGAGGGGCTGGCGGCGAAGTGTTCCATGAACGAGACGCCGCAGAGCGCTCCGTAGGTCACCATGAAGAACATGCTGATGATCTGGGCCACGAAGTTGACGTCGCCGATGGCCACGAAAATCACCGCGATCACGGCGGTGATCAGGGTGGCGTTCACCGGTTCGTGGGCGTGTCCCCGGCCCTTGCTGAGGAAGCCGTTGCCCAGCGGAAAGGCCCGGTCGGCGGCCAACGCCTGCAGAGTACGGGGCGCCACCAGGATGGACCCCACGGCGGAGGAGAGCGTGGCGGCGGCCAGGCCGATGGGAATGATCGGCCCCCAGAGCGCGATGCGCGCCATGATCAGCTGGTCGCTGGAAAGGTCCGCGGGGGACGCGCTGTAATACAGTTTGAGCGCCACCAGCACATAGACCAGCATGCCCACCAGCGCCGCCGAAATGGTGCCCAGCGGGATCGAGCGCCGCGGGTCCTTCAGATCGCCGGAAAGGCCCACTCCGGCGGTCATGCCCGTGAAGGCCGGAAAGCAGATCGCGAACACGATGGCGAAACTGACCGGGGTGCCCGAGGCGGGTGCCGTGACCACGCCGGAGGGCACGTAGCCATCCACGGGACCGCCGAGGAAGAACATCACCAGAGACACGGCCAGCACGCTCACCACGCCCCAGAGCGCCTTCACGCCCACATCGGCGCCCTTGGTGAGCATCAGGGCCACCAGGCAGAGCACGGCGGGCAGGCTGAACATGCGCGGGTCGGGGGTGAAACCGGTGAGCGACTCGATCCAGGGAAAGATCGGTCTGAAGGCTTCGGCGAAGGCGATGGTGTAGAACGCGACCGAGACGGCCTGGGAGAAGTAGAGCGAGATGCCGATGGCGGCGCCGATGGTGGTACCGAATGAGCGGCTGATGATGAAGTACTCGCCCCCGCCTTCCACTTTGAGGTTGGTGGCGATTTCAGCGACCGCCAGCGCGGTGGGAATGGTGATGGCATGGCCGATGAGAATGATCATCAGCGTGCCGAAGAGGCCCACGTTGCCCACGGCATAGCCGAAGCGCAGGAACATCACCGCGCCCAGAATCGTGCTGATGGCGGCCAGGAAGACCGGTGCGGTGCCGAAGCCATGACCGTGTGGGGGCGTGTCGCCCAGGCTCACACCACCTCGGATGGACTGGATGGTCGATTGCAGTGGATTCTGCACGGAACTCCCGGTGATGGTCTTCCTGCCGGATGATTCGGATTGGCGCGTACCGGGCAAAGAATACAGTTCCCCGTCAAATGGCCAAGCAGACCCCTCAAAGGCCCGGGGCTTCGGTCAGCAGGCCATGCTCCTGAAAACTGAACCAGCCGGTGGGGCCGATGATCAGGTGGTCCAGAATGGGAATCCCCATCACACGGCTGACCGCCAGCAATTGTCGGGTCAGCTGCAGGTCCTCGCGGCTGGGTTCCAGGCTGCCGCCCGGGTGGTTGTGCGCCAGCAGCAGGCTGGCCGCGCTGTAGTGAATGGCGTAGTGAAAGACTTCGCGCGGATGCACGAGGCTGGCGTTGAGGCTGCCGATGCTGATGATCTCGTCGCGGATCACCCGGTTCACGGTGTTCAGGTAAAGACAGCGGAACTGCTCGCGACTGAGGCGCGCCATGCCGTCCAGATAGCGGGCCGTGTCCCTCGGGTTGCGCAACACGGGAAACTCGCCGCTGCCCGGGTCGAACAGCCGGCGCCCCAGCTCCAGGGCCGCGGAAAGCTGGCAGGCCCGGGCGCGGCCGATGCCGTAGGCACCCATCATCTCATGCACGCTGCCCAGCGCGGATATCGAGCGCACCCCGTACTCCTCGGCGATGCGCCGCCCGATTTCGAAGACCGATTCCTTGCGCGTGCCCGCGCTGAGGATCACCGCGATCAGCTCGGGCAGGCTCAGCGCCGCCGGCCCCGCCGCGATCAGTTTTTCCCTGGGTGTTGCCTGGGGCATCTGCTTCTCCTGCCTGAACTGGTTGCCGAAGCGGGCGAAACGGGCGGCGAGCGGCGCGGGTTCCTGTGGATTCCCCCGCGGGCCGAATCGTCACCCTTGGGTGTCCAGTCCCTTTGACACCCATGCGAACCGGCTCCCGGCTCTTCTATTCCTATATTCGCCAGCCAGCGCCGGAATCCCCCGCAGCAACACCGAAGAACAGGACCCGCCCGCATGTTGATCGACAGCCACGCCCATCTGGACTTTCCCTCCTTCGACGAAGACCGCGAGGCCATGCTCGAGCGAGCCTGGCAGGCGGGCCTTGAGGCGGTGATTCAGGTGTGCTTCAACGCCGAGACCATCGAACGCGGGTTCAGGCTGCTGGACGGGCATCCGCGGATCTGGTTCGCGGTGGGCATCCATCCCCAGGCGGCCGATGAATTCACTCCCGAGATGCTGGCCCGGGTGGACGAGCTCTCCCGGCACCCGCGCGTGGTGGCGATCGGCGAAGTGGGGCTGGACAATTTTCGCGAGTACGCCCTGGTGCCCAACCAGGAAGCTTGCTTCCGGGCGATGGTGAGGCTGGCCCGCGAGCGCGCCCTGCCGCTGGTGATCCATTCCCGGGACGCGCGTGACGAAACGGTGCGCATCCTGCGCGAAGAGGGAGCCGGCGCTGTCGGCGGCGTGATGCACTGTTATTCCTACGATCTGGACACGGCGCTCGAGCTGGTGGAGCTGGGCTTTCACATCAGTTTCCCCTGTTTCGTGACCTACCCCAAACGCAACCAGCACGAGGTGGTGCTCGGGCTGCCCCTCGAACGGATCCTGCTGGAGACCGATTCGCCCTTCATGCCGCCCCAGCGCTTGCGGGGCCGGCGCAACGAACCCGCGTGCGTGGCCGACAGTGCCGCCACCATCGCCGAACTGCTGGGCCGCTCCGTTGAGGAGGTGGCCCGCATCACCAGCGCCAATGCGGTGCGGCTGTTCCGTCTGCCCCTTGTGGCGGAACCGCTCTCGGGACAGGAGCCGGCGTGAGTTCGAAGTCCTACAAGAGCCTGGACCCCAAGCGCAGCCTGGGCCAGAACTTTCTCAGTGATCCCTGGTGGATCCAGCGCATCGTCAACGCCTTCGGGCTGGAACCTCAGGACACGGTGCTCGAGATCGGCCCGGGCAAGGGCGTGCTCACCAACGAGCTGCTCAAGACCTGCGGCCGTCTGATCGCGGTCGAGATCGACGACCGCATGGTGGAATATCTGGGCGAGCGCTTCGCGGGATCCGCCAATCTGGAACTGGTGCACCAGGACTTTCTCAAGTATCCCCTCTCCGAGGTGCTGGCCGGACAGCCGGTGCGCGTGATCGGAAACTTGCCGTATCACATCACCAGCAGCATCATCGGACGCGTGCTGGACGAAATCCGCGCCTGTCAGGCCGACTCCGGTGCGCACGCCCGGATCACCAGTTTCGACATCATGATCCAGAAGGAAGTGGGCGACAGGATCTGCAGCACCCACGGCACCAAGGTCTACGGCGTGCTCTCGGTGCTGGCCTACATGCTCTGTGATGTGCGCATCCTGCTGGATGTGCCGCCCAACGCCTTTTACCCGCGCCCCAAGGTCACCTCGTCGATCCTGCGTTTTCGCCCGCTGCCCGCACCGCGCTACCAGATCACGGACTGGGAACTCTTTCGCAAGGTGGTGCGCGCGGCCTTCAATCAGCGCCGCAAGATGCTGCGCAACAGCCTGTTGCCCCTGGCCGACCTGCTGCCCGAGGGCTTTCTGAGCCAGCCTGGTCTGGACTGGCTTGAGCGGCGGCCCGAACAGTTGAGTCCCCTCGAATTCACCCAACTGGCCAACCTGGTCGTCGAGGCCCGCGGATGAGCGACCTGCGTGATACGAGCGGCTCCGCCCTGACCGGGATCCAGCTTGACGAGCTGGACGAGCTCGCCCTGCGCGAACTGGTGGAAAACAATCACGCCGCCGACCTGGCCCAGTTGATGAACCGGGTGGACCGCGAGGCTGCGCTGGCGCTGTTCCTCTCCATGGACGGCGAGCTGCGCGGCGAAGTCTTCACCGAACTGGACGAAGGACTCCAGGAAGCGCTGATTGACCAGCTTCCCAACCGGGACCTGGGCGAAATCATTGGCGAGATGGAGTCCGACGACGCCGCCGACGTGATGCAGACCCTGCGCGATCAGGACGAGGAGCGCGCCGATACGGTGCTCCAGAGTCTGGACCAGGAACTGCGCGAGGACGTGGAATCGCTGCTGGTGCACGGCGAGGACACGGCGGGTGGCGTGATGGCCCGCGAGTTCGTCTCGGTCACCGATGATACCCTGGTGGACGCGGCCATCGGCAAGATCCGCGAACTGGCCAGCAGCCGCGACATCAACGACGTCTACTCGGTGTTCGTGGTGGACCAGGACGGGCGCCTGCTGGGCAATGTCAGTCTGCAGAACCTGCTGCTGGCGCGCCGCGACCGGCGGATGGGCGAACTGATGGACACCGAGATCCTGCGGGTTCCCGTGGACATGGACCAGGAGCACGTGGCCAGCCTGGCCATCAAGTACGACCTGGTCTCGATTCCCGTTGTCGACCAGAACGGCGTGCTGGTGGGCCGTGTCACCATGGACGATGTGTACGACATCGTCGAGGAGGAGGCGGCCGAGGACATCGCGCGTATCTCGGGTACCGACGAGGAAGTGCTCGAACGCAGCAGCCTGGTGATCGTGCGCGAGCGTCTGCCCTGGCTGCTGCTGGGGCTCTGTGGCGGGATGTGCGCGGCGGGCGTGATGAGCGCGTTCGGAGCCACTCTCAGCCGCAGCATGCAGTCGGTGTATTTCGTGCCCATCGTGATGGGCATGGGCGGCAACGCGGGCATCCAGTCCAGCACGGTGGTGGTGCGCGGTCTGGCCACCGGCGAGCTGCAGACCGGCGATCTCTGGCACCGGCTCTGGAAGGAAATGAAGGTCAGCCTGATGGCCGGCCTGGTCTGTGCGCTGATACTTGCCGTGGTGGTGATCACTGTCTTCGGCAATGTGCGCGACGCCGAGGTGGTGGGCCTGAGCCTGATGAGCGTGATTCTGCAGGCCTCGGTGGTGGGCGGTACCATGCCCATCGTGCTCAAACGCTTCAACATCGACCCGGCCATCGCCACCGGCCCCTTCATCACCACCAGCAACGACATCCTTGGTGTCACGCTGTACCTGGGGCTGGTCAACCTGTTTCTGTGATCCAATCTGGAGAATCCGTTGAAGGACCCGATCCGCGACATCCTCTATCCCACGCCCACCCATCTGGCCATCGTCTGGAGCGACGGCCTGGAAAGCGTGTACTCCTGGGCTGAACTCAGGCGAGCCTGTCACTGTGCCAGCTGCGTGGACGAGATCACCGGTCGCCAGTTGCTGGATCCGCTGAAGGTGTCCGAGGAGCTGGGCTGCCGCAGCCTGGTCCGGGTGGGCAATTATGCCCTGCAGTTCACCTTTGGCGATGGCCACGGCACGGGGATCTTTCCCTACGCCAGGCTGCGTGAGCTGTCGGGCCAGGCGCCTCTGGGGGCCTGAACCATGTCGATGAGGCGCTGCCGGGCGCTGGTGCTGCGGGGCATTCCCTTTGGTGACACAAGTCTCGTCGAACGCTTCTTCACCCGCGAGGAAGGTGCCCTGACCCTGTTGGTCAAGGGAGCGCGCCGCTCCGGATCGCCCCTGCTGTCCGTGCTGCAGACGGGGCAGCTGGTGGAGGTCCTGTATTACCACCGCGTCGGCCGCGATCTGCAGTTGTTCAAGGAAGCCTCGGTGCTCGAGGATTTTCGCGGAGTGCGCGACGATTACTCCCGACTGGTGAGTTACAGCGCGATCTGCGAAGCACTGGACCACAGTCAGTTGCCCGGGCATGCCGACGAAGGGCTGTTCGATGCGTCCGTGCGCTGTCTGGCCGACGTGGCGGGAAATTGCCCGCACCCGGTGAACGCCCTATATTGGTTCCTGCTCTATCTGCTGGGGCGGTCCGGGTACTACATCGACCTGTCCCGCTGCGCCGGCTGCGGGCGCGAGGTGGAAGGCTTCGCCCGGCTGCCGGGTACCAGTCTGGAGCGCCTGGGTGGCGGTCTGCGCTGCCCGGAATGCACGGGGCCTGGCCCCGAACGTCCCCTGAGCCCGCGCCTGGTGCGGGTTCTGCATTTTCTGGCAAGCAGCAGACGCGAGGATGTGACCACGCGCGAGATCACGCGGGAGACCCGGGCGGCGCTGGGCAGTCTGCTGGACGAGTTGCTGCAGCAGCATCTGGAACACTGGCGCGGTCTGGGCAGTCTGGAAGCCTGCGCCGGACTCTAGAAGTCGGTCGGACTTGTCTCCTGTGAACGGGAAATCCGTCACAACCCCCAGGTTCGACAGACTCCAAAGCGAATCAAGACGGCCCGACTGCCGATATCAGGGCGATCAAACCGGGAGAATCATGGCGGAAAAACCGATGGCCAACGACACCATGGCCAAGCTGGTGAGCCTGTGCAAACGCAGGGGCTTCATCTTCCAGTCCAGCGAAATCTATGGCGGACTGGCCTCATGCTGGGACTACGGCCCCCTGGGCGTGGAACTGAAGAACAACATCTCGCACGAGTGGTGGACGGAGATGACCCGCCGTCACTCCAACATCGCGGGCATCGACGCGTCGATCCTGATGCGTCCCGAAGTCTGGCAGGCCTCCGGCCACGTCGATGGTTTCGTGGATCCCCTGGTCGACTGCAAGAAGTGCCGCAGCCGTTTCCGCGCCGACCAGCTGCCCGCCGACAACGACGGCACCTGCCCCAGTTGTGGCGGTGAACTCACCGAGCCGCGCAATTTCAACCTGATGTTCAAGACCCACATGGGACCGCTGGAAGACACGGCCAACCAGGTCTACATCCGCCCCGAGACGGCCCAGGGCATTTATGTGAACTATCTCAACGTGCAGAGTTCGGCCCGTCTCCAGGTGCCCTTCGGCATTGCCCAGATCGGCAAGGCTTTCCGCAACGAGATCAAGCCGGGCAACTTCATCTTCCGTACCTGCGAATTCGAGCAGATGGAAATGCAGTATTTCGTGAAACCGGGGACGGACACGGAGGAGATGGAGAGCTGGAAGAACGAGCGTCTGGAGTATTACAAGCGCCTGGGCATCAAGCCCGAGAACCTTCGCCTGCACCAGCATGGCCCCGGCGAACTGGCGCACTACGCCAAGGACGCCTGGGATGTGGAATACCAGTTCCCCTTCGGCTGGAACGAGATCGAGGGCATCCACAACCGCACCGATTTCGACCTGCGCCGTCATGCCGAGCACAGCGGCAAGAAGATGGACTACATCGACTCGGGGCGCGGCGAGCGCTATCTGCCCTATATCATTGAAACCTCTTCGGGGCTGAACCGCACCCTGTTGACATTCCTCTGCGACGCCTATCAGGAGGATGTGGTGGAGGACGAGGAACGCATCGTGCTGCGCTTCCACCCGCGACTGGCCCCGATCAAGGCCGCCGTGCTGCCCCTGATGAAGAAGGACGGCATTGGCGAGATGGCCGAACAGCTGCATCGTGAGCTCAGCGGCAACTGGAATGTCTTCTTCGACCAGAGCGGGGCCATTGGTCGCCGGTATCGCCGAATGGACGAGGTGGGCACACCCTGGTGCATCACGGTGGACTACGACAGCAAGGAAGACCACTGTGCCACCGTGCGCCACCGCGACAGCCTGCAGCAGGAGCGCATTCCCATGGCCAATCTCAAGGCCTGGCTGGCTGGCCAGCTGGCCCAGTGATCCTGACTGCCTGACGTTCCTGGGGGCGAATCCGATTCGGGTTCGCCCTCTTTCTTTTTCATGCCTCAGGGGGGCCGCGCCATCCGGACCGGAGCCAGGCATCCTGCCCGGCGCGGAGCCACCCAACGAGTCAGCTATCCTGCCCCGCCCCGGAGCCACCCACGGAGCCACCCACGGAGACTCCCACGGAGCCACCCAACGAGTCAGCTATCCTGACCCGCCCCGGAGCCACCCATCGAGCCACCCGCCGATCCACTCCCGGAGCCAGGCATCCTGCCCGGCGCGGAGCCACCCACGGAGCCAGGCACCCTGCCCGGCCCCGGAGCCACCCATCGAGCCACCCACCGATCCACTCCCGGAGCCAGGCATCCTGCCCGGCCCGGTGCCACCCACGGAGCCAGGCAACCTGCCCGGCCCCGTAGCCACCCACCGAGTCTCCCACCGAGCCACTCACGGAGCCACCCACGGAGCCACCCATCGAGTCAGCTATCCTGCCCCGCCCCGGAGCCACCCATCGGAGCCACCCACCGATCCACTCCCCCGAGCCAGGCATCCTGCCCGGCCCGGTGCCACCCAGGAGCCACCCACCGAGCCACCCACGGAGCCACCCGACGAGTCTCCCACCGAGCCACCCACCGAACCACCCAACGAGTTACCCCCGGAGTCAGGCATCCAGCCTGGCCCGGAGCCACCCACCGAGTCGCCCCCGGAGCCACCCACGAATCTGCCACGATTTACAGACAAGGTGTTCAAGCTTGCCTTCCTGTGAGGATATTAACAGCTTTGCCCCGCACCCAGAATCGACACAACCTTCACTCAAACCGGAACCGGACACCTTGCCGACACGCAGTACAGTGCCCCAGCGCATCCCGCCATTCACCGTGCTGCGCTTCGCCCGTTACCTGAATTTTCTCTGCAATCTCCCCGAGGACCGCACGGAAATCAGCTCGGCCGAGATGGCACGCATCATCGGAATCAAGGCGACCCAGCTGCGACAGGACTTCTTCACCCTCGGGGGCTTCGGTCGCCAGGGGCGCAAGTACGATACGCGTGTCCTGCAGGAGCGCCTGCGTGATGTGCTGTATCTGCAGGAAGGCCAACACATGGTGCTGGTGGGGGCGGGCAATCTGGGGCAGGCCCTGGCCAACTACCAGGATTTCGAACGTTTCAATCTGTACCTGCGCGGAATCTTCGACACCAATCCCAAGCTGATCGGACTGCGTCTGCGCGGCATCGAGGTGATGGCCATGGAGAAGATGAGCACGTTCATCGCCGAGCAGTCCATCGAGCTGGGCATCATCTGCGTGCCGCATCAGGTGGCGCAGCAGGTGTGCGACATTCTGGTGGAGGCGGGCATCAAGGGCATCTGGAACTTCAGCCCCGAGAATGTGATCGTGCCCGACGGCGTGGTCGTGCAGAACGAGAATCTCTCGGTGGGCATCATGAATCTCAGTCACCAGCTCAACAGTCTGGCGCGGGACCGTTCAGAAAGCAGATGACCGGCGTCCGAGGACTGCCGGTCATCTGAATTCGTACTCACTGCCTCCTGAATTCGAAGAACGCCTGGCCCCCCACCAAACGTGCTCCTAGTCCAGTGTGAGCACTTTCATGCAACGCACCATGCCTTCGGAATGCACTTTCACGGTCATCAGCTCGCCCACCGCGCAGACGGTCGGCAGCGCCAGCGAGTGCTGTCCGGCTTTCAACTTTCCCGCATCGATGACCCGGCGTGATCCAACGCGCTGGCCCCAGAGCTCCAGCCGCACTCCGCGTTCCTGGCCCAGAGTCAGCTCCAGGCTGGCAGGCTGATTCCAGCAGGCGGCCCGATACTCCACGATCGACAGCGTGTCATTCACACGGGAATCGGGTGCATCCAGCGCAGTGCTGGCCGGCGCCGTCTCTGCCGGTAGAGCGTGATCACCCGCGAACGTGATGGGAGCCAGCAGGATCCAGATCAGCAACAGGATCAAGGGCATGACCAGTCCCTTGGGGCAATTGCTGGTTGACGTCGTAAGTCGCAACATGATCCATCCCCCGCTTGAAACCGCACCACCTGGCGCTGCTTCGTCACTGGCAAGTCTCGGACCAAAAATCATCCGTTGATTTTCAAGGACTTGGCAGAATCCAACTGGGGCATTTCCCCACAGTGGTTGATACCAGCCATCCGGGGTGGGGTGTTGAGCCACATGGTCGGTGGCGGGATTCCACTGCCTCGCCGTGACTTCCGGTGTCACACGGATCGGGCAGGGCAAAGAAGAAAGGCCCCCTGTCACTGAAGATGACAGAGGGCCGATTGAGAGCTGAGCCGCGCTGCGAACCCGCCCGGCAGAGCACCCGCCCATGCTCGGCAGGGCCCGAGTTTGCCGGCGAGCGGTGCTACTTCACCAGCATCACCTTCATGCTGCGCTGAGCGTCGCCCGACTGCAGTCGCACCAGGTAGACGCCGCTGGAAAGACCGGTGCCGCTGAAGGTGACCTCGTGCATGCCCGCGGGCAGAATGCCACGATACAGCTCGCTCACCAAGGCCCCCTGCAGGTTGTACACCGAAAGCTGGATGTCGCGCTCACGATCCAGACTCAGCCGCAGCCGAGTGTCCGGGTTGAAGGGATTGGGCCAGGCCCCCAGCAGCTCGAAGCTCTCGGGCAGCGCCTGACTGGTCAATTCGGCCAGCAGCTGTTGAGTGCCGTCCAGTTCTTCGCCCCAGATACGCCAGGACACAAGGCCCACCGCGGGCTCCGGATCGACGAAGCGGTACTCGCGGATGCCCGCTGCCACCGGAATGCTCGTGTTCAGCCAAGTTCCGTCGCGCTGCAGGTGGAACAACACGAAGGAGTGCCCATCCAGCAGGGTCCAGCTCAACTCGATCAGCCCTGTGGCGCCGGGCGAGGCCACCAGGTCGGTGAGCACGGTGGCCGCCACATCGTCGTTTGGTTCCCAGCAGGTGTCCACGGTGGACTGGACCAGGCTGGTGCCGTCATCGGCCAGAATGCCGGACTGGGTGGACACGGCGAATTCGGGACTGAAGGCCGAGGAAATCCAGAATCGCAGTCCGGACATGCCTTCCACGAGCACCACACTGAAGTCTCCTTCCGGTGCGCGGTTCAGGGTCATCCGATGAGTGTTTCCTTCATACAGCCGAGCCTGTGATGCCCCATCCAGCGGATCGAAACGCACCGTGGGGGCGGCCAGGATCAGGTCCGGCTGGTCCGCCCGCGTACCTGGAGTACACGCGGCGGTGAAGGTTCCAATGCCAGAACGGCTGAGCCAGGCCCGCACTTCGACGCCGGGCACCACATCATGGTGCAGTTCCCGCACCGGCGAGGCGAAGGAGAAGTTTCCACGCCAGGTGTTTCCCTGATAGAGGCGCACCTCGGAGAGCGGTACGGCCTGGCAATCCTGACTGTCCAGCGCGATGAAGAAGTCCACCAGCTGCATCGTGTCATCCTGCTCCGCGGAGTCAGCCGGACGCACGGTCGAGCCAAAGGCCCCCAGGCCTTCGAGAATGCAGTACGCCCGCAGGTCCACCCCGTCCACCACATCGATGTGATACTCACCCGCAGCGCCGCTCTGGGCCAGATTGGCGCGCCAGGTGCTGCCCTGATAGAGCCGCACCTCGTTGACGTTGCGCCCGTCGCCTCCCGCCTGCGGACTCTTGAGCACCTGCACCGCGAAGTCCACCAGCTGGAACTGGATGTCGATGGCCTCCGAGTCCACCGGCCGAATCGACTCGGTGAACTGCCCCAGTCCATCCTTGATCACATGGGCGCGCAGGTCCACCCCGTCCACCACATCGATGTGATACTCACCCGCAGCGCCGCTCTGGGTCAGATTCGCGCGCCAGGTGCTGCCCTGATAGAGCCGCACCTCGTTGACGTTGCGCCCGCCGCCACCCGCCTGCGTACTCTTGAGCACCTGCACCGCGAAGTCCACCAGCTGGAACTGGGTGTCGATGGCGTCCGAATCCACGGGCCGCACGGCATCGGTGAACTGCCCCAGTCCATCCTTGATCACATGGGCGCGCAGGTCCACCCCGTCCACCACATCGATGTGATACTCACCCGCAGCGCCGATCTGGGCCAGATTGGCGCGCCACGTGCTGCCCTGATAGAGCCGCACCTCGTTGACGTTGCGCCCGCCGCCACCCGCCTGCGGACTCTTGAGCACCTGCACCGCGAAGTCCACCAGCTGGAACTGGGTGTCGATGGCGTCCGAATCCACGGGCCGCACGGCATCGGTGAACTGCCCCAGTCCATCCTTGATCACATGGGCGCGCAGGTCCACCCCGTCCACCACATCGATGTGATACTCACCCGCAGCGCCGATCTGGGCCAGATTGGCGCGCCACGTGCTGCCCTGGTAGAGCCGCACTTCGTTGACGTTGCGCCCGCCGCCACCCGCCTGCGGACTCTTGAGCACCTGCACCGCGAAGTCCACCAGCTGGAACTGGGTGTCGATGGCGTCCGAATCCACGGGCCGTACCGACTCGGTGAACTGTCCCAGTCCATCCTTGATCACATGGGCGCGCAGGTCAATCCCGTCCACCACATCGATGTGATACTCACCCGCAGCGCCGCTCTGGGCCAGATTCGCGCGCCAGGTGCTGCCCTGATAGAGCCGCACCTCGTTGACGTTGCGCCCGCCGCCACCCGCCTGCGGGCTTCTGAGCACCTGCACCGCGAAGTCCACCAGCTGGAACTGGATGTCGATGGCCTCCGAGTCCCCGGGCCGTACCGCATCGGTGAACTGTCCCAGTCCATCCTTGATCACATGGGCGCGCAGGTCCACCCCGTCCACCACATCGATGTGATACTCACCCGCGGCGCCGCTCTGGGCCAGATTCGCGCGCCAGGTGCTGCCCTGATAGAGCCGCACCTCGTTGACGTTGCGCCCGCCGCCACCCGCCTGCGGGCTCTTGAGCACCTGCACCGCGAAGTCCACCAGCTGGGCCGATTGACCCAGCGGAACGCTGTCCGAGCTGATGCCATTGAGGATGATCCGAGCCGTCGTCACCGCGGGATCCAGGAAACTGAACAGACCCTGCCCCTCGAAGGTGCCGGTCTCGCGCCAGCTGCTGCCGGCATAACCACGGACTTCCATGCCCGCGACGCTGGCAACCGGTGTGCCATCCGAGCGCTGCACCAGAATCTGGTGGGAGTCCTGGGCCATTGCGGGGGAGACGGAGATCCACAGGAAAAGCAGCAGAATCAGGGGCTGCCTCCAGCGGATCGGATGGAAGGACCTTGCATGCGGCATGAGAGCTCCTTGTTTTCGCCTGTCCGGGGCGAGTGATCCTGGGCGGCAAAGCAAAGAGCGTGCCCGAGTCAACTGCTTGTTTTTCAAGAGTTGAAGCGCTGATTGCAAGAGTGCATTTGCCCCGGTTTCGTGCATCTGAGCCGGGCCCGGGATGCGCGGTTCCTGCGGGAATCGCTTTTCTGGCTGCGGTTCAAATGCCTACTTCATGCCCTGCCCACGAGATACACGGCTCGCCCCACACAGGCTGACACGGATTGCGACACCGCGCGGAAGTGCCGGAGTGTGTGCGTCTTCAAGCACCACACGGCACAGCCGCAGCGTCCTCACGGGCATGTCCACCAGCCCGGACGCACTCAGTCCACACCACGAACGGAACCCCCGGTTCCAAGCGCTGGGCTCCGCTCCCGGAACACCCAGCGGCCAGGATTCGCAAGCAAGGAGACCCGCCCGATGATCCATTCCACTCGATTCAGACACCGAGCCGCGACCTGTGCGCTGCTGCTGGCCATTGCGCCCCTTCTGGCGCAGGCCATCGAGCGATTGCCCGTGGACGAGGCCGATCGTGCAACGATTTCCGATCTGCAGCTGGTCTACGAGGATGGCCTGCTGGACCTGAGTTGGCCCGACTCCGGACCCTGCTGGTCCCTGGCCACGTCCCAGGATGCCTGGAGCGGCTTCGTGATCATTGATGATCCCGCCACCACTCTGGAAGATGGACGCCTGCACGTCAGTCTGCCCGCGGACGGAGAGCTGGGATTCTTCCGGGTCTACACCAGCGCGAAGCCCGTGGCTGCCGTGGTACAGAATCCCCTGCAGTCCTTCGGGCTCGAAAGTGTCACACTGGACGCCAGTCCCTCGAGCGACCCGGATGGCGATTCGCTGTCGGTGCACTGGAGCGTGCCCGGCTTCGGCGAGTTCGACCAGCTGGCCGTGCAGCTGGACCTGCCCGAGCTGCCCGACAGTCTGGTGGCCACCCTGATCGTCAGCGACCCCTGCGGCGAAGCGGACACGCTGCTGGTCGCTCTTGGCTGGAGCTGGAATGTCGACCGGGCCTGGCATGTGGCTCCCGGGGGTTCGGACGCCAACGACGGCTCCCCGGGATCCCCGTTGGAAACCCTGCAGCATGCCATGGACATGGTCCAGTTCACTCCTCAACGCAATCTGATCTACGTGCAGAGGGGCAATTATGCGCAGGCGGCGGATCTGCGCAGCGACCTGCTGGTGCGTGGGGGGTTCGACGAGGACTTCAGCGAATGCGATCCGCAGACTGTGACACAATTCAGCAATCCAGCGGGCAACAGCGCCCTGCAGGGAATCCAGGTCGTGCAGTGCCAGCTCTACAACCTGACCTTCAACGGCACGAATCACACGGGCAGCGGCGGGTCCTGCTACGGGGCATTTCTGCGCGATCTGGATGGTGTGACCTTCGACAACTGCAGCTTCCGCACGGGGCCGGCCGGCAGCGGAGTTCCGGGGGCGGCGGGGGCGAACGGTCCATCGATCTTCGACGCCGGCAATTCGGGAGTGCCCGGCTGTGAGGATGACGGCATCTTCTGTGACAACTGCAACCGGCCTCCGGGTGGTCTGGGAGGAATCGCCACTGGTGTCTACTCCGGGGGCCGCGGTGGGAATGCTGGCCACGGCAGCGGGTCGGGCAGTTCGGGAGTGTCGGGTTCGGGCCCCAATGGTGGCAGCGGAGGTCAGGGAGGATCGTCCGGGCATCCGGGCCAGGCCGGTTCACATGGGGGCGCTGGAGCCTTCGGAACTCCCGGCATCGGGCAGTCCGTCGTCAATTCCGGCTTCACCACCGTTGGTTTCCTGACCGGATCCGGCAACCCGGGAACCGCGGGCCAGCCGGGCGGTGGCGGTGGTGGTGGTGGAGGCGGTGGTGGCGGCACCACCGCGTGTGACAGTTTCGGAAGCTCGGGCGGTGGTGGTGGCACGGGCGGAACACCCGGTCAGGGCGGAGGCGCGGGCCAGGGCGGTGGCGGTACATTCGCCGTCTACATCGGGCAGGCTCAGAATACCGAGTTTCTGGAGTGTACCTTCCAGCCTGGAAGCGGAGGCAATGGAGGGGCCGGCGGAGTCGGTGGAACGGGCCACCCAGGCGGATGGTACGGGAATGGCGGTCCCTACGGAGGTTCCAATGAGCAGGATGATGGAGGCAATGGGGCACGCGGCGGAAGTGGAGGCACCGGAGGCTCTGGAGGTGCGGGAGGTGGCGGTGCCGGCGGACCTGCCGTGGGGCTGCTGATGCTGGGCACCGGGGTGGCGCATTCAGGCAGCTCGTTCATCATGCCGCCAACCTCGCTGGGCGGCGGCGGAGCGGGCTTCCCCGGCGCTTCGGGCTGGACGGCCCCAACCTACCAACCCTGAACCCATCCGCCAGGGGATGTTCACGAAACGGGCGCACATCAACGATGTGCGCCCGTTCTGTGTCACAGTCATGGAGTGGTCCGCTCAGGCCGCCGTCAGCACCAGCCCCAGATAGCTCAGATAGCCCACCAGCAGCACCCCGCCTTCCCAGCGATCGATGCGCAGTTTCGTGTACATCAGGGGGAACAGCAGCAGGGTCAGGCCCAGCATCCACCAGCCATCGAAGGAGATCAGGGTGGCCTCGACGGGCAGGGGAGAGAACAGGGCGCAGATTCCCAGCGCGCCCAGGATGTTGAAGAGGTTGGAGCCGATCACATTGCCGATGGCCATGTCGCTGCGCCCGCGGATGCTCGAGACCAGCGAGGCCATCACCTCGGGCAGACCCGTGCCCGCCGAGACGATGGTCAGACCGATCACGCGTTCCGACCAGCCCAGCAGACGCGCCAGCCCCACGGCGCCGGTGACGGTCAACTGAGCGCCGCCCGCCAGCAGGGCCGCTCCCGCCACCACCAGCCCCACGGAGAGCAGGGGACGGGCCGGGGAGCTGGCCGAGAGGGCTTTGACTTCCTCGGTCAGCCCGGCCGCCTCGGCGGCATTGACCTGACCGCGCACCAGACTGACCATGAAAGCGGTGAAGCCCACATAGATCGAGAGCAGCAGCACGGCATCCAGAGCATTGATCGAGCCGTCCTGGGCCAGTGCCAGACAGAGCAGGCTGACCAGCGCCAGCACCGGGTACTCCAGCTTGATGGTATTGCCCGTGATCTGCAGGGGCCGAATTAGTACGCACAGGCCCAGGATCACCGTGATGTTGAAGATGTTGCTGCCAATCACATTGGCCACCGCGATGTCGGCCTGACCTTTCCACGCGGCCATCGCGCTCACCGCCAGCTCGGGCACCGAGGTGCCCGCCGCCACCACCGTGAGACCGATGATCGCCGGAGTCAGCCGCAGCAGTGTGGCCAGACCCACGGCGCCGCGCAGCAGGGATTCACCACCCGCCACCAGCAACAGCACACCAGCGGCCACCAGGGCCAGAGAGATCAGCATCTGGGTCTCCTCGTGCGCCGGACCTGATCCACTTCGATCGGGTCTGTTTGCAGTGTATTCATGTCTACAGTTTCAATCGCTTGACGAAGGGGTCAAAGCTCATGAAGTCGGCGTGATGCACGATGTAACCTTCCACGCTGCGGGCCACCATCTCGCCCTCACCGGCGTGCACCGCCACGATGTGCGACACGGCGTCGGGCACTCCGCATTCCATGCAGAGCGAGACCCCCGTGAAGGGATGGCGCAGGTACTTGCCACGCGCGCTCTGCACGCACTGGCCCTCGGCGTTCAGCTCGTACTCCAGCAGCTTGCCCACATCGGCCAGGATCGCACCGGCGATCACGGTGTCCAGATCGATCGGCAGGCTCTTGCCCATGAAGGCGATCATCGCTTTGGCCGATTCCCGCGCGATGTGCACCACGCAGCGCTTGTGCTCCATGAAGGTCACATCCGTGGGGTGCTTGAGGGTGAAGGGAATCGTGTTCAGATCCTGCATGCTCAGCGGGCCGCGGTCCAGAGCCAATTGCCAGCAGCGCGCCGTGCGCTCGCGCAGGTCAGTATCCTGGATCCATTCCAGTTCCGGCCAGAAGGCCAGCAGTTCGGGGGTCGGGGGCATCTCGGTCTCCATCCTTGTGGGTCAACGTCTCAGCCGGGCATTGCCGCTGGTGGCAGGTCGGGCGACGGACCCGCACAGCGGTTGGCAAGGTCATAAAGCAGGATTCCCGTTGCCATGGCCACGTTCAATGAACTGACGCGCGAGGCCATCGGAATCCGCAGGAGATGGTCGCAGGCGGCCATGGATTCCGGACTGAGCCCCTGGCCTTCGTTGCCCACCAGCAGGGCGCAGGGCCGTTCCGGCGCCAGTTCCAGCGAGCGGGGTGGCTGTCCTTGCCGTGCCGAGCTGCCCAGCAGCACCAGCCCCAGTTCGCGCAGGCGCTCCAGCTCCCGGGCCAGATTGCGGCAGTGCACGAGCCTCAGCTCGAATGCCGCTCCCATGGAAACCCGCAGACTGCGCCGGTTGAAGGGCGTGGTACAACGCTCCCCCAGCAGCACGGCGGGAACACCGAAAGCCGCCGCGGCCCGCAACAACGAACCCAGGTTCTCGGCATCGTTGATCTCGGGCAGCACCAGCAGGGGAACCGGTCCAGCTGTCAGACTGTCGAGCCGGTCCGGCAATTCCGGGCAGGGTGCCGTGGCCAGAATGCCCCGATGGAAGTTGAAGCCGCAGAGCGCGGCGATGGTTTCCGCACTCTCCTCGAAAAGAGGAATGCGCGACTCGAGGGAATGCAGCAGATCCTTGTGCTTGCCGCGCTCGCAGAGCACACAGCTTGGAGTCAGGCCCGCCTCGAGGGCTCGTCGCAGCAGGGCGGGGCCTTCAAGGATCATGGGAGCGCCGCCGCCCTCCGGGCGATGGTTGCGCATCATGCGAAAGGGTTCCAGCAGGGGATGGATCACCGGAGGCTCAGCCACGGGGCAGCTCCCCCAGCTCGAAGAACCCGGCGCAGAGACGCTGGAAAGCCACGGGCTGGTCCACATGCAGCCAGTGCCCGGCATGGGCCAGAGTGGCAAGTTGCAGCCGGGGGAAGTGCGACCGCAGCGGGGGCAGATCCTCATCCGCCACATAGTCACTGCGTTCGCCGCGCACCAGCAGGGTGGGCCCCTCGAAGACACCCTCGAGGGGAGTGGCACCCCGGATGCGCTGCAGCTCGCGGCTGAGCACGGGCAAATTGACCCGGAAACGCAGCCCGCTGCCCTCCGGATCACGCTCGAGCGTCATCAGCAGGAACTGGCGCAGGCCTGGATCCGGAATCAGCGGCCTGAGCGCCTCGCCCGCGTCGCGCAGACTGACCAGCGTGCCTGGATCCAGGCTCCCGAGCGCATCGAAGATCCAGCGGTGCTCGCCTTCGCCATACTCGCGCGCCGTGATGTCGGCCAGCAGCAGGTGCCGCACACGCTCGGGCCAGCGGGTGGCGAAGTGCATCGCGACCTTGCCGCCCATGGAATGCCCCAGCAGGTGCGTGCGCTCCAGCTCCAGGTCGTCCAGAGTTTCCAGCAGGTCGGCGGCCAGGGCCTCCACGCTCATGTCCCCGTCGTGGGGGCTGGTGCCATGGTTGCGCTGGTCTGGCGCGACAATGCGGGCCACGGGAGCGAACTCGCGCGCGAAACTGCCCCAGTTCGTGCCCGAACCCAGCAAGCCGTGCAGAATCACCAGTGCGGGGCCCGCATTGCCGTAAGTGTGTACATCCAGTTTCATGGGGCTCAATATAGAATGGGCGGGGCTCAGGGCGTTCTCCGGCTCTTTCGGCTGTCTTTCTGACCAACGGACCGTGGTTGGATGGTTGCGGCAACTCTGCTTGATTCAAGGCCCACCAAGCCCAGGGAGAATTTCATGATCGCGCGCGCCTTGATTCTGCTGCTGTTGAGCCTGTCTCCTCTCTTCGCCTCGGCCATGCGGCCGGCGCCCGGCGAGGAACTCTGGTGGGTCTTCCTGCGGGACCGGGGCAACCAGCACAGCGGTGCGCAACGCGAGGCCCTGTTGCAGGCTGCCGCCCGTCTGGACTCCCACACCGTGCAACGCCGCGCCAAGGGCAGCCTGGCTCCCGTGGGGGAGTGGGACCTGGCCACGTCACCCGCCTACCGCCGGCAAGTGGAAGCCTGCGGTGCCCGCATCCGTGTCGAGAGCCGCTGGCTGAATGCGCTGAGTGTGATGGTTCGGCCCGAGCAACTGGCCGAGCTGCGCGCGCTGCCCTGTGTGCGCGAGCTGCGCCCCGTGGCCCGCGGGCGGCGCCAGCCTCTTCCCGTTTCCCCGCGCGAACCCATGCCCGCCGGTGGTGCGCGTGTGCTGGATTATGGGGCCTCGCTGGCCCAGTTGGACGAGATCGATGTACCACGCGTGCACGAGGCTGGCTTCAACGGAGCGGGTGTGCGCGTGCTGATGCTGGACACGGGCTTCTTCACCGATCACGAGGCCCTGCACGATTCCCTGGTGCTGGCCGAATGGGACTTCATCAATGGCGATGGTCAGACCCAGAACGAGCCCGGTGACGATCCGGCCCAGCATTCGCACGGCACCCTGACCTTCAGCACGCTGGGCGGTTCCTTTCCCGGCCAGCTCTACGGCCCCGCCTGGGGTGCCCGGTTTCTGCTGGCCAAGACCGAAGACGTGACCAGCGAAACCCCCGTGGAAGAGGATTACTGGATCGCGGGGCTCGAATGGGGCGAGAGCCTGGGGGCCGATGTGGTCAGCAGTTCGCTGGGCTATACCGACTGGTACACGCCCCTTGATCTGGATGGCCAGACCGCGCCCACCTGCCTGGCCGCCGAGCAGGCTTTCCAGCTGGGCATGGTGCTCTGCAATTCGGCGGGCAATGCGCGCACCAGCGACTGGGGACACATTGTGACCCCCGCGGATGGCCTGCATGTGATCGCCGTGGGTGCCGTGAATTCTTCCAACCTGCTGGCCTCCTTCAGCTCGCCGGGCCCCACGGCCGATGGCCGGATCAAGCCCGAGGTCTGTGCGCGTGGCGTGGGCACGGTCTGCGCGGGCATCGGTTCCACCAGCAATTACCGCACGGCCAATGGCACCAGCCTGAGCTGTCCGCTGGTGGCCGGGGCGGCGGCACTTGTGGTACAGGCGCATCCCGGCTGGTCGCCGCTGGCGGTCCGCGAGGCCCTGATGAACACGGCGGACCGCGCCGACAGCCCGGACAATGACTACGGCTGGGGCCGCATCCGCACCGGGGCCGCGATCGAGTACCTGCGGGCTCCCGAGAATCTCAGCATTCGCCTGGACGCATCCGCCGTGCGACTCGACTGGAACCCGGGCGTGGCCGACAGTTATCGTGTATACAGCGCCCCCACGCCCGCAGGGCCCTGGACGCAACTTGTGCAACTGGCCGATACCACCTGGTCGCATGCCACGGCCCTGGACACGGATCTGCTGTGTTACCGCATCACGGCCGCAGGGATCGTGCTGCCATGAGCGAGCCATTGTGCCACAACCTGCGAGAAGGCCCGTGGCGAGTTCTGGTGGCTTCCGGATACCGGGCTCCAGCGGTGGAGCTGTTGCGCGGCTTGCCCGCGCGCGCGGTTCTGCGGGACGACAAACGCAGTCGTGTGATCCGGCTGGACAATCTGCCCGGCATGGCGGAATCGGCCGCGGGTCTGGTGCTCAAGATTCCGCGCTGGCAGGACGGACGGTTCTGGAACCGATTGACCACTCTTTGGCGCGAGGGCGAGTCCCGGCGCGCCTTCCGTCGCGCGCTGCGCCTGCAGGGCCTGGGCATTCCCGCTCCGCGTCCCGTGATGCAATGGGAGCGACGCGCATGGGGCTGTGTGGTGGAAAGTGGCTGGCTCTATGAATATGCCCAGGGGGACCCGGTGGATGAGCGCCATTGGCCCGAGGTGATTCGCCTGCTGGGCCGACTGCATGCGGCCGGGCTGGCCCACGGCGACCCCCATCTGGCCAACTGGATCCAGCACCAGGGGCAGGTGATCGCCCTGGATTGCGCGCCCCATCGCTCACCATGGCCTGCCCTGGCGGCAGCCTATGATTTTGTGCTGCTGCGCAACTGCGAACCACGTCTGGAAGCACTGCTGCCCGGCACCCACTCCGTCTGGTGGCGACTGGCACTGGCGCGCGACGCCTGGGTGCATGGCCTGCGGCGGCTCAAACGCTGGCTGCGCGGGCGCCCCGCCGGGCAGTGAGCTTTCGCCCGACTTGCGCACCAGAATCTCGAACAACAAATTCACACGCCTCGGGAACCCGGACCGCCGCGACGGGTTTCAGCGCCTTGTCCTGACGCTGCCGCGTGCTGCCGCACCGGTCCGGCGGGATCGCTTCCGCGGGCAACCGTCGCCCGCGGTCCCGGGCTCGTCGGCCCCATCAGGATTTCCCTTTCGCGTTCAGAGTGTCCCGTTTCGGCGCAGGTCGAGGCGGCATGCTTTTTTGTTGGGGGCGGGCAGCCGCTCCCGGTTCCAGTCACATTGTCAAACAAGAGGCACCATCGGGTATGATTCACTTCGATCATATCAACAAATCCTACGGCACGGTCCGTGCCCTCGACGACGTCAGCATGACGGTCGAGACCGGGCAGATCCTGGGTTTGCTTGGGCCCAACGGCGCGGGCAAGACCACGGCCATGAAGATCATCACCTGTTACATGCCGCCCACCTCGGGCCGTGTCACGGTCGATGGTCTGGATGTCACCGAGGATCCACTGGCCGTGCGCCGCAAGGTGGGCTACCTGCCCGAGAACAATCCGCTGTACCTGGACATGGGAGTGACCGATTATCTGGCCTTCTGCGGTCGGCTGCACGGCTTGCCCGCCGGGGCGATTCCGGCGGCCATCGACCGCACGATCCAGCGCTGCGGACTCACCGAGTACCGCCATCGCTTCATCGGTCAGCTCTCCAAGGGCTACCGGCAGCGCGTGGGGTTGGCCCAGGCGATCATCCACGAACCGGAAGTGCTGATTCTGGACGAGCCCACCACGGGTCTGGATCCCAACCAGATCGTCGAGATCCGCAACCTGATCCGCGAGCTGGGCCGGGAAAAGACCGTGATCCTCTCCACGCACATCATGCAGGAGGTGGAAGCCACCTGCAGCCGGATGATGATCATCAACCGTGGTCGGATCATCGCCGACGGCACCCCGGGCGAGCTGCGCACCCGACTGACCGGCGCGGGCAGTCACCTCTTCGAGATCCGCGGCGGCGGGGACGGTGTGGCACGACGCCTGAAGGAGGCGTTGCCGATACGCGAGATCACCGATCACAGCCCCCCCGGGGGCGACAGCCTGCGGCTTGAGATCCATGGCGAGGCCGGCGAGGACCTGCGCGAGCGCCTGTACCGCATGGCCGTGGCCGAGGACTGGACCCTGCTGGAACTGAGCCGCGTGCAGACCAGCCTTGAGGATGTGTTCCGCGAGCTGACCGGCGCGGACGAGCGTCAGGGAGGGACCGCCCAGTGAACGCGATGACCGCCATTTACCGACGCGAACTGCAGGCCTACTTCAACAGCCCGATGGCCTACATGTTCATCAGTGTGTTCCTGCTGCTCACGGGCTGGTTCTTCTTCTCAAGTTTCTTCCTGGCCGGACAGGCCGACATTCGCGGGGCCCTGGAACTGATTCCGCTGCTCTTCGTGTTCTTCGCCCCGGCGCTGACCATGCGGCTGATCTCGGAAGAAAAGCGCAACGGCACCCTCGAATTGCTGGTGACCTATCCGGTCACCGATCTGCAGCTGATCCTGGGCAAGTATCTGGCTGCGCTCAGCCTGCTGATGGTGGCCGTGGCCGGCACCCTGACCTACACGATCACCGTGGCCTGGCTGGGAAATCTGGACGGCGGCGTGGCCTTCACCGGCTATCTGGGCATGATCCTGATGGGCGCGGCGTATACGGCCGTGGGCATGTACGCCTCCAGTCTGACCGACAACCAGTTCGTCGGCTTCGTGCTGGGCATTGCCTTCACCCTGGGCCTGTTCCTGATGGACAAGGTGCTCTTCTTCGTTCCCACGGCGCTGGTGGGCTTCTTCGAGTTCCTCTCGATCGATGCCCATTACCACAGCATGATCCGGGGCGTGGTGGACACGCGTGACCTGATCTACTACTTCAGCCTGATCGCGCTGGGCGTGCTGCTGGCTTCCCGCAGCCTGTCCCGGCGCAAGTGGAACTAGGAGGAGCGATGACGAACACGAAGAACCGCAGCAATCTGCTGCTGGTGCTGGCCGTGCTGGTCGCCCTCAACGGGGCCGCCCAGTTGTACTTCGGCCGTGCCGACCTGAGCGAAGGCAAGATCTTCACCCTTTCGGACTACAGCCGTCAAGTGGTGCGCGAACTGGAAGATCCTCTGCTGGTGAAGGTCTACTTCAGCGAGGACGTGGGGCCCCAGTACAACCAGAACCGCACCTACATCAAGGACATGCTCGAGGATTACCGGGCCTGGAGCCACGGCAATCTGCAGTTCGAGATGGTGGACCCCCACGACAAGGAGAACTTCGACGCCGAGGCCCGCAAGGCGGGTGTACAGCCCGTGCAGGCCCAGGTGGTCGAGAACGACCAGATCAGCGTGCGCCTGGTCTACATGGGCATGAGCTTTCTGGCCGGCGACCGCAAGGAAACCTTGCCCTTCCTGGGCGACGTCAACGGGCTGGAGTACACCATGACCAGCACCATCCGCCGGCTCAGCAGCCCGGAACTGGTGAAGGTGGGCGTGATCCAGGGCCACGGCGAGCCGGGCATGGAGCCCGACCCCATGGCCCAGCAGCGCCGTGCTCCCTCTGGCCCCTCGATCAGCACGCTGACCCAATTGCTGCGCGAGACCTACACGGTGGAGGAGACACGGCTGGACACGCCCGTCGATCCGGCGATCCACACTCTGGTCTGGGTGGCGCCCCAGGAGCCGGTCAGCGAACTGGAGCTGTACAATCTGGACCAGTTCCTGATGCGCGGTGGCCGACTGGCGTACTTCGCCGATCGCTATGCGGTGGACATCGCCACCCGCCAGGCCCAGCCACTGGAACTGAACACGGACGACTTTCTGGCCCACTTCGGAGTGAAGATCGAGCAGGATCTGGTGGGCGATCGCAATTGCGGCGCGGTGACCGTGCGCCAGCAGGGCGGCGGCAATCCGCTGGCCGCGCTCTTCGGCATCCAGATGCGCTACCCGCTGTTCGTGGAGCTGCGCGGCTTCGATGACGAGCATCCCGTGAGTCGCAAGCTGGAATCCACCCTGGTGGCCTGGGCCTCCAGTCTGGATACGACGGCCTTCGCGGCGGCTCGCAGCGCGGGTGCCGTGATCCGCCCACTGGTGAGCACCAGCGCGAACACCGAAGTGCAGCGCGGACCGAACTTCGACCTCGAACCCGTGCAGCAATTGACTCCCGAGATTCTGGCCAGCCGCTTCAATGCCGGACCCCAGCTGATTGGTGCCACCGTGGAAGGCAGTTTCTCCTCGTACTTCGCGGGGCGGGCCCTGCCCGAAGGTGCCGACGCTGCCGGCCGTCTGGACGCGGGAGCGCCCACCTCGCTGGCCGTGATGGCCGATGGCGATTTCGTGCAGGACTCCTATTCACAGCAGGGCGACAATCTGGCGCTGGTGCAGAACATCGTCGACTGGCTGAGCCAGGACGAAGGGCTGATCAGCATCCGCAGCAAGACCATCACCAGCAGGCCGCTGGTGGAGCTGGAGCCGGGCACGCGCAAGTTGATCAAGTGGTTCAACATCCTGGCCGTGCCCGTGATCTTCATCCTCTTCGGGCTGGTGCGCTGGATGGCGCGGCGTCGGCGGGCCGGGCTGGCCTGAGGCTGGCCCCGACCCGCAAGAATGCAGACGATACTCACGAGTTGGCAGGAAAGGACTCATGAAGAAGAATCTGATCCTGGGTGTGGTGCTGGTGGTGCTGTTGGCCGCGATCTTCGTGCCCCGCATCCTGCCCCCCGCGAAGAATTACCCCGATACCCTGGGCGCCGTGGACTCCGCGGCCGTGGATTACATGCACATCGTGTTCAAGGCCGATTCGATCACGCTGGTCAAGTCGGGCGAGGACTGGTTCATCGACGGCAGCCCGCGCCACCCGGCCGACCCGGCCCAGGTGGGCCGTGTGCTGCAGCAGTGCCAGAAGATTGACGTGATTGCCCGCACCAGTGACAACAAGGATCTGGTGGATGACACACGCTTCGGCCTGGACGCCGACAATGCCCGCTTCGTCGAACTGCGCCAGGGCGCGAAGACCGTGCTGGATGCACGCTTCGGCAAGGGCTCGGCCGACTTCAGCAACGGCTTTGCCCGGCTGGAAGGCAAGGAACCCGTCTACCGCACCGCCAGCAATCTGGGCAGCCGCTTCGCCCCGCGGCGGTCGATCTGGCTGCAGAAGCAGTTGTTCAACATGAACCCCGACACCCTGCGCGAGCTCAGTCTGACTCACGCCGACGGCTCACGCGAACACTACCGCTGGGCCGACAGCCTCTGGGTGGGCGAGGCCTTCAAGGCCAATGGCAGCATGCGCTTCGCGGAGAGCCCGCTCAACGAGAGTGCGTTCAAGAGCCTGCTCTCCGGGGTGGCCCGCTTCCGTGTCACGGATCTGGCGCCCGATTCCCTGGTCGCCGGAGTCGACATGGCCAGCCCCGAGCTGAGTGCCAGTTTCAGCGATGCCGGCGGCGGCCAGCACACGGTGGCCTGGTACCGCAGCCCCAAGGCCGAGAACCGGCTGCTCTGTCGGGTCTCCGGCCAGGACAGCTGGTACGAAACCTACTCGGGCAGTCTGGACCCTTACAAGAAGGATCCGGCGGAGTTGCTGCAGAAGTAGGTGAGCGTCGTGGTCCATGCGATTGCCAGAGCCCATTGTGATGCGTGGTTCGTTCTGCGGGATCGTCTCTGGCCCGATCACAGCGAAGCCGAGCATCGTGCCGAGATGGAGCAGTTTCTGGCCGATCCCGCCCGGTATGGCCAGTTCATCGCCCTGACCGAAGACGGCCAGCCAACGGGCTTCGCCGAGGTGTCCTTGCGTCACGATTACGTGAATGGCACGTCCAGCTCGCCGGTCGCCTTTCTCGAGGGAATCTTCGTGGATGAAGCGGCTCGTCGGACCGGAGTCGCCCGCAGTCTGGTGGATGCGGTGATCGCCTGGGCCCGTGCGCGCGGTGTCATCGAACTGGCCTCGGATGCCGAGCTCTCGAACAGCCTCAGCCATGCCATGCATCTTGCGCTTGGCTTTGAGGAAACGGAACGGGTGGTGTGCTTCACCAGGTCCCTGAGCGGTGGCCAGGACACCTGACACTTCCGCGATGTGTCCGGAATCTCACATGGCTGGTGGAACCTGACCGAAACCGATTGAATGCAGGGAGGGCAAGGATGGCGAAGGTCACCGGAATCGGCGGCGTGTTCCTGAAGAGCACGGGCGACCACGCCGCGTTGGCTGCGTGGTACAGAACACATCTGGGCCTGGCTCTGGAAGACTGGGGCGGTGCCATTTTGCGCTGGCCGGACGACAAGGCCGACGATGGCGGGCTGACCGTGTGGCATGTGGCCGAGAAGGACAGCCAGTGGTTCAGCCCCAGCCAATCCAGCTTCATGATCAACTACCGTGTTGACGACATGGCCGACATGCTGGAGCAGCTGCGCGCGGGCGGCGTGGAGATCATCCAGGGACCCGAGTCACACGAGAACGGCACCTTCGCCTGGATCATGGACCCCGACGGCAACAAGGTCGAGCTCTGGGAGCCCCGACTCTGGGACCCGGCCAACAAGACCGCCTGAGCCAGTGCCTCGCGCAGCCGGTTGCAGCAGACGCCCCGCTGCGCGGCCCGCAGCTGAACCGGTGCATCCGCCGATTCAGGAGAAACTCGCGGAGCTTCGAAAGGGGCCCGGAAACAGCTGCTGTCAGTTCACTCCATCCCCTCGACCCCCAATCGCCCCGGGCAACCTGTCCGGGGCTTTTTTACTTTCCACGGTCCCGTGGAGCAAAGCGGGACCCACACGGCCACAGGCGGCCCTGCCGAGGAGCGCGGGGCGGCGAATCCGGGAGACGAGCATGGACAAGGCGGGCAACCTGCTGGTGCGGGGTGGGCGGGTATTCCAGGAGGGCGATCTGCCCTTGAGGGACCTGCGGATCCGCGCGGGGCGCATCGTGGAACTGGGCAGCGGGCTGAAGGCGGCGGCGGACGAGGAGAGCCTCGATCTGGACGGGCTGGTGGTGCTGCCGGGCATGCTGGACAGCCAGGTGCACTTTCGCGAGCCGGGGCTGACCCACAAGGAAGACCTGGGCAGCGGCAGCCGGGCGGCGATCGCTGGCGGGGTCACCTCCTACATGGAAATGCCCAACACGCGGCCGGCCACCGTGGATGCGGCCAGTCTGGCGGACAAGATTGAACGGGCGCGCGCCAGCAGCTGGGCCGACTTCGCTTTTTTCATGGGCGCCACGGCGGACAATGCGCGCGAGCTGGGACAGCTGGAACGGCTGCCGGGCTGCGCGGGGGTCAAGATCTTCATGGGGTCGTCCACGGGCAGCCTGCTGGTGGACAATGCCGAGGACCTGCGCACCGTGCTGGCTCACGGCACACGTCGGGTGGCCGTGCACGCCGAGGACAATGCGCGCCTGCTGGAACTGAAGGCCCTGCATGGCAAGCAGGCCGATCATCCGCGCTGGCACACGCGCCTGCGTGACCCGGAATGTGCCCGACTGGCGGTCGAGCGGCTGGTGGAAACCGCTCTGGCCTGTGGGCGGCCCGTGCATGTGCTGCACACCAACAGCCGCGAGGAAATGGAGCTGCTCGAGCGCTGGCGGGGCAATCCGCTGGTGACCGTGGAAACCACTCCCCAGCATCTGCTGATGACCGCACCCGGGTGTTACGAAGAGCTGGGCAGTCACGCCCAGATGAATCCTCCGGTGCGCGAGGCCGAGCACGGCAAGGCGCTCTGGGCGGCCCTGCGCTCGGGGCTGATCACGGTCATCGGCAGCGATCACGCTCCGCACACTCTGGAGGAGAAGGCGCGCGATTACCCCGACTGCCCCAGCGGCATGCCCGGGGTCGAGACCGTGCTGCCCGTGCTGCTGGATCAGGTGAGTCACGGCCGACTGGGACTGGATGATCTGGTGCGCCTCTACAGCGAGGGACCGGCACGGATCTACGGTGTCCTGGGCAAGGGACGGCTGGCGCGCGGGTTCGATGGTGATCTGGCGATCGTGGACCCCGACGAGCGCTGGGCCGTGCGCGCCGAACACCTGCAGAGCCGCGCGGGCTGGACGCCCTGGGAAGGCCGCGAACTCTGCGGCCGCGTGAAGGCCACCGTGCTGCGTGGCAACCTGGTCTGGCGCGAAGGAGTCTTCCTGGGCTCGCCCCAGGGCCAGCCCCTGCGCTATCTGTAGACGCCGACGAGATGATCCACCCCGGACCGGCTCACGGTCCGTTTCCGCAAGGAGCCCAGAGTGAACTACCTGATCCAGCGCCTGCAGACAAATGAGATCTTCGAAGTGCTGCAGGAGGCGGAACTCAAGGAGATTGCCGCCCAGTTCCAGCACACATCGCTGCCGGCGGGCAGTTCGATCTATCAGGGAGGCGACCACCGCCACCGGGTGTACTTCGTGCAGAGCGGCAAGATCCAGGTGATGGGCGGCGAACACGACCAGGACAAGCTGCTGCTGGTGTACCGCGAGGGCAACTACTTCGGCGAGGCCTGTCTGCTGGACGAGAGCTCCCATTCCACCTCGGCCCGGGTGGTGGAGGACAGTGAGCTCTGGTACCTCGAGCGCGAACAGTTTCTGGCCTACATGGAACGGAACCCGCTGGCCGCGGCCAAGATGATCTCGCGCGCGGGGCGGGTGGTCTTCCGGCGCCTGATGGCCGGCCTGTCCTCGAGCGGGCAGGAAGGCGTGGCCTCGGTCTACCAGACCGGTGAGACGCGCGAGGAGCACGACCTGATCGGCCCGATGCGCATTGCCGAGAACGCGTATTACGGCGTGCAGAGCATGCGGGCCCTCGAGAACTTTGACATCTCGGGCATCCGGATCAGCCACTTTCCCCACTTCATCCGGGCGCTGGCGATGGTGAAGAAGGCCGCTGCCCTGGCCAACCTCAAGCTGGACATGCTTGAACCCGAGGTCGCGGGAGCGATCACGCGGGCCTGCGACGACATCCTCAACGGCCACCTGCACAACCAGTTCGTGGTGGACATGATCCAGGGAGGTGCGGGCACCAGCACCAACATGAACGCCAACGAGGTCATCGCCAACCGGGCGCTCGAGATTCTGGGCGAGGCCAAGGGCCACTACGAGCGTGTGCATCCCAACGACCACGTCAACATGTCACAGAGCACGAACGACGTGTACCCCACGGCCTTCCGTCTGGCGATTCTGCTCAGTTATCCCCAGATGCTGGACGCGATGGATGATCTGGTGGTGGCGCTGAAACACAAGGCGCGTGAGTTCGAGTGGGTGATCAAGATGGGGCGCACCCAGTTGCAGGATGCGGTGCCCATGACCCTGGGGCAGGAATTCCTCTCCTGGGCGCACGGCATCGAGGAGGACATGGAACGCGTGCGCGAGACGGCGCGCCAGTTCATGGAGACCAATCTGGGCGGCACGGCCATCGGCACGGGCATCTGCGCCGACCCGGCCTATCCCCAGGAAGCCCTGCGCGCGCTGCGCAAGGTCACGGGCATGGATTTCCGCCTGAGCCCCGACATGATCGAGGCCAGCAGCGACACGGGCTCGCTGCAGGCATTTTCCAGCACCCTGCGCCGGATCGCGATCAAGATCTCCAAGGTCTGCAACGACCTGCGCCTGCTCAGTTCCGGGCCGCGCTGCGGGCTGGGCGAAATCAATCTGCCGCCGCGCGCCGCCGGTTCCAGCATCATGCCGGGCAAGGTCAATCCGGTGATTCCCGAGGTGGTCAACCAGGTCGCCTATCAGGTGGTGGGCAACGATCTGACCGTGACCATGGCGGCGGAAAATGGCCAGCTGCAGCTGAACGTGATGGAGCCGGTGATCGTCTTCAACATCTTCCAGAGCATCGACATGCTCACCCGGGCCTTCACCACCCTGCGCAAGTTCTGCATCGAAGGCATCACGGCCAACGAGGAGCATTGCCGCGAGATGGTGATGGGCAGCATCGGGCTGGTCACGGCCCTGCTGCCGCACATCGGCTACAGCCGCTCGACCCAGGTGGCCAAGGAAGCGCTCAAGACCGGCAGGCCGGTCTCGGAGCTGGTGCGCGAGCATGGCTGGGTCACGGAGGAGGAGATCGCCAGCATCCTTGATCCTCAGAACATGATCCGCCCGGTGAGCCTGCGCAACCGGGGCATCAACGGGAACAGCCAGCACAAATAGCGGGCCGGACCGTCCAGGAACTGCCTGGCGGGTTTGGGTGCCTTGGCAATGGTACATTCGCCAGCGTTCCGACAGGCTCCGAAACCGCTGCCAGGCACCGAACAACTGCGGGGACCCCCCATGACCCTTGCCAACCAGCTCACCGCGGCGCGCATCTTCCTGAGCCCGATCTTCGTTCTCGCGTTCATGCAGGAAGGATTCTGGGCGCGGGTCGCGGCCCTGGCCATCGTGGTGATGTCCGAGTTGACCGATGGATTCGACGGCCACATCGCGCGCAGCCGTGGCGAAGTCACCGACTTCGGCAAGCTGCTGGATCCGCTGGCCGACTCGATCAGCCGCATCACCGTCTTCATCGCCTTCATGAGCGTGGGCCTGATTCCCTGGTGGATGGTGCTGATCTTCGTCTACCGCGACAGCGCCGTCAGCACCCTGCGCACGGTCTGCGCCTCCAAAGGGCTGGTGCTGGCCGCCCGTGGCAGCGGCAAGCTGAAGGCGATCATCCAGGCCACCGTGATCATCGCGATCCTGCTGGCGCGCATCCTCGTGCACCCCTTCCCGCAATGGTTCAACGACGCCCTGATCCAGCGCGCGGCCTGGTGGCTGGTGCTGGTGGCCGCACTCTGGACGGCCTGGTCCTTCGTGGACTATGTCGCCAGCAACCGCCGGCTGCTGGCAGGCATCGGGGCCGCCCAGGGCCGTACCGCCTGATGCGTCCGCTTGCCGAATGGACACGCGAGAAAGCGGCCCGGGTCAGCATTCTCTTCAGCGACATCGACGACACCATCTCGAGCGAAGGACGGATTCCCGCGCCCGCGTACCGGGCTCTCTGGCAGGCTCATGAGGCGGGACTGGCCGTGGTGCCCGTGACGGGCCGGCCGGCGGGCTGGTGTGATCACATCGCCCGGATGTGGCCCGTGCACGGCGTGATCGGCGAGAACGGCGGGTTGGTCTTCCGCATGGAGGGCGGCCGCTTGCGGCGCGACTTCGTGTACGACAGCGCCACCCGGACAGGCTTTCGCGAAAAACTGCAGGCCGTGCGCGAGCGCATCCTGCGCGAGGTGCCGGGGTGTGCCATCGCCAGCGACCAGAGCTATCGCGAATACGATCTGGCCATCGATTTCTGTGAGGATGTGCCGCGCCTGCCCCGCGAGGATGTTCTGAAGATCCAGCGGCTCTTCGAGGAGGCGGGCGCCACCGCCAAGATCAGTTCGATTCATGTCAATGGCTGGTACGGTCACTTTGACAAACTGAGCGCCGCCCGCGAGTACCTGCGCCAGCACTTCGACATGGACCCCGATTCCCCGCCCACCCAGTCGATCTGCGCCTTCGCCGGCGACAGCCCCAACGACGAGCCGATGTTCTCCTTTTTCCGCGAAGGCTCCGTGGGCGTGGCCAACCTGCTGGACTTCCGTGATCTGCTCGAGCACGAGCCCGCCTGGATCACACCCGCGCGCGGCGGCGCCGGCTTCGCCGAACTGGTCGACCACCTGCTGGCCGCCCGCTCTTCCTGACCGAGAATGCCATCGTGGCTTCCAGCCGGACTTGATCAGCCTACTGCCGTGCAGGATCCTGGAATCTTCACTTTTCTGCGCCTTCGACCAGAAGCGTTTCCCACGGGCTGCCAATCCATGACTTGTGCAATTGTTCTTGACAAGTTGTATCCCAAAGGCTACACTCCGCCATGCGCGTTCGGATGACCGAGATGTATCGCGACTGGATCAATGCACTCAAGGATCGAGCAGCGAGGGCTCGGATTCAGGTGCGTGTGGACCGATTGGCCCACGGCAATCCAGGGAAGTACCGGAATCTGGCGTCCGGAATCTCAGAGCTAAAGTGGATGTGGGTCCCGGCTATCGCGTGTACTACACTCAAAGAGGGCAGGAACTGATCATCTTGCTGGTCGGAGGGGTCAAGTCCTCCCAAAGAGCAGACATCCTTCTTGCGCGAACGCTGGTACGAAGTCTTGAGGAATAGCACGATGCCCAGAACCACCAAGACCACCTCGCCAGTCATTCGGACCGTGGAATACGATGTCTCCGAGCAATTGCGTACACCGGAGGAAATGGCCGCCTACCTGGATGCCTGGTTCGAGGAAGCCCCGGATGACATCGCGGGAATCGCTCGGGCCTTGGGCGATATCGCCCGCGCGAAGGGCATGGCGCTGGTCGCCCGTGAGGCTGGTCTGAGTCGTGAAAGCATGTACAAAGCCCTGAGCGAGCACGGCAACCCGAGCTTCGCCACCATCCTGAAAGTCACCAAAGCACTAGGAATTCGCCTGCGCGTCCGGGCTGTGTGACAGCACCCCACCCACCTGCCTTGGCTCTCCCCTCTGGCTTCCATCCGGTCCTGAAGTAGCCCGAAGCACTTCGGGGCGCCAGGCACTGCACCAGAGGTCCGCCCACTCACTTCACCAGACTCAGCCGCACACTCTCCCATTCCGCGCCCGCGCTCACCCGACACAGATACACCCCACTGGCCAATCCCGCCAGATCCAGGGCCACCCGCTGCTGCCCGCTGCCCAATTCGCCCATTGCCTGGCTGAGGCACACACGCCCCGCCATGTCCACCAGGGTCACCGTCACACGCGCAGGAGTGCGCAGCTCAAACTGCAGCACCGTGCCCGGATTCGCCGGATTGGGAAAGGCACGCAGGCCGAGACTCGAGGGCAACGCGACTGGCGCAGGCGTGTCCAACTGCGCGAAGGTGTAACGATTGAGATCGCCGGCTTCCGTCAGTCCCAGCACCTCCAGCCCGCCCATGTCCAGCAGGTCGGCCATGGCGGGCGCGGGTGAGGTCTCCGGCGAGAGCAGGGGGCCGAAGGGATTGCCGCGCGTGCCGGGAAAGGCACCGATCACGGGCGTGTTGCCGGTGGCGAAGCAGACCAGCTCGCCCACCGAGGCGCAGGCCACGGGGCCCCAGGCGTGGTGGTAGCTGTCTTCGATCATCACGGGACCCGCTCCCTGGAAGGCCAGGCGGTAGAGGTCGCCCGCGCTCACCAGCATGCGGTCCAGCGCGGCGGGCGGATAGGGGTCGGCGTCGCGCACGGGGCCGGCCAGTTGCAGGGTTTCCACCAGCGTGGGAGCCTGCGGGTCACTGACATCCACGTGGAACAGGCGTCCGTCCTGACTGCCAAGGAAGAACTGGTCGCCCACCCAGAAGGCGGCTCCCGGCAGGCAGTTGAGGAAGATCGTGCCGTAGTGGAACAGCGTGTAGGGAAAGGGATTGATCTGCTTGATGGCCACGAAACCATTGGACGTGATGTAGGCCAGCATCAGCTCCGGGCCCATCGCCAGGTCCACGATCGGGTCGGTGCTGTGGATGCCGTTGATCGCCGAGCTGTCGGCGAAGACCTGATAGAAACGCAGTCCCGAGCCCTCGGTGACGGCCCCGGCCCAGCCCTCGCGCAGGTCTCCACCGATCACGGGCCGAGGGAAGGCCAGCTGCATGCGCTCGGTGAGAAGCTCGCTGTGGAAACGGCGCAGACCGAGCCTTCCGTCAAGCAGCCAGACGTGATGGGGCAGTTGATCGTCGAGCAGCAGTTTGCGTGCGAGAGGTCGGGTTGAGAAGCGGCCCAGCGCCTGGGGCACGCCCTCGGAGTCCGTGAGATACAGCGCGCCACCGGCTTCGCCTTCGGCCACCGCGATGCGCCCATTGCCCAGAGCGCAGAGCTGGCCGTTCCAGTCGGCGAACCGGCGGGGAGTGCCCGGCTGCGCGGCTTCGCCCGCAGGCCAGAACAGCGGCAGCAGTCCCGTTCCGGGCACGCTCAGCAGGTAACGCTGTGAGCCAAGGGCCAGAATGTCGTTGGGGGCCAGCATGCTGGACCAATTTTCGGACCCTGTCGGCCGACCCTGGGCATTGAGGGAAATCCGTTCCACGACTCCATCCATGTGCACCAGCAGCAATTCGTCGGCGGACACACGGGCTTTCAGCACGGGCGCAGAAAGAGTCTGGCTGGTGCGCAGCGCGAAGCCAGTGGCATCGATGTGGTACAGATGGAGCTGGCTGTCGTCGAAGGCATAAAGCAGAGTATCGCGCTGGGCAAGTGCGGCACAGGCCGAGGGCAGGCTGGCCGTGTGCACGACTTCGGGAGCGGCTCCGTTCAGTTGGATCAGGCTCAGCTGGGAACCGGCGGCGCTTGTCGCCCAATCCTGATCCACGCAGACCTTGGTGGCCGGAACCGCCAGGGTCCAGGGCTCGCTCAGGCCCGTGCTGGCGTCCCAGACCAGCAGGCCCGCACCACCGAGCGCCTGCAGCAGATGCTCGCCATCGCCGGCCAGATCGGACAGAGTGCCCGGGCTGAGCCACTCGCCCATCACGGGGGCCAGTTCAGGCGTTGGCGAGACGAGTTGCAACACGCCATCTCCTCCGGCGATCAGACCCCCCGCGGGCCAGGGAGCCAGCCGGAAACAGTCGGCACCGGGACGGCTGTCGAGCAGTTCGGGAACCTGGGCCAGCACGCAGCCAGCCAGTCCCAGCAGGGCAAGCAGGTGTCTCACTTGAGCAGCAGCACTTTCATGGTATCACCACCTCCCGGACCGTCCAGACGCAGCAGGTAGACTCCGCTGGAGCGCCCTTCGGCCCGCCAGAGCACCTGGTGGGTTCCCGCCGCCAGACGCCCGCGGTGCAGGGTGTCCACCAGCTGCCCCGCCAGATTGTAGACCATCAGCTCCACATTGCCCTCGCGCGGCAGCGTGAAGGATACGCGGGTTTCGGGATTGAAGGGGTTGGGCCAGGCGCTGTCCAGCACGGGGCTGCGCGGCAATGCGTGGCCGGGTTCATTCAGGCCGACCTCGCCGCGGGACCAGGCGATCAGGCGTTCCAGCACCTCGCCCAGGTCCATGCTGGTGCCCGCGCCGCTGATGCCTTCCAACCCGAAGCCCAGACTGAGCACGCGGCCCCCGCTGATGTCCGATTCATGCACCACGCCCGCATCTCCACTTTCCACCGAATTGAAATAATGGAAAACAGGGAAGGCATTGAGCGGATCCAGACGATCCATATGGGTCTGGTTGCCCGCGCCTCCGTTGATGAAGAACAACAGCTGGCCGGGAAAGATCGATGTGATCTCGCCACTGACCGCACTGGAGCTGACCGAGCTTTGGATCACTTCCAGGCCAAGGAACTGCTGGGCCCAGACAGGATCCTGGGATTGCAGCAGGTCCTGGCCACTGAGCACCACGTGTCCACTCAGTTCCACGAAGCTCTCGAGAGCCGAGCGCTCGTCCGGGCTCAGCATGCGTCCGGCATTGCCCTGATGCCAGATCAGCAATGCCTGGGTGTCGGGAGTCTGGCTCAGGAATTCAGCCGGGCTGAGCAATTGCACGACCTCGTCGCCGGCGGCGGCGAGGAAGAGTTGCTCCCAGTTGCCTTCGGTATCGTCGTCCACCAGAATCAGGCTGGGATGCGAGCCGGGCAGGCTGAAGGGCAGACTGAGCGCGTGATCCGGCCAGGCCAGTTCCAGGCTGAAGGCCACGCGGCCCTCGAGGCGTGAGAGGCTGGCGGCATCGAATTCCAGCGTGATCGTCTGGCCCAGCTCGAGGGCTCCCGGAGTGAGCTGCTGCGGAGTCAGGGCAATCCGCGAATCCGTGCTCTGCAGTTCGGCACTCAGCCCGGTCAGTGGGCCGCCGAAGTTCTGCAGGTCCAGTTCAAGACCGAAGGCATCGGTGTCGGGCAGGGCTTCCATGACAGCGCCCTCCCCATCGACTATCCGCACCTCAACCAGCCGCGGATCGGAGTCCAGATCGCTGGCCCGAGTGACATTGCTCAGCACCCAGTTCTGCGGGTCCAGGCGCACCGAATCGGGCTGTTCGGCCAGTGCGATGCTCCAGTTCTGGCTGGGCTGGTCGTTGAAGAGACGCACCAGGGTATCGGGCTGGTTGGGATAGTACACGACCAGATCCAGAGGCATGGTGAACAACTGGCGTTCGGGCAGCTGGCGCTGGACCACACCCATGTCCAGCCAGAGCTGTGGGCCCTCGCTGCGGGTCTGCCAGTTCCAGACATAGTCGGGCCAGTACTCGCCGTGGATCCACTGGGTGAAGAACCAGTCCAGTGACTCGCCGTATTCCGCTTCCATGAAGGACTGGAATTCGGCGGTGTCCACGGTGCGATAGGCCGAGGGGTCGCTGCCGCCCAGATAGGCGCGCACGGCCGTGAAGAAGCCTTCGTCGCCCATCACGTGACGCAGCATGTGCAGCACCCAGGCGCCCTTGGCGTAGCTCAGATTGCCGTCGAAGATGTTTTCCGACTCGGGGTTCTCGACGTAGATCGTGCCGCCCCCGTAATACTCTTCGAAATCCATGTAGTCATGCAGGGTCTGGCTGCCACCGATCGACTCGAAGAACAGGGCTTCTCCATAGGTGGCCCAGCCCTCGTTGAGCCAGATGTGGTGAAAGCTCTCGCAGGTCAGCTTGTCGCCGAACCACTGGTGCATCAGCTCGTGGGCGATCACAGCCTGGTTGTAGAAGCCCATCGAGCTCACGCTCTGGTGTTCCATTGCCCCGCCCCAGGTATACTGGGCATGGCCATACTTCTGCTCATGGAAGGGATACAGGCCGAAGAGATCGGAGAAGGCGGTCAGCGCGTCCATGCCCGTCTGTGAGACGAATTGCTGCTCGCTGGGACTGAGACCCCAGGACCATTCTTCCATGGGCATGCTGGTCTCGTTCCAGCTCCAGGTGTCGCTGCGGTGATTGTAGGGCGCGATGCAGACCGAGAACAGGTAGGTCGACATGGGCAGGCCTTCGAACCAGGTCACCGTGCGGGTGCCGTCCCCATTGACCAGATTCGAGCGCAGCACTCCGTTGGACACCACGGTGTTGTAGTCCTGGGTGGTGATGTGTGCCAGCAGGCTGTCGGCCTTGTCGATGGGCTCGTCGCGGCAGGGCCAGAAACGACGGGCGTCCCAGGGTTCGGCCTGGGTGGTGAGGGTGGCCACGCTCTGGCTGGTCTGCACATTGGTGCGCGTGGCGGGCAGCACGCCCCCGCCCCCATAGGTGACCGTGTAGTGGGTTTCCAGCACGGCGGACTCGCCTTCGCCCAGGGGCTGGGGCAGCGTGACCGTGAAGTCATCGCCCGTGTGACTGAAACTGGCGGCCTGACCGTTGACCAGCACCTGGTCCAGGCCCAGGTTGTCGCCCGCGTGCAGCTCAATGCTGGCCAGGTCCGGCTCGAGCGAGCGGAAGTGCATGCGCACGACACCGGTCATTCCCGCACTGGCCGTGGGCATGTCCAGCTCCAGCTCGTAGTAGCTGACGTCGTACTGGGACAGGGTGCGGCTGTCGCGCAGGCCGGAACCCCCGTGGGAGTGCGGCAGGCGGCGCCAGGGCTTCTCCTGCTGGCGGAAGAACTCGATCATTTCCCGGCTGGGAGCGCCGGTTTCGATCAGCGGCAGGTGCGCGGCAGTCGCCGGGGCGGCCGGTTCTGGCGCGGCCTGCACGTGGGTGGCCGGCAATGCGGTACCCATCATCAGTGACAGAAGGGTTGAACTGAGCAGCATGGGGGTTCTCCTTGGACATGGCGGTACGGCCGGAGCGGTCGGCAGTGTAGCAATCGCCCCGCAGCGGGAGGCGCGGGAAAGTGTCAACCACTGGACCCGCGGGACTCCGCGCGGGTGGCACCAGTCCTGCTGAAGCAAGCCCCATGCCAGCCCTGAAACTGACCGGGATCAAGCTTGCGTCATGGCAATTGCTATACTCTCCGGCGATTTTCCAGTGGCTTTGGAAGCGGATTCAGCTCGAATCGAGCGCAATCGTCCCGGGTCACGCGTCCGCGATCCCCGCGTCCTCGGTGCGGTACCCCGCGGGAGAATTCTGTCACTCTGTCAAGCAGGCCGGACCAGCTGCCAGCGGCTGATCCACGGACCCTGATCCGGAGGAACCCCATGATCATCGTGACCGGCGGAGCTGGCTTCATTGGCAGCGCCCTGATCTGGAGACTGAACCAGCTCGATCGCCGGGACATTCTGGTCGTGGACCGCCTGGGCACGGGGGAGAAATGGCGCAATCTGGCGCCGCTGGCCTTCGCCGAGTTCCAGGGCAAGCAGGAGTTCGCCGAGTCGCTGGAGTGGGGGTTGCCCGAGGACTGCGAGGTGGTGTTTCACATGGGGGCCTGCAGCAGCACGACCGAGCGCGATGCGGACTACCTGATGGGCAACAACGCTCTCCTCACCCGCGACCTGGCCCGGATCTGCGCCCAGCAGAAAATCCGCTTGATCTACGCCTCCAGCGCGGCCACCTACGGAGATGGCGCCCTGGGTTATGCCGACGACCCCGGAGGCATCGACCGGCTGGCTCCTCTCAATGGATATGGCTGGTCCAAGCAGCTCGCCGATCGCTGGCTGCGCGATGAAGGGCTGCTCGAGACGGCCGTGGGGTTCAAGTTCTTCAATGTCTTCGGGCCCAACGAGTATCACAAGGAGAGCATGCGCTCGATGGTGCTGAAGGCCTGGGAACAGATCCACGCGGGCGGGCCGGTGCGACTCTTCGCCAATCACCGCGATGGATTCGCCAATGGCGACGAGAGCCGTGATTTCGTTTACGTCAAGGATGTGGTCGAGACCATGCTGGCCGCCTGGCGCATGCCCGAGGTGCACGGACTGTTCAATCTGGGCACGGGAATGGCCCGTCGTTTCGAGGATCTGGCGCTGGCCGTGTTCCAGGCACTGGGCCGTGAACCAAAGATCGACTGGGTGCCCATGCCCACCGAACTGCGCGGCCAGTATCAGTATCACACCTGCGCCGAGATGAGCCGCAGCACGGCCATCGGCCTGCCATTGCCCGCGACGGGTCTCGAGGAGGCCGTCAGGGATTATGTATGCAACTATCTGGAAAACGGCTGCGCGCGCCTGGGTGCGAGCGGCACGGATTCCCTTTCCTGAGTCACAGTGACCCCCAATCGCCAGGAGCGAGAGATGGCCAAGAAACTCTTCATTCCCGGTCCGGTGGATGTCCGGCCCGACGTACTGGCTGCGATGACCCATCCGATGATCGGCCACCGCAGCAAGGATGCCAGCGCCCTGCAGCGCGGCATTTCCGAGAAACTGCGCAAGGTCTTCCAGACCGAGCAGGTGATCCTGCTCTCCACCTCATCGGGCAGCGGTCTGATGGAAGGTGCGATCCGCAGCTTCAGTGCGAAGCGCGCCGCAGTTTTCAGCGTGGGGGCGTTCGGCAAGCGCTGGCATGACATGGCCGTGCTCAACGGCAAGGATGCCGACCTCTTCGAAGTGCCCCAGGGACAGCCCACCCTGGCCTCCGAGGTCGAGAAGGCCCTGGCCACGGGCAAGTACGACACCTTTACCGTGACCCACAACGAGACCTCCAGCGGCGTGATGAATCCGGTGGCCGAGATCGCCGAGGTGCGCCGTCGTTATCCCGATGTGCTCTGGCTGCTGGATACGGTCAGTTCCATGGCCGGTACCTCGATTCCCGTGGACGAGCTGGGCGTGGACTGCTGCATCACGTCCACCCAGAAGGCGCTGGGCGTGCCGCCCGGCCTCTCGGCCTGCAGCGTGAGCGAGCGCGCCATCGAGCGCGCCCGGGGTGTGCAGAATCGCGGCTTCTATTTCGACATGGTCCAGCTCTACGACTTCGTCTTCAAGAAGGACCACCAATACAGTTCCACCCCCGCGCTCAGTCTGATGTATGCGCTGGACAAGGCGCTGGACCTGATCCTGGAAGAAGGTCTGCAGGTGCGCTGGGATCGTCACAAGGCCAACATGGAGAAGGTGCGGGCCTGGGGCCGCAAGCATTTCGAGCTGCTGGTGGACGATGCCTTCGCCTCGCGCACCGTGACCGTGATCCACAACACGCGCGGTTTCAATGTCAGCGAACTCAATGGTGCCCTGGGCCAGCGCGGCTTCCAGATCGCCAACGGCTACGGCGAGCTGAAGGACAAGACCTTCCGCATCGCTCACATGGCCGAGTGCACGGCTGCCGGGCTCGACGAGCTCTTTGTCGCGATGGAAGACATTCTGGACCTCAAGTAGCGGCATCTGCCGCAAGGAGACTATCATGCCGCGTGTTCTGCTGAACGACGGGCTTTCCGCATCCGCCATCGAGGCTCTCGAACGCCTGGGCGTGACCGTGGATACGACTCACTACACCGGTGATGATCTGCTGGCGCAACTGAAACTCGTGGATGCGGTCGTGGTGCGCAGCGCCACCCAGTTGCGTGATCCCGAGGTGGACGCCGCCGCTGCCGGGCACTGCCGGCTCTTCATCCGGGGTGGTGTGGGCATTGACAACATCAATCACGCCTATGCGGCGGAAAAGGGCATCGCGGTGCGCAACACACCCGGCGCCAGCAGTGCCAGCGTGGCCGAACTGGTCATCGCGCACATGTTCGCCGTGAGCCGCTGGTTGCCCGATGCCAATGTGACCATGCGCCAGGGCCAATGGAACAAGAAGCGCTACGAGGGTCGCGAGCTGAATGGGGCCACCCTGGGTGTGATCGGTTTCGGCCGCATCGGCCGCGAGACCGCCAAGCGCGCGCTCGCCTTGGGAATGTCCGTGGTTTACTGCGACAGTTATGCGGATATCGCGCCGCTGGAAGGTGCCACTCGCTGCAGCTTGAAGGAGCTGCTGCCGCAGAGCGATTACATCAGCCTGAACGTGCCTCACAGCAAGGGCGCACCTCCGCTGATCGGGGCCGCCGAACTTGCGACCATGAAGCCCGACGCGATCCTTGTCAACTGCAGCCGTGGTGGAACCGTGGACGAAGCCGCCCTGCTGGCCGCGCTCGAAGTCGGCAAGCTGGGGGGCGCGGGCATCGATGTCTTCGCCAGCGAACCCGGATTCAACCAGGCGCTGGCGGCGCATCCCCGTGTGAGTGTGACACCCCACATCGGCGCCCAGACCAGCGAAGCCCAGGACCGGATCGGGGGCGAGGTGGTGGAGATCATCGCCGAAGTCCTGGGACTGTGATTCCGCAGTGTTTCCGCGGGCCCGGCGCCACCGTTCCGGGCCCGATTCCATTCCGACCATAGCGTGTTCCGTGCCGGCCCACAGGTCCGCACATCGTTGCCGTGATCCAAAGGAGATTGTCCATGGCCACCTTCGTTCCGTTCGCCGGTTTTCGTCCCCGGGCCGATCTGGCCGCGCGCATTGCAAGCAAGCCCTACGATGTGCTGGATTCCAAGGAGGCCAGGCAGGAAGCGGAGGGCAACGAGTACAGCTTTCTGCACGTGGTCAAGTCGGAGATCGATCTGCCCGAGGACACCAATCCTTACGACGATGCGGTGTACGCCATGGCCCGCCGGAATCTGGACCGGATGATCGAACTGGGGCGCCTGGTGCAGGATGACCGGCCCTGCTTCTACCTGTATCGCCAGGAAATGAACGGCAACATCCAGACCGGTGTGGTGGGCTGCGTCTCGGTGGAGGAATACGAGAACAACACCATCAAGAAACACGAGCACACGCGCGAGACCAAGGAGCGCGACCGGATTCGCCATGTGGACGAGACCAATGCCAACACGGGCCCCGTTTTTCTGACTTACCGCCCCAACGAGAAGATCGACAGGCTGGTCGAGGACTGGTGCGATGCCCACAAGTGTCTGTATTGGTTCGAAGTGGACGGGGTGCAGCACGAGTTCTGGGTGGTCGATGATCCCAAGGTGCAGAAGGAGATCACCGCCCATTTCCAGAAGGTGCGTGCGCTCTATGTGGCCGACGGACACCACCGCAGTGCCAGTGCGGCCAAGGTGGGGGCCAAGCGCCGTGCCGAGAATCCGTCCCACACCGGCCAGGAGGAATACAATTTCTTCATGGCGGTGTGCTTCCCGAGCGACCAGTTGAACATCATCGACTACAATCGCGTCGTGAAGGATCTGAACAATCGTACCGAAGAACAGTTTCTGGCTGAGCTCGCGACCAAGTTCAGGATCGAGCGCATGTCGGACCGCGGCGAGCCATGGCGTCCTCGCGGCAAGGGGCAGTTCGGCCTGTATCTGGATGGCATCTGGTACAAGGTGGAAGCCCCTGCGGAGTGGAGCGAGGTGGACGACGCGGTGGCCCGTCTGGATGTGGCCATCCTCCAGGAGCACGTGCTGACCGGCATGCTGGGCATCGCCGACCCGCGCACGGATGAGCGCATCGACTTCGTGGGCGGCATCCGTGGTCTGCGCGAGCTGGAACGTCGGGTGGACGAGGGCCAATTCGTGATGGCCATCGCGATGCATCCCACCAGTCTCGACGACCTGATGGCCGTGGCCGACAGCGGACGTGTGATGCCTCCCAAGTCCACCTGGTTCGAACCGAAACTGCGCAGCGGCCTGGTGGTACATCGCCTCGACTGAGCCAACGCATGACCGCTTGCAAACTCACGGGGCCATCCACTGGATGACCCCGTTCTCTTTGGTCCGGAGCCGTGTCGGACTTGGTGGCCGTTCCGGACATCACTGTTCTGAGGAGTCATCGCGAATGTGCATCCGGATCACAACCGTACCGGCGATGTAGTCGTGCAGAGCACGTCGTTTGGGGTTGCTGAACATCGTGAGGATTTCCAGAATCCACCAGATCATCGACAGCGACAGAAAGACCATCAGTCCGTCCAGCATGTTTCCCGTCTTCAAGGCCTGCAGGTCGCTGGATTCAAGCGCCAGGTTCACCGTGAAGTAGACCATTGCCAGTCCCCAGAGCACGAGAGGCAGGCCATCGCGCAACCAGGCCTGTTTCGTGGTGATGGGGTTTCCTGTCATGGCGTCCACGACCCGTACTCCGGTCAACATCTTGCCGACGGTCTGCCCTGAACGAGCATGCATCATGATCGTGTAGAGGAATGGAATGATGATCTGGATACAGATCGCCAGGACAGCCACTGTCCCGAGCAGGACGGGTTGTTCATCCACATTCACAAACTGGGTCACAGGCAGCGCCAGGAGGATGCCCACAACCGTGTTGATCAGGCCGATCACAGCGCTGTCAGGAAAACTGGCCAGAAAGCGCGGCCAGAAGGTGTGGTAGATCTGGCTCGCGGCATAGGTCCGTCCCAGATAGCTGCGCCAGATTATCAGGCTGAGCGCTCCCATGAACAGAACATTGAGCAGGGTCGCGAAATCCATGGGTACCTCCGGGATGGCGGGTTGCTGTTGACTTCCGGGGTGAGCGTCCGTCTGGATTGCTGGCAAGAAGGTGCCAGCTGATGGACAATTCTGGACCGATGATCCAGAACGGGAAATGAGATTGCGGAATATCGTTCATCCCTCCCGGCGATACCAATTCCTTGGGCCCAGATGATATGAGGTTGCTGGCCTTGCAGCAGGCGTTGTGCCAGCGGAGGATGCTGGCCTTGCAGCAGGCGTGATGCCAGCGGAGGATGCTGGCCTTGCAGCAGGCGTCCTGCCAGCGGAGGTTGCTGGCCTTGCAGCAGGCGTCCTGCCAGCGGAGGTTGCTGGCCTTGCAGCAGGCATGACGCCAGCGGCGGTTGCTGGCCTTGCAGCAGGCGTCTTGCCAGCGGAGGGTGCTGGCCTTGCAGCAGGCGTCCTGCCAGCGGCGGTTGCTGGCCTTGCAGCAGGCGTCTTGCCAGCGGAGGGTGCTGGCCTTGCAGCAGGCGTCCTGCCAGCGGAGGTTGCTGGCCTTGCAGCAGGCGTTTTGCCAGCGGAGGATGCTGGCCTTGCAGCAGGCATGATGCCAGCGGAGGTTGCTGGCCTTGCAGCAGGCGTCGTGCCAGCGGAGGATGCTGGCCTTGCAGCAGGCATGGCGCCAGCGGAGGATGCTGGCCTTGCAGCAGGCGTTTTGCCAGCGGAGGATGCTGGCCTTGCAGCAGGCGTCCTGCCAGCGGCGGTTGCTGGCCTTGCAGCAGGCATGATGCCAGCGGAGGGTGCTGGCCTTGCAGCAGGCGTGATGCCAGCGGCGGTTGCTGGCCTTGCAGCAGGCGTGACGCCAGCGGCGGTTGCTGGCCTTGCAGCAGGCACGACGCCACCCGCATTGCCACCTGACTTTCAATACTCCCGCCTGATCATCCAGGGAAGAAAGAAAGAACCCCGCCTCGCGGCGGGGTTCCTGTTGAGTGGGCTGTGGTGTGGACTAGCGGGTGAAACCATATCCGGGCTGGAGCACCGGTGTGTCCAGGGGGCCGGGGTGGCCTTCATCGGACTCGATCGGCGGGTCCGGGCAGATGGTGATCACGCGGAAGCTGAACACCGCGTCGGCCGTGGTCAGCGGAGGCGTGAAGTCCATGAAGGTCTCGGTGGTTTCGCCGATCACGATCCAGCGTCCGGTGGCGCGGCGTCCCTCGACCCGATAGGACGTGGCGTACGGCACATCGTTCCAGTGGATCTGGATCACCGGATCAAGGTTCACCAGCTGAATCTCGAGCTCGCTGACCGAGATGCAGCAGTTCAACTGCCAATGCGGGTTGGTCTGGCAGCCCGGGTCGTACTGGGGCCGGGTCACGCAGCTGTTGTCCCACATCGGGTTGGTCGCGCAGAAGGGATTGAACGCCGGATCGGTGAAGGCGCAGCCCGGATCGAGCGCAGGATTGGTGACGCAGGCCGGATCCCAGGTGGGATCGGTCGAGCACCACGGATAGAACGCCGGGTTCGTGTTGCAGCCACCGTGCCAGAAGGGATTGGTCAGGCAGAAGCCATGCACCGGGTTGGTCTGACAATTCTGGTTGAAGATCGGATTGGTGCTGCAGCCCGGGTGAATCGACGGGTTCGTGCTGCAATGCGGATCCAGGTATGGATTGGTCATGCAGGCCGGATCGAACTGCGTATTGGTCATGCAGGCCGGGTCGTAGGTCGGATTCGTGGTGCAGATCACACCCCAGTCGGGATTGGTCTGGCACTGCGGATCGTAGACCGGGTGCGTCAGGCAGGCCGCCGGATCGTAGATCGGGTTGGTGCTGCAATCCGGGTTGTAGGCCGGGTTGGTGTCGCAGAACGGGCTGTAGGCCGGGTTTGACGTGCAATCCGGATCGTGACTCGGGTTGGTCGTGCAGAACGGGCTGTACTGCGGATTGCTCTCGCAACCGGGTTCGAATTCCGGGTTGGTGGTGCAGAACCCATAGGCCGGATTGGTTTCGCAACCGGGCTGGTAGATCGGGTTGGTGTCGCAGACCGTACCGTCCACGGGGTTGGTGAAGCAATGCGGGTCGTAGGCCGGCTGGGTCACGCAACCCGGATCGTAGAAGGGACTGGTCTCGCAACTCACCTGCCACAGCGGATTGGTCGTGCAGTCCGGACCAAACTCAGGATTGGTCTGGCAGTGGTGGTCGAACTGCGGGTTGGTGTGGCACTGCGGATCGTGCACCGGGTTGGTGTTGCAATGATCGAAGTACTGCGGGTTCGTGTCGCAGGACGGGTCGAACAGGGTGTTGGTCACGCAGAAGTCCCAGGCCGGATTGGTCTCGCAGCTGTAATCGAAGAGCGGGTTGGTCGAGCAGTTCGGGGTGTACTGCGGATTCGTCTCGCAGAAGGTGTCGAACTGCGGGTTGGTGGCGCAATCCGCCGCGTAGAACGGATTGGTCTCGCAATTCGGACTGTACTGCGGATTGGTATCGCAGATCACGCCATAGGCCGGATTGGTCTGGCACTGCTGGTCGAAGTCCGGGTGCGTCTGGCAGGCCGGGTTGTACAGCGGATTGGTATCGCATCCCGGCTGGTATTGCGGATTGGTCTCGCAATCCGGAGTGTAGGCCGGATTCGTGTGGCACGAAGGATCGAAGTACGGATTGGTCACGCAGGTCGGGTTGAAGAGCGGATCCGTATTGCAATCGGGCTCGTACTGCGGATCGGTCTGGCAGAATCCCCAGGACGGATTGGTATCGCACTGCGGATTGTAGAGCGGGTTGGAGACGCAACTCGTGCCATCCACCGGGTTGGTGAAGCAGGTCGGGTCGTAGTTCGGATTGGTCGAACAGGTCGGGTCAAAGAAGGGATTCGACCAGCAATCCGGGTTGTAGATCGGGTTGGTGTCGCAACCGGGCAGGAACTGCGGGTTGGTCTCGCACTCCGGCTGGAACTGCGGATGTGTCAGGCAGGTCGGATCATGCACCGGGTTGGTGTAGCAATTCGGTGAGAACACCGGATTGGTGTCCAGACAGGTGGGATCCCAGGACGGATCGGTCTGGCATTCCGGGGAGTATTCCGGATTGGTCATCTGGCACAGTGGGCTGTAGTCCGGGTTGGTGTGGCAGTTGGCATACAGATCCGGATTGGTCACCTGACAGGTCGGGTCGAATTGCGGACTGGTCATGCAGGTCGAGACCCAGTTCGGGTTGGTGTTGCAATCCAGATAGTACTGCGGATTGGTGTGGCAGCCCGGGAAATGGTTCGGGTTGGTGATGCAGAATCCGTAGTCCGGATTGGTGTCGCAGCCCGACTGATAGATCGGGTTGGTGCTGCAGTTCTCGAAGTACTGCGGGTTGGTCTCGCAGTGGCTGTCGAAGAACGGATTGGTATGGCAGGCCGGATCGTACAGCGCATTGGTCAGGCAGGCCGGATCGTACTGCGGATTGGTGCTGCAGTCGCCGCCCCAGCTCGGATTGGTCTGGCAATCGGGGTCGAAATCCGGATTGGTGCTGCAGCTTGCCTGGTACACTGGGTTGGTGTTGCAGTCCGCCATGTAGTCCGGGTTTGTAACGCAGAAGGGACTGCTGGCCGGATTGGTGTAGCAGGACGGGTCGAAATACGGATCGGTGCTGCAGTTCAGGCTGTACTGCGGATTGGTCTGGCAATTCGGCTCGACCGTCGGGTTTGTGGTGCAGAAGCCCCAGGCCGGGTTGGTCTCACAGGGAGTGTCATAGATCGGATTGGTCTCGCAGAACCCACCGTACCACATATTGGTGTAGCAGGCCGGATCGAAATCCGGATCGGTATGGCAGCCCGGATCGAAGCTGGGGTCGGTGCTGCACAGCGGATTGAACAGCGGGTTTGTCTGGCAGTTGGCCTGATACTCCGGATTGGTTTCGCAATGCGGATCGTGCTGCGGATTGGTGGAGCAGGCACTGGACCAGGCCGGGTTGGTCTGGCACTCGGGGAAGTACTGCGGATTGGTCTGGCAGGTCGGGCCATACTGCGGATTGGTGTGGCAGAAGTCCCAGTCCGGGTTGGTGGTGCAGGCCTCGCTCCAGATCGGGTTGGTCTCGCAGTTGGGTGTGTACACCGGATTGGTGTCGCAATGCTCGACATAATTCGGGTTGGTCTCGCACGCGCTCTGGTACAGCGGGTTGGTCACGCAATTGGGCGTGTACTGGGGATTGGTGCTGCACGGAATGCCCCAGGCCGGGTTGGTCTCGCAGAGCGGATCCAGGTCGGGGTTCGTCAGGCAATTGGGCGAATACAGCGGGTTGGTGCTGCAGGTCGCGTCAAATTCAGGGTTGGTGGCACAGGACGGCGCATACTGTGGGTTGGTATGGCAGAACGGGTCAAAGTAGGTGCTGGTCACGCAGGAAGACTGGTACAGTGGGTTTGTCTCACAGCCCGGTTCGAAGTCGGGGTTGGTCTGGCAGAAGCCATACACCGGGTTGGTCTCGCAACTCGGATCATAGAGCGGGTTAGACACGCAGCTGGTTCCGTCCACCGGATTCGTGAAGCAGTGCGGGTCGTAGGCTGGCTGAGTCAGACAGCTGGGATCGAAGAACGTGTTGGTGTAGCAATCCGGGTTGTAGATCGGATTGGTGTCGCAGCCCGCCATGTACTGGGGATTCGTCTCGCAGTAAGGGTCGAACTGCGGGTTGGTGCTGCACTCGGGCATGTATGCCGAATTGGTGAAGCAGTTCGGATCCATGGCCGGATCGGTGAAGCCGCAGGCGGGGTCCCACTGGGGCTGGGTCTGACAGGCCGAGTGATACTGCGGATTGGTCTGGTAACACTCAGGATTCACCGACGGGTCGGTGGTGCAGGTCGGATCGTACTGGGGATTAGTGTTGCACATCGGGTCCCAGGAGGGATTGGTCGGTTGGCAATCGGGATCCCAGTCGGGATTGGTCTGACAGGTCGGGTCGAAGGCCGGATTGGTAGGACCGCAGACCGGATCGTAGTCGGGATTGGTCTGGCAGGTCGGGTCGATCTGAGGATTGGTGGGCACGCAGGCCGGGTCGAAATCCGGATTGGTCATGCAATTGGGGTCCACGGCCGGGTCGGTGGGCACGCAGGTCGGATCGAACTGCGGATTCGTGCGACAGGCCGGGTCCGTGACCGGATTGGTCACGCAGTCCGGATCGGTCGCGGGATTGGTCTGACAGGCCGGGTCGAACTGTGGGTTGGTCTGGCAGGCGGGATCCATCTGCGGATTCGTGATGTCTCCGGCCGTGGCATGCCCGGCTGGCTTGGTGACCGCATTGCCCTCCTCGGCGGCAGACTTGCCGTTCTCCACGTTGATCAGCTGCTGGTTGAAGCGCTGGACGGTGGATTTGGTCTGGTAATCGAAGAGGGGCGTCTTTCCTGCGGCGTGCAGGGACGGCGCTGAGGCGATCAGCAGTCCCGCACCGAGCATGGACAGGAGAGTGAGCGGAGTCCAACGGGCAAACATGGTTTACCTCCCGGTGGTTCGGATTGAATTCAAGTTCAGTGTGTTGCAAGCGATCAGAACCGGCAGTCCGGGGGGGAGGGGCCGCTGGTGCACTGTGGCGCATTGTATGGCCCCATACAGTAGAAGTCAAGAATTATTCGGCTTGCTGAATCATTACCGCGTTACGAAACAATCTGACGCCCGCACCTCTTCTGTCGTTGTGATAACGATGAAATGATTCAGATCCTGACTTCAGAATGGGCAACACAATGCCGTGAAAAGTTGTCGGCCAATGATCTGGCCGGGATCTGGCTGCCAGTCGCGGCTCCTGGAATGGATCCAGATGTCCGGTCTCACCCGCACAGGCCTCTTGTCGGCCGCTGGCTGACACCGCCGATCCTCGGGACTTCCGCTTTTGTTTTCTTTCGCGCCGGTCAAGGTTCTACATTGCAACGCGCAAGGCAGTCTCCCCGACAGAATTCCCATTGACACACAAAACCGGATGAACTTTCCGTGATCACCATGATTCGGCGCCTTTTCCCGAACAGCCTGTCGCCACTGGGCATCCTTGCCGAGTTCCTGCTGGGGCTGGGCACTCTCGTCGCCGGTGGCTGGCTGCCCGTGCTGCACAGCACCAGTGCACTCCCCCTTGCCCTGCTGCTGTTGCTGCCCGGTACCCTGCTGGCACTGCTTCCTCTGCAAGGAAGCCGCCACGATCTCTGGGCGATTCCCGCCTTGCTGGTCGTGTTCTTCAGCGTGCCCGGCCTGAGTGCCTTCTTTCTGCTGCCACTGGCCGTGTTCCTTTTTCTGCGGCATCCAGGCCTGCGCCATCCCGCGGTCGTGATGCTTCTGGCGGCCGCGGGCAGTCTGCTGTTCTCGACACCACAGCTTTTCTGGCTCTCCGACTGGCTTTCGCTGCATGTCACCGGATTCCTGGGCTCTCTGGCGGATCGCAATCTGCAGTGGGGCGACAGCACGGGAGTGTTCCTGCTGGTGTTCCATTTCGCAATCCGGCTGCTGGCGGGACTTGTCCTGCGGGCTTCGCGCAGTGTGCTGGCCGGAACCAGTGCCCTGCTGGGCGGACTGATCGCGATGGGGGTCTGGATCGGATCACTTGATGTGCCACCGGCGAACATCGACCTCTTCCCCCTGGCCTGGTTCGCCTGCGGCATGCTGCTGCTGGAACTTCTGCTGCGCGCGAATCCAGCCGGAACCTCGTCCTTCCGTGCACGGCTTCCCGGTTGGGCCCTGCCCGTGCTGGCCGTGCTTGGACTGGCGATCGTGTGGCATGCGGCCCTGCCCGCGTCCCGCGCGTCTCTTGACGGGGTGACGATCGCCTTTCGCGAGGAGGGGGACTGGTCCTGGGAGAGCACGCGGGAGGGCACCCGGCCCGGTCCGCGCATGGGTGGGCTGCTGGAGGTGCTGAAGCGTTGGGGCGCCCGGGTGGACATTCTCAAGGACGAGGAACTCCAGCGACGCGCAGATGACTACGACCTGGTCTTCGTGATCCATCCCACCGAGCCCCTGCCCCGTGAACTGCGTGACACCCTGATGGAGTGGACCGACAATGGCGGCGCGCTGGTGCTGGTGGGCGAACACACCAACGTCAATGACATCCGTTCGGGTGTGAACGACCTGCTGCGCGAAACCAGCATGAGACTCAAGGACGACAGCGCGATTCCCGCCTGGCGCGGCTGGAACTGGAATCATGTGCAACGATACCTGCCCGGCCCCACGACCCGCGGGATGCGCAATGCCCAGCAGCTGGGAATCAGCATCGGCGGTTCGCTGCAGACCGGATGGCCTGCCCAGCCAATGATTGTGGGCACCATGGCCTTTTCCGACCGGGGCAATCCGGACAACCCTCGCGGCAAGATGGGTGACAACCGCTACGGCTGGGACGAGCGCTTCGGCAGCATCGTGTTGGTCGCCAGCCAGGCTCGCGGCAGTGGTGTGATCTGCGCCATCGGAGATACCTCTGGCCTGATGAGCCTGAGCACGCCCCAGGTCTGGCCGTTCCATCTGAATCTGGTGCGCGGGTTGCTGGCCCATCCCGTCTTCGGACGCCACCCGGTCTGGCCCCTGCTGGGCTGGTTGCTGTTGATGGTCGCGTTGCCCCTGCTGCTGGCCGATGGGCGTGTTCGCAGTCTGCTGGCCTGGGCCTTGCCGGCCTCGGGCATGCTGCTGGCGGCCGCCTGGGTTCAGGGCAGTCAGGCCAGCCCAGTGGCTGTGCGCAAGGAGGCGATCTGCTGGATCGACTATTCTCATCTGCCATCCTTCCACAGCAGCAGCACGATGGATTGGAGTGTGATGTCCTTGGTGGAGGCGTGTTACAATTCCAACAAGCTGCCGCTCTTTCTCTGGGATTTCGATGTGCGCCAGCTCGAGGGGTGTCACTGGTTTCTGGTGAATGGCAGCGCACGCCGCTGGACGCCGCGTGAATCGCGCCAGTTGCGTACCTGGGTCGAGAATGGGGGCAGGCTGATGATCGCCGGAGACTGGCGCCGCCGGGATGCACTGCTGCCTCTGCTCGAGGAACTTCAGCTGGATATTGGTGATACGCCGCTTGGAACGGCTCCCGAGAGCCGCACGCGCCAGGGCACGCCGGCCGAATTCCAGTTCTACGAGGCCTGGCCCGTGATGAGTACTGAAGGCGCTCTGGATACCCTGATCAGTTGTTGGGACTATCCCATCGTGGGCATGAAGCACATCGGCAAGGGCATGGTCAGCATCATGGGCGACGAACACCTGCTGACCAAGTGGAGTCTCGAGGGCTCGCAACGCAACGGGCGGCCCCTCAACACGGCACGCCGGTTCCTTGATTCCATGCAACCCCAGCAGCGCCCCACTCCAGTGGCTCCCGCCCTGCGTGCGTGGATGGAACAGTACTCCGACAGTCTGAACCGAGTCCTGACTCCGGGGCCGGACCTGCCGCCGGACCGCCTGAACAAACGTCAGCAGTTGGTGTATGGCATGTTCAATCTGCCCCAGATCCACTCCAGCACTGCGGGGCAACCCGGGGGGCCACCGCGCTTCCCCGGTGGCATGCGACCCGGTGGGGCCGCCGGACGGCAGACACCGATGCCCCGACCGCAGCCTCAACCCGGTGTGACACCCCGCACATCTCCCCCGGGGAATTCGGTGGAGTTGCCCGCCCGGCCCACTCCAGCCGGTGGAGGGACCCGCAAATGACCCGCCAGACCACAACCTGGACCGCGCTGGCCGTCTGGGCCGGCATCGCCTCGGCCACCTGCCTGAGCCCCCTGTATGTTCTGCCCGAGCACGGCATGGGCTGGAGTGCGCTGCTGCTGGGGGTCGCCGTGGCTGCCCGCTGGATCGGGGGGGGCGCACCTGCTGTCTCACGCCCGCAGGCTGCGGCACTTCTGCTGTCCGCGCTGGCTCTGCTGTGGTTGCTGCCTTCGGCCTGGATGCCGGGAGTGGTCCTGCTGGCGGGCGGCGCGCTGGCCCTGCTGATTCCGGGCGGGTCCTGTGCTCGCACCGGATGGGCTCTGGTGTTCGCGGGGGCCGCGGGAACTCTGGGACATGCGTTGATTCTTCCCGCTTCCTACCTGCATGCCATGCTGCCACGGGATGCCATCACCGGTCTGCTGGCGCAGGCCATCGCAAGGGCCGGCGGCAGCAATGCGGCCATGCTGGGGGCCGACTGGGTATTGGGGACACCGGACGAAATGCTGCCGTTCTCCCTGGGCGGTGAATGGACGGGCCTGTATTACCGCGTGCTGGCACTGGGACTGTTCCTGGTCTTCTGGCTGCGTGCATTGTTGGCCTCCTCTTCAGGAGCTCGCCCTGTGCTGTCCGGCCTGGCGCGGCTGGGCATCCTGGTGGCACTGGCCAGTCTCTGGGGTGCGCTGATCTTCGTGTTCCAGAGCCAGCTGGCGCCCATGCTCTACGATTTTGAAGTGCCCTGGAGTCCGCTCTACCAGGCGCTCACCGGCCTGCCGCCCATCCTGCTGGCGGGCCTGCTGGCCAGTGGGTTGCAACCGGCTGCCGTATCGGAACTTGCGGCACCCTCGCGGAAGTCGCTGCTGCTGGCCTTCGGTGCCGCACTCTGTTTCTGGCTGGCGGTGTTCCTCGAGCTTCCCCTGGGTGCCAACCCGGGCCGGGTGCTGGTGGACGATGGCCACAGCGACTGGGAGTGGACGGGCGACCCCATGAACACCACCCAGTTCGGTACCCGCACCACCTACAACTATCATGGGTTGGGCCGCCTGCTGGCGCGCCATTACGATTCGCGCATCAACTTCGATCCGCTCACGCCCGCCCTGCTGGACACGGTGGATGTGCTGATCCTCAAGACCCCGACCCGGGCCTATTCCGAGGATGAAATCCGTTCCGTGCTGGACTTCGTGCACGCGGGCGGGGGGCTGTACCTGATCAGCGATCATACCGACGTGTTCGGGATGAGCACCTTTCTCAACGAACTGACCCGGCACTTTGGTTTCATCTACAACAAGGACACGGTCTTCGACCTGCTGAGCACGGAGGACCAGTTCTGGCAGCAGGACGATGTGATCGCCCACCCGGCTTTCCAGAATCTGCCCTGGTACCGCTATCTCACGGGGTGCAGCATCAGGCCCGGCTGGAACACCCGCTGCGTGTCACGCGGCCCCCAGACCGGCAGCGACCTGCTGAGCTACGCCACCTCCAACTTCTTCGATGTCTACTATCCACGCACGGAACTGCGCTGGGGCAACCTGTTCCAGGTGGTGTCCGTGCGCTACGGCAAGGGCAAGGTGCTGGGTTTCAGCGACAGCACGACCTACAGCAACTTCGCCATGTTCCTCGAGGGTCGGCTGGAACACCTGATGGGCATCGTGGGCTGGCTGAACCAGAAATCCCTGCCTGTCGACGAGCGCTGGATCTTCGGCCTGCTGGCCCTGCTGCTGGGCCTGGGTGCCCTGCGTCGAGGCGGAACGGGCCGCGTGGACTGGCTGCTGGCGCTGGCTCTGACGGCCGCCCTGGTGATTCCGTTGGTGAAGGCGATCAACGCGTCCGTGTACACCATGCCCGAACGACGCCACGAACTCCCGGGGGTCGTGCTGGATACCGGCCTCTCCCGGATCGAGCTGCCCGCGAAGAACAAGCTGGATCACGACGACCCGCTGAACATGGAAACTTTCTATGTCTGGCTCTACCGTTCCGGCGACATTCCCGAGCGCGCCAGCCAGACCCTCTTCCCGGGCACACGCCAGTACATCCTGCTGAATCCCATGGGCGCACCGGCTCCCGATTTCCGCAAGGAACTGGATCTGTTCATGAAGGAAGGCGGGCAAGTCCTGGTGGCCTCAATGCCGGGGCAGGACTGCGGTGACCTCAACGACTGGCTGCGGGGATATGGCATCGAACTGGGCGAGCAGAACGTGCGTGATGCGCGTCTGGTCGGTTCCGGGACACGCTTTCCGGTGTACCTTGAGAATGCGCGCCAGGTCCTGGGTGGCACGCCCTTCTACAGCGACGAGCGCGGCATGGTACTGGCCAGCGAAGTGGCCGTGGGGCAGGGCATGCTGCGAGTCAGCGGCCTGGCCGAAGGCTTCAACAACGCGCACCTGGGCCGCTACGATTCCATTCCCAGCGATCTGGCCTACGAGTACCTGCAGATCTACTACCGTCACACAGGCATGAGCGGAGGCGACGTGGTGGCCGATCAGGGAGTTCCCGTCCAGAAGGACTGACACAATTCCCCGACAGCGGATTGCTGCCTGGACAAACGCTCCTCGGATTCACCCAGGTCATTGGCTCCAGCGCCGGTACTTCGGCAATAGATCCGCAGGATGGGCAACGCGCAGCGTGCCCATTCCCTTGCGCTGAGTGCTTGCGTCTCATCCCCCGCCATGCCCCGAATGAGGCATCAACATCAGGCAACGGCGGGGGACCGCCGTCGCGCCCATCAGCGCGGGCGATGCGACGTCAATCGCTTCGACCCTCATCCTGACCGCCACCTCGTCCACCACCTTGTCCGCCACCTCGACGGACGCCACCTCGGACACAATGACGGTCGAAGGGACCGTCACCACACTCGTTTCCTGATCAGTAGATCCTCGGGTTCAGATCCGGACTCATGTGATTGAGCGAGTACACGGTCGCGGCAGTCAGAATGGCTGTCCCGATCAATCCACCGCAGAGTGCTCGACCCACATTCTGTCGTCTGGCTGTGGAATCATAGCCCTCGAGGAAGCACTGCCTGCTGACATCCTGCGGGATCTCAGGTGGAATCGGGCTGGACGAACGCGCGGACAGCGTGATCGCCGCTGCTCCGATCGGCCCCAGAACAAGCCCGGAGCCGACTCCTCCCCAGAACCAACCAGCCGACGAGTGGTGCAGCGTTGCCTGTTGTACTCCACTCAACCTGGAGTCATTGCAACTCTTGATGTTCAGTGTCCTGACTTCAGAACCATCCGATTGGAGGATTCCGGCGCTTTCTGACGGGGACTGCGCGAATGTGTGACTGGACAGAAGTGCCAGCAACAATGCCAGGATCGTGATTCGCCCGGGGTTGACAAGCATGGAATCCTCCCATGGAATTGCCCGATTGCGGTGCAGAGTCAGCTGGAGTGGTCCCCTGCTCCCAGCTTCTGATTGTCCGAGTCGAAGCCAAGCCACCTTCCCCCAGTTCGTGGGGGGAGGTATGGATGGCTTCGCCTCGGTTGGTCGACATGTGTCTTCTGTGGCCCACGCTGGCTGACTCTGCTGCGCAAAGGGGGTGGAATCAGTACGGGCGCACGAGTGCGCTCATCCACTTGCCTGAAAACTGTCAGCGCACGCGGTGACGCGAGCGGGTGTCCATGTCGTCACTGCGCATGTTGAAGCCGGTGAGCAGGCTGAGGCGGAAGCTGTCAGGGGAGAAGGTGCCGGCCACATTGAAGGGCAGGTTCAGTTCACCGCTCTTGCGGGTGCGCCCCATGGCCACGGTGAATCCACTGCCCGCCAGACTGGCGTTGGGACCCATGCCCACTTCCCAGCCGCCCGGGCTGCGGGCACCGATCAGCCAGGTGGCGCTCGGCAGCAGCTTGCCCTGATCGGCGCCAACGGCCAGCAGCACCAGCGAGGTGTTGCCACGCGCGCCACCAATGGTGCTGGAGAATTCGGTTTCCATGTGCCAACCGAATGCGCTCAGCATCGAGGACATGTCGGCGTCGGCCGCATGATTCTTGTCGGCCCCCTTGAGCACCATCATGCCCACTCGTGGACCCGCGTTGGTGATCCGCGCCGCCTGGACGCTCGGGATCATGCCCGCCAGAAGCATCAGCGCGGCCAGCAGGGTGGAAGCGGAGAACGGGTTGAGTGTCCTGAACGGTCGTGAAATGTCTTCAGGCAGGGCGGTCGTTGCATTGCGATTCATGGTCACCTCCAGGGATCCGGGTTGAAGCAGCCGCTTGTAGGGGTCCAGCTGCTGTGAATAAACCGAACGATCGTGCCATAAGAAAACGAACGATCGATCTAATTCGCAAGTGAAATCGTCTTTTTCTATTCTCGGGCCATGAAAGGCATCCGAACCCGCGAACAGATCCTCGACCAGGCCATCCGCATGGCCAGCATCCTTGGACTCGAAGGTCTGACCATAGGCAACCTGGCCCGCACGCTTCACATGTCGAAGAGCGGGTTGTTCGCCCATTTCCAGTCCAAGGAAAACCTCCAGAAGATGGTCGTGGAAGCCACGGCCGAACGCTGGGTGCACTTCGTCTTCGACCCCGCGCTTGAAAAGGCGCGTGGATTGGAGCGCGTGCAGGCGCTCTTCGAAGGCTGGCTGGCCTGGGAGAATGCCGAGTTCCTGCCCGGCGGCTGCCTGATCATGTCCAGCGCCTTCGAGTTCGACGACCGGCCCGGCGAGATCCACGATCAGCTGGTGCTCTATCAGCGCCGACTGTACGACACCTTCGAGCGCGCCGTGCGCCTGGCCATCGACGAAGGCGACCTGCGCGCCGATCTCAACGAGAAGACCTTCGTCTTCGCCTGGGTCGGGTTGTTTCTGGCCTACATCCATCGCAGCCGGATGCTGGAGTTCGACGACGCCGAGCAGATGTTGCGCCAGGGCTTCGCGGCACTGGTTGAACGCAGTCGCGCCTGAGTCACACGAGTGCAGGAGGGTCTCACGATGGGCAGCCAATCCCCCGAACTGGGCCGTTTCGTTCACAGCGCATTGTCACACGGAATGACCAGAGCCAGCATTGCCGAGAGCCTGCTGGCGGCTGGCTGGAGCCAGCGAGATATCGAGCGCGCGTTGCAGGCCTGGGCTGACAGTGAGTCGCCGCTGCCCGTTCCCCGTCCGCGCCCCGGTGTGTCGCCGCGCGAGACCTGGTTCTACCTGCTGCTGTTTCTGGCGCTGTACATCGGTCTCTGGAACCTGGGGACCCTGGCCTTCCAGTTGATCGAACAGGCCTTTCCCGATCCTCTGGAGTACATGACCACCAATGGACGCCAGACCACCATCCGCTGGGCCATTTCCTGGCTGGTGATCTGTGCTCCGCTGTTCCTGGCGCTCAACTGGCGACTGACCCGCAGTCTGATCGAAGAGCCCATGCGACGTGCCTCGCGCGTGCGCCAGTGGCTGACCGCCCTGACCCTGTTCATCGCGGCCAGCAGCCTGATGGGAGACCTGGTGGTACTGGTCTACAACCTGCTCGACGGTGATCTGAAGGTGCGTTTTCTGTTGAAAGTGGCTGTGGTGGCCCTGCTGGCCGGTGCGGCGTTCCTGTACTACATCCGCGATCTGCGGAGTTCCGAGGAGCTGGCATGACCGGGGCTCGTCTGCTGCGCATCGCCAGCGCCATTGTACTGGTGATCCTGTTGCTGGTGCTGGCCCGTTCGCTGGGGGTGTTGCCCTCTCCCGCCGAGCAGCGTCTGCTGCGCCTCGACGAGCTGCGCGTGAGCCACCTCGAAGGGCTGGTCGTTGCCATTGATGCCTACTGGAATGATCATGGCCGCCTGCCCGATTCGCTGCGCGTGCTGGCCGAAGATCCCCGGGCCTCGCTCGAACTGGTGGACCCCATGCACGGCACGGACTATGGCTACCGGATCCTGGACGAATCCCGCTATCGCCTCTGCGCCACCTTCAGCACGGCCAGCCCGGAACCGGATCCCGGAAGACGGACCAGGCGGACCTGGCTCCACCCACAGGGTGAGTTCTGCTGGGAGCTGGATGTTCATCCGGCAGCCCGACGGATTCCCTGACCTCGACTCGTCGACCGTGTGCCCCGCGCGACCGTCCAGACTTCCGATCGCAGGCTGTTTCAATGGAATTGACCGGACAGGAGTCCCGGGAGGTTGGAAAAAAATGCGACCAGATGGAAAAATTTCTGGCAAACCCGGTCAGCAGATGGCAGGTTTCGCGCCATGAACACAGCTCCCCATACCGCGTTTCTGCCGGCAGTCTTCCGCATGGGGCCGTCCCCGACCTCAGAGCTGGGCCCACTGGACGGAGTTCAACCCGATTCCAAGTGGCTGGATGCGGTCGGCCACCTTTCCATGTTCTGCGGAAAGACCATTCCCGATACCTGTCAGGCCTTTCGCACCCTCCTGCAACTGGAACGCGACCCTTCGCACAAGGCGGTGCTGCTTGCCGGACTGGCGCGCGGACTGAACAGCCAGATGCGGCTGCGCGAAGGCGGGCAGTTGCTGGGCCAGGCCTGGAGCCTCCTGACTCCCGCGACCGATGCCGAGCAGCGGGCCTTCGTGCAACTGGAGATGGCGCGTTTCCTGATGCTGATCGGCAATTCCGACGCTGCTGGCTCGATGCTGGACAACATCCAGCGTCTGGCCCGGTCCGAGTTTCTCCGGCGCCAGCATCATTACTACAGGTTGGCGCTGCAGGCCGCTCGTGGCGAGTCCGTGGCCGCCCAGCTGGAACTCTCGGCTCAGTGGTTCATGCAGCATGGTCAGAAGGCCACCGCGGTGGCGCACTTCCGCATGCTGGCCCAGCTGGCCCTGGTGGATTCGCGGCCCGAAGACGCGGAGGCCTGGTGCCTGCGCGGACTGGAGCTGGCCGCCGGACCTGAGCTGCAGTTCTGTCGGGCCCTGATGCTGAATGATCTGGGCATGCTACACATCCAGCAGGGCAAGCGCGACCAGGGCATGCAGGAGCTGGCACACGCGCTCTCTCTGGCCGAGTTCCCCTACTCGCGCATCGACAGCCTGGATCTGATGGGACGCTGCCTCAAGCAGGAAGGATGTCACGCCGAGGCGATCGAATTGTTCACCGAAGGGCTGAACATCGCCCTGGAGCAGGGCACGCTGATCATCGTACCCGCGCTCTGCCTGTATCTGGCCCAGTGTCACGAGAGCCTGAATCAGCTCGAGCCGTCCCGGCAGTTCCATTCCAGAGCCTATCTCAGCACGATGGAACTGCTGAGGGCCGGATATCCGGCCACTCCCACCCGACTGGAAGCCATCGAGAGCCACGTGCGTTTCAGCGCGAGCCATCCCGGAACGTCGACAGATGAGGGCGCGGCTCTGGACGATGCGGAGTTCGCATTCGCTCTGGCACACAGCCTCAAGGAAATCCGCACGATCTTCCAGAATGCCCTGCTGGAGCTGCGCGTGCAGGAACATGGCACACAGAAGCAGGCCGTGCAGCAACTGGGAATCGCGCATCGAACCCTCAGCAACGTGCGCCAGCGCCACCGCCAGATGGGGTCCCCGGCCACTCCCGCATCCGTGACACGATTCGTCCGGCTGCACCCCGATCTGGACTGGAAGGACATCAACCAGAAATTCGACGATACGATCCTGGCCTGGCTCTTCCAGCGCTACGAGCACAACCGCAAGCTGATGAGTGACAGGCTGGGGCTCAGTTATCCTCACCTCTCCGCCCTGATCAGCCGTGCGGTGCGCAACAAGGACACACGCATCCCCGAAAGGATTGCAACCCATGACCGCTAGACCATTCCACACCCGCCTGCTGGCACTCCTGCTGACTCTGGCGCTTGGCCTGCCCGCCTTTTCCGCCCGTCTTCAGGGCCAGGTCTTCGACATCCTGAGCGGCCAGCCGCTGCACAATGCACGCGTGGATACCCAGCCCGCATACCCACCGGTCTTCAGCAATGGGGCTGGCCAGTTCGTGCTGGAAGGTCTCGAGAGCGGACCGCTGTTCCTGAGCGTCACACGCGAAGGCTATCATCCAGCCGAATTGCTGATGGATCTGCAGCCGGGTGAGAACAGCGTCACCATCGGCATGGACCCCCAGAACACCTTCCCCGAGGTGGTCGAACTGCACGGGCGTGCCACCAACGGAGAAGGCCAGGGTGTGGCCAATGTGCGGGTCGTGGGTCCCGATGGGCCCACGGACATGCTGGTGTTCACCGATGAGGCGGGGTACTGGTCGTACCCGGCCTTTGTCGGGGTCGGGTCATTCCACGCCTATCATCCTCTGTACCAGACACACGAGAATCCCGCCGTGACCGTTGGCCCCCAGGATACGGAGTATGATTTCGTGCTGGTGCGCAACGACACTCCGGCCGCCCGCCTGGTCGGCATGGTCAGCGGCGCCCCCGATTCGCTGGTCCTGCCGGGAGCGCAGCTGACCCTGCATCAGGGCGAGTTTCCGCCCCGGAACACGGTCTGCGGCCCTGACGGACACTACGAGTTCAACGGAATCCTCGCCGGTGTCGTGTGCCATCTCAACGCATTCTTTCCCGGGTACCTGGCGCGCAGTGTGGAATTCACACCCGGGCAGGGGCTGAACACGCGCAACCTGCTGCTCGAGAATCCGGGCGGTGGCGACCTCGCCCGTCTCTCCGGCATCGTGCGCAATGCCAACAATGACCAGCCCGTGCAGGGGGCCGCGTTCCACTTCCTGTTGCAGCCCGATCACCCCGTGGTCCTCAGCAGTGGCAATGGCGTCTATCTTGCCGAGAACCTGCTGCCCGGGATCTGCCACTTCCGGGTCGAGCGGGAAGGGTTCCACAGTCTGGAGATGCTGGTGGATCTGGAGCCATCCCAGCAGCTCGTGCTGGATCTGGAAATGGTTCCGCTGGGCGGTGGAGGAGAGCTGGCCACACTCGGCGGCACCGTGTTCATTGACGGCAGTGACACAGTGGTGGCCGGTGCGCGCATCGAACTGGACACCAATCAGGGCGTGCACCGGGAAACCTTCAGCACCGAGAATGGACACTACCAGTTCAATGAACTGCCCACCGGCACCGTGGTGCTTCACGCCCATGCCGAGGGTTTTCTGCCCTGGGAGCAGGCCGTGACTCTGGGGGCCGGGGAGAACACGCGCCACATCGGGCTGCACGACGGCGGCGATCACGATGCGTTTCTCAGTGGCCGGGTCAGCGATGCCCTCAGCGGAGCTCCAGTGCCCGGAGCGCTGATCCACCTGCCCGGACCGCATCACGGCCAGGTCCTGCTGACCGACGAGGACGGCAACTACTCGACGGACCACGGACACCCGCTCTTCTCGGGTCCCACGGACCTGCACGCGGATGCTCCCGGCTACTTTCCCTTTGACCTGGAGTTTTTCCTTGAAACCGGCGACAACGTGCTGGATTTCAGCATGGAGCCATTCGAAGGCAATGGGCAGGCCGCCAGTCTGTCGGGCACGGTCAGCGATGCGGGGAGCGGAATGCCCATGGCGCACGTCTGTCTGTCGGCTCCCGGATTCATGGGCCAGCCCGTGACGGCTGAAAGTGATTCTCTGGGGCACTTCCTGCTGGAAGGCCTGCACGGCGGAAGCAGTGAACTGATGGCCGCGGCCTTGGGGTATCACACGCTCTTCATGCCGCTTCTGCTGCAGCCGGGTGACAATTCCCTTGACCTGTTCCTCAACGCCCGTGACGACGGCGAGCCGCACGATCCGGTGATTCTGGGCCGGGTGCTTGACATGTTCAGCCATGACCCCATTGGAGACGCCGAGCTGCTGTTGCAGGCCGGTGACCAGCAATGGCTGGGGCTGTCCGACGAGGACGGCCACTTCGCTTTCGGACCGCTGGCCGTGGACGCGCCTTTCGCCACCCTGAGTGCCAATGCCGACGGGTACAGCGAAGCCCAGCTGGAGCTGAACCTGCACGGGATGGGTCACCATGCCCCGGATACCTTGCGGGTCAACATCGAGATGATGTCCCTCGACAACGGCATGCTGCTGGGCCTGCTGGCGGGCAATGTGCGCACCGAGGACACGGGCCTGCCGGTGTATGCGATGGTGGAAGCGATCAGCGCCGAACCCGGTGATCCCCTGTCCTTCCACACCTTCACCAACAGCTCGGGACACTGGTCGCTGGACCTGCCCGCGGGTGCCTGGTTCGTGCGCTGCCATGTGCTCAGCGGAGGCAACGGAGCCCCCGTGGATTACACCGAGTACTGGGAGGATGCCCAGAGCCTGGACGCGGCCACGGTGATCGACCTGGCACCCACGATGGTACGTGACGGCATGAATTTCGGCATTCCGCGTGTCGACGGTGGCCAGATCACGATTCAGCTGGCGGGGCGTGTGAGTGACGCGGACCTGCAGGGAATTCCCGGCGTGGCCCTGCGGTTCTGGACTCCGGCCGGAGAGCTGGAGGAGGCCCGCGTGAACACGGACCCGCAGGGCAACTGGGGCGCCACCATCATTCTGGACCGCCTGCCGATCGTGCCCTTCTCGATCTCCGCCGAGCGCGAAGGCTATCTGATGGATTTCTTCAGCAACGCCGAAAGCTTCGCCGATGCCACCCAGTTCAGCTTCACCAGCGATGCCAGCATCAGCAACCTGAACTTCAACCTGACGGCCGCCGCCGACGCCCAGAACAGCATCAGCGGCAGGCTGCTGGACCAGTCCGGCGAGGCGCGCGCCGATGGTCTGGTGGTGGCCCTGGATGCGGACACGGGCGCATTGTGCACCGTGCCCACCGATCTGCAGGGCAACTACCGGGTGGGCAACGATGGCGATCATCGCCTGACCCTGCTCTACTTCGCCCCGGGACACATGCCCGTGTTCTCGGGAGACAGCTGGAGCCTGGATGGAGCCATGTCCTACAGCGGCAGCACGGACATGACGAACCAGGACATGAGCGTGCGCAGTCTGGCCACCAGCGCAGGGGCCAGCACGGTCACCGGCTTGGTGCGCAGCGAAGCGGGCCTGCCCCTGGCGGGAGCGCTGCTGCTGGCGGTCTCGACCGATGGGCAGGATGTGCGCTGGGCGCTCAGCGGTCCCCAGGGGGCCTACAGCCTGGCTGGCCTGGTCGACCAGAACAGCTATGTGGTGTACTGCAGTCTGGCCGGGTATCACAGTGGCCAGTCCCAGGTGCAGGCCGATGAATCCGATGCCTACACGCGCCTGCTGAACTTCGACCTGAGTCTGCGCGGCAGCACCGATCTGGACGAAGAGCCGGGCCTGCCCGCCGAACTGGCGCTGTGGGCCAACTGGCCCAATCCTTTCAATCCGGTGACCAGCCTCTCCTATGAACTCGAGCGCCAGCACCAGGTGCGCCTGCAGGTCTTCAATCTGCGCGGGGCCCTGGTGGCGACCCTCGTCGATGGCGTACAGCCGGCGGGCAACTACACACTGGATTTTGACGGTAATGGTCTGGCCAGTGGCGTGTACATCTATCGTCTTCAGGCCGATGGGCGCAGTCTCAGCCGCAAAATGGTGCTGTTGAAATGACCCTTTCCACCCCCGGTGTCCGGTATGCATGATTTTCCTGTGACCGGCTCCGTTGCCTGATACCGGGTTTCCCCACGAGAGCGCCCCCGATTCCAGAAGTCGGGGGCGTTTTCCTGTGACCTGATCGGGAAGAACGGTTGTGCGGATTCTGCAGCCCGTGCGCTGGAGACGCACGCCCCCGGGCGATCCAGCCCCGGGGGCGCGGTCCGTCCGGCCGCACGAGGAGTGACAACGGCCGGAATCATGCATTCGGGCTCTGCCCGAGAAGAAACGCGCCCCAACTGGAGCAGGGGCGCGCGCGGTCCGATCGCCGGGCGGGCTAACGCCTGGTATACGAGGTGTGCAGCAACTTGTGGGAGGATTCTCCCAGGGGCACGTGCAGGAATTCCTCGTAGAGTCGCATCACATCAGGATTGTTGTGCGACTTGCGCAGGGTCATGGCCGAATCCTCGGCGAATATCGCTTTCATGCGTTCCTTGCGGATCTCCAGGTCGGTGGGAATGGGCTGACCGCCGCCGCCGAGGCAGCCTCCGGGGCAGGCCATCACTTCCACGAAGTGCAGGCCCGAATTGCCCGCTTCGATCGTCCGCATCAGTTCCCAGGCGTTGTTCAGTCCGTGAGCCACGGCCACCTTCAGTTCCACACCGTTGAGGAACTCCCAGGCGGGCAGGCAGTCGTGCAGGGGGATCACCGCCTGGCGCACACCTTCCATGCCGCGCACGGGCAGCACGTCCAGGTGTTCGAAGGGCACTTCCCGGCCGGTGACCAATTCGTGCACCGTGCGCAGGGCCGCTTCCATCACGCCACCCGTCGACCCGAAGATCACGCCGGCTCCGGTGGAGTGGCCCATCATCGAATCGTAGTCCTCGGGCACCAGTTTGCGGAAGTCCAGTCCGGCCTGGCGGATCATCCGACCCAGTTCGCGCGTGGTGAGCACATAGTCCACGTCGGGCAGTCCCGTCTCGCCGCGCATCTCGGGCCGCGCGGCCTCGTACTTCTTGGCCGTGCAGGGCATGATCGAGACCACCACGATCTTCTCGGGCGCGATCTTCATCCTGCGGGCGTACCAGGTCTTGGCCAGCGCGCCGAACATCTGCTGCGGCGACTTGCAGGTGCTCAGGTGATCCAGGCGGTCGGGGAAGAGGTGCTCGAGAAACTTGACCCAACCCGGCGAGCAGCTGGTGATCATGGGCAGAGCCACGTCCGTGCGCCCGTTGACCAGCACGTTCTTCAGGCGCTGCAGCAGCTCGCTGCCTTCCTCGATGATCGTCAGGTCAGCGGCGAAGTCGGTGTCAAAGACCTTGTCGAAACCCAGGCGACGCAGGGCCGTGACCATCTTGCCCGTGACACGGGACCCCGGGTCGTAGCCCAGTTCCTCGCCAATGGACACCCGCACCGCGGGAGCGGTCTGCACGATCACGTGCAGCTCGGGATTCTCGATGGCCGCCCAGACATCATCGACCACGGTGTGTTCCACCAGCGCTCCGGTCGGGCAACGGTTGACGCATTGCCCGCAGGTACTGCAGACCACGTCGTAGAGCGGATTGGCGAAGAATGTCTCGATCTTCATGTGCTTGCCCTTGTGGGCCACGGTCAGGGCCGAAACTTTCTGCAACTCGTCGCAGGTGCGCACGCAGCGCTGGCAGCGGATGCACTTGGAATCGTCCTTGATGATCGAGAGTGAACTGCGATCGATGTGCGCGTGGGTCGCCAGATCCAGAAATGTGCGCTCTTCCACCCGGTACTCGTAGGCCAGGTCCTGCAGCTCGCAGTTTCCGTTGCGGTAGCATTTCAGGCAGTCGCTGCGGTGCTCGGAGAGCAGCAGTTCGATCACGATCTGGCGCGCCGAGCGCACGCGCGCCGAATTGGTGAAGACCTTCATGCCTTCGCTTGCCGGCAGGGCGCAGGCGGCCTGCAGGGCGCGCTGGCCTTCCACTTCCACCACACAGACCCGGCAGTTGCCCGCCACGCAAAGGTCCTTGTGGTGACACAGTGTGGGAATGTGGATTCCCGCCTCGCGGGCGGCTTCCAGTATCGACGTGCCCTCTGCGACGTCCATGGGCAGGTTGTTCATCGTGAGATGGGTCATGGTCTTGTCCTAGAAAAGGATTTCCTCGCGGAAGTTCTGCACGATCGAGATGAAGGGGTTGGCCACCGATTGCCCCAGCCCGCACTTGGCCGCGATGTTCATGGTGCGGGCCAGACGGATCAGTTCGTCCAGGTATTCCGGGCCCCGTTCGTGGTGCTTGATGGCTTCGATGCCGCGCAGAAGTTGCTGGCAGCCGATCCGGCAGGGCGTGCATTGCCCGCAGGATTCCTCCTCGAAGAACTCCAGGTAATTGTGCAGCACGTGGTACATCGAGCGTGTGCTGTTGAAGAGCATCATCGAGCCGCCCGTGGGCATGCCTTCGAAACCGATCACGGTTTCCTCGAAGCGCTTGCGCGGTACGCAATGGCCCGAAGATCCGCCCACCTGCACGGCCTTGGTGTCACCATCGCCGAAGATGTCCACGAACTCCTGCAGGGTCATGCCCAGCTCCAGTTCGTAGATCCCCTCGATGTCGGCGTCGCCGGAGACGGAGAAGACCTTGGCGCCGTGTGACTGGGAGGTGCCCAGATCATGGAAGCGCTGTGGGCCGTCCTTGACGATCATGGTGCAGTAGACAAGGGTTTCCACATTGTTGACGATTGTGGGCAGGTTCAGGTAGCCCTGTTCCACAGGAAAGGGCGGCTTGTTGCGCGGTTCGCCGCGCCGGCCTTCCATCGACTCGATCAGCGCGGTCTCCTCGCCGCAGACATAGGCTCCGCTGCCCAGCCGGAAATCGATCGTGAAGGGAATCGTCAGGTCTTCCAGCAGGGCATTGAACAGCGCGGCCCGGCTGCGCAGCGAGGGCAACAGGTAGGCGTACTCACCTCTCAGGTAGAGGATGCCTTCGCGGGCGCCGATGGCCATGCCGCAGAGGGCCATTCCCGTGTACACCTTGTCCGGCTGGTCTTCCAGGATCTGGCGATCCTTGAAGGTTCCCGGTTCGCCTTCGTCCGCATTGCAGATCACGAATTTGCGATCGCCGGGCTGGCGTGCCGCCATGGCCCACTTCCTGCCGGTAGGAAAACCGGCACCGCCACGGCCGCGCAGATCGGCTTCCTCGATCAGGGTGATCACCTGACCGCTGCCCAGTTGCAGGGCATGTTCCAGAATCGCCCGGCAGTCCACGCTCTCGAAGATCATGTTGACGTGGATCTGGCGGTTCTGCAGGGCCGACAGTTTCTCTTCCTTGGTCATGCCCGTATCCTCCGCTCCTGCATGAACTGCTCGATGATGGCCACCGCGCCTTCTGGGGTCAGTTCGGTGTACACCTGCTCGTCAATCAGCATCGCCGGCCCCTTGTGGCACCAGCCCATGCAGTTGGCGGCCAGCAGGCTGAACTGGCCGTCGCGCGTGGTCTCGCCCATGCGGATCTTCAGGCGATCCTCGATGGCGGCCACCAGGGCATCCTTGCCTTTCATGTAGCAGGAGATGGTCTTGCACACCCGGATGATGTGCCTGCCTCGAGGTTCCGTTTCGAGGAAACTGTAGAAGGATGCGGTCCCGTAGACGTCCGCCGCGGAGATCTGCATCTCGTGCGCGAGCGCCTCGAGGACCTGGCTATGAAGGAAATGGTCCTCCCGCACGATGTGCTGCAGGATGGGGAGCAGGTTTTCCCGCCCGGACCCGTATGTCTCCACCAGGTGCTGAATGCGTGCCTTGGTCTTCATCATGGACGGTCCTCACGATTGTGTCAAGCGCGGTCTCCGGGGACCCGGATCTCCGTCGTCGTGGGAATGGTCTCTTCTGGCGGGCAGTGCGGCATTGATAAATGTCAAAATTTTAACAAAAGAGGCCACTCATCCGGATTTCCTTGCTCCTGCCCGCCGGAAGAGACACTGAGTCTCACCCGGATCTGACGCAAGTATCATGAAAACAAGATCCTGGACTGGCAAGGGCGCCATCGGCCCGGAACCACGACAGACAGACGATGGTTGGGAGACAGAAGTCCCGGGCGGGATCCGCCGATGAGATCGAGCGGCCGATTGGTATCATGGGCGCTTGCTTGCAGAAATCTCATCCTGAGCAACGAGACTGGGGCCCGTCCCGACGCAACGGCATTCAGCAGCGACGAGCATTTCGTGATCACCTACTGCGACGACAATCCACGTTATCTGCCCAAGGAACTGAGCTGGCTGTTGTTCAACCAGCGCGTGCTCCAGGAGGCCAGCGATCCCAGCGTGCCCCTGATCGAGCGGATCCGCTTCCTGGGCATCTACTCTTCCAACCTGGACGAGTTCTTCCGGGTACGGGTGGCCACCCTGCGCCGGCTCTGCCAACTGGGCGACCGGGCGCGCAGCTACATCGGCCATGATCCGCATCGCGTGCTGGAAGCCGTGACCCGTACCGTGGCACAGTTGCATGCGGACTACAACTCCACCTACGATGATGTGATCCAGGAGCTGCACCGCAACCGGATCCATCTGCTCAACGAAACCCAGCTCAGTCCCGAACAGGAAGCCTGGGTGCGGAGCTTCTTCAGGGCCAATGTGCAGACCGAACTGTCGCCCGTGCTCTTCAAGCCGGGCGAGCCGCTGCCCTCGCTGCAGGAACGCAGCATCTACCTGGCCGTGCGGATGAGCGATTCACGAAAGAAGCGCAAGCAGCGTTATGCGATGATCGAGCTGCCCCCGGATCTTCAGCGATTCGTGGTGATTCCGGGGCAGGACGACGAGGACACCTTGATCTTCGTGGACGACATCGTGCGCCTGATGCTGCCCGAGATCTTCGCCCTGTTCAAGCAGGATGTCTACGAAGCCTGGACGGTCAAGCTGACCCGCGATGCGGAACTGGATCTGGAAGACGATATCTCCCTCAGCTACAGCGCCAAGATGGCCGAGGGCCTGAAGCGCCGCAAGGAAGGGTTGCCCGTGCGCTTCGTCTACGACGGCAGCCTGCCCCGGGACTTTCTCAAGCAACTGATGCGCAAGATGGGTGTGACACAGGAAGATACTCTGCTGCCCGGTGGGCGTTACCACAACCGCAGTGATCTGATCCGCTTTCCGCAGGTGGGAAGCCGTTCGTTGCGCTATCCGGCCGAAGCCCCGGTGACCCATTCGGGTCTGCCGCTGGATGGCAGTCTGCTGAGCGCGATCCGCAAGCGTGATCGGCTGTTGCACTTTCCCTACAACCCCTTCCAGCAGTTCGTGATGCTGCTGCGCGAGGCGGCGCTGGACCCCAAGGTGCAGCGGATAAGGATCACATTGTACCGACTGGCGCAGAATTCCGATGTGATCCGTGCGCTCATCACGGCCAGACGCAACGGCAAACGCGTGCTGGTGGTGGTGGAACTCCAGGCCCGGTTTGACGAGAATGCCAACCTGAACTGGGCCCAGCAACTGCAGGACGAGGACATCGATGTGGTCTTCGGGGTGGCGGGGCTCAAGGTGCACAGCAAGCTGGTGCACATCGAGCGCGAGGAGCGCGGCAAGACCGCCGGGTATGTCTGCATTGCCACGGGAAACTTCAACGAGGACACGGCGGGTGCCTTCGAGGACATGATGCTGCTTAGCGCTCGCCCCGAGCTGGTGCACGAGGTGAGCCAGCTCTTCGAGTTCTTCACCAAGCCCTACCTGCAGCTCAAGTTCCACCATCTGCTGGCCTCCCCCTGGAACACGCGCGAGGCCCTGGGACTGCTGATCGCCAAGGAGATCAGCGAGGCCCGTGCCGGGCGCCGGGCCGAGATCCATCTGAAGCTGAACAACCTGGGCGATTATGCCCTGATCGACCAGCTTTACGAAGCCGCCGAAGCGGGCGTGCGGGTGCGCCTGAACGTGCGCGGCATGTTCTGCGCGCGCGCCGGCAAGGACACGGTGGGGCGCCAGATCCAGGCCATGGCCGTGGTGGACCGTTACCTCGAGCATTCACGCATCTACAGTTTTCACAACGGCGGCAGCCCGCGCTACTACATCGGCAGTGGGGATTTTCTGCCGCGCAACTTCGAGCGCCGGGTGGAAACCGCCGTCCCGATCATGGACCCGGGCATCCAGGCCTACCTGCAGGAATTGCTGGAGATCTACTGGATGGACAGTCGCAAGGCCCGCCTGCTGGATACGGAGCAGCCGAACAGCTATCGTGATGGCGACCATCAGTCCGGCCTGCGTGCCCAGGAGGAAATCCGCAACCTGGTGATGCGCACGCATCCAGCCTGAGGAAACACGGCCCTTGGAATTCCAGTCTTCGCCCGCTCCCCAACCCGGTGAATTCGGTCATCGCTTCGCCGCCATCGACGTGGGCTCCAATGCCCTGCGCCTGCTCTTCATGCAGGTGCTGGATGAAGACGGCGAGCCCTGTTTCCGCAAGGTCTCGCTGTTCCGGATGCCCCTGCGCCTGGGCACCGAGGCGTTCATCAGTGGGCAGCTCAGTGCCGCCACGGCCGAACGTCTGGTCAACAGCCTGAAAGCCTTTCGCCTGCTGATGGAGGCCTGGCAGCCGCTGCGCTGGCGCGCCTGTGCCACCTCCGCGCTGCGCAGTCTGGCCAACGCCGACGAGCTGGCCCGGCAGATCCGCGAGGATGCGGGGCTGGATCTGGAACTGATCACGGGCAGCGAGGAAGCGCACATCCTGCTGGCCAACGCGGGACAGGCGGGCCTGGACCGGGCGGGAAACTACCTCTATACGGATGTGGGGGGCGGCAGCACCGAGCTGACCTTGCTGGTGCCCGGACGAGCGGCCCAGAGTCGCTCCTTTCCCGTGGGTACCGTGCGCCTGCTGACCGAACGCACCGACCCGGGTGTCTGGCAGGAAATGGCCCAGTGGCTGCGTGAACACCGGCCGCGGGGGCCCGTGATCACCATCGGCAGCGGCGGCAACATCAACAAGCTGGTCTCGCTGGTGGGGCTCAAACCGGATCATTCCCTGTCGCAACTGCGCATCCAGCGCCAGCTGGAGCGCATCAGCGGATTGACGGTTTCCCAGCGCATTCGCCAGCTGGGGCTGCGCCCGGACCGCGCCGACGTGCTGCCCCATGCCCTGAGGATTTACCTTTTCGTGATGCAGACCGCCCGCTCGACCTGGATGCAGGTGCCGCAGGCCGGCCTGGCCGATGGCCTGATTCGCCAACTGTACCACGAATGGGCCAATTCGCGCCAGTCCTGAGCCCACTCCCGCGCCGAACCCAAGGTCCGGATCACCTCCCCACGGCCGGGCGCCACCCGATGGAGATCGCCGTGTTCCAGCTTCCTGCCGACCATGCCCCGCTGCTCGAGAGCGCGCGACTGCTCCAGCGACCCCTGCGCAGCACGCACGCCCGCATCCTGTATCCCCTGCTGGCCGACGTGCGCCTGCACGAGTTCACGGGTGGCGATCCTCCCGAATCGGAAGCTGCGCTGACTGAGCTGCTGAGGTTTCGCGAACAGCGTCGTTCTCCCGACGGCCAGGAGATCTGGCTGAACTGGCTGATCGAACACAAGACCGGGGGCCAGCCGCTGGGCTACTCCCAGAGCACGGTGTGTCAGGACCATGCCCATGTGGCCTGGGTGATCGGAACGGAATGGCAGGGGCAAGGTTTTGCCGGGGAAGCGGCCCGGGCGCTGGTCGCCTGGCTGCTGGAGCAGGGAGTGCCCGAGGTTCGCGCCTGCGTGCACCCCGCGCACGTCGCCAGCCAGCGGGTGGCCGCCTTTGCGGGGCTGGTGCGCACCGAGGATATGGAGGATGGGGAGGAGGTCTGGGTGATCCGCGGCTCCGCGTGATCCCCGGACTGAGGTCTGATTCCGGATGAGCGGAAGAGTCAGCAGGAACTCTCAGGGCTTGCGGGCCAGAACCTGGACCACGGAGGCCAGTCCCGTATGCAGAGTGCCTTCCACGACCGTGCGTTCCGTTTCCCGTGCGATCAGGAATTCCAGACCCTCCAGCTCCGTACGCAGGGTCTCGAGCGACACCAGCAGCGACACATCGCGCGGGCCGCCCGTGCCATGGGCCAGCTGGGCGGGCGTGTAGGCCTCGATCACCAGCAACCCGCCTGAACGCAGACCCGAGCACACGCGCCGGTACAGGTCGGCACGCACAGCCCCGGGCAGATGGCAGAAGATCGACACCACGCTGTCCCAGCGGTCCTGACCGGGATCGTACTCCGCCAGATCGCCACAGGTGGTTTCAAGCCTCACGCCCTTGCGCGCAGCCAGCTCACGGGCCTTGGCCAGACCCACGGCCGAGGAATCCACGGCACTCACGCGGTGACCCAGTCCGGCCAGATACACGGCGTTGCGCCCTTCGCCTTCGGCCAGCGAGAGCAGGTCACCGGGCCTGAGTCGGTCCGCCACCTGCACCAGAAAGCCATTGGGTTCGGTTCCGTAAACATACTCGCTGGCGGAGTAGCGTTCGTCCCAGCTGTTCATGCGTCATCTCCGCTGTCTGTGCCGCGATCGGCATAGGGTGGCAGGGTGCGCAGTCGGGTATCGCGAACCGCGCCGCCAATGGTGAAGTGATACAGGCTGCGGAAACTGTCGTCCTTCAGCCCGATGCTCGTGTGCACGGCCTCGTCGAAGAAACAACCGATGCCCGTGCCGCTCAGTCCTGCCGCCTCGGCTTCCAGATAGAGCACCTGGCCCAGCAGACCGCATTCCCAGTAGAGGCGCGGGTAAAGGGCGGGGCCGACCTGTTCCAGTCCTGGGCGAAACTCGGCCAGCATGCCCAGACTGATGCAGCCCTCGCCCGCGATCTCCTGCCCGCAACTGAGCGCGGCCGCCCGCGAGCGCCAGTCGCCCGGTTGCAGAAGTCGCAGCGGCAGTTCGGCCAGCGATTCGCCGCAAGGTGCCCAGAGCAGGCCCGGATCGCTGACGGCCCGCAACCGTTCTTCGTGAGCCGGATCCCGAAGCAGCAGATACAGACCCGACTCCAGTCCCGTGACACGGTGCACGAAGATCAGCAGGGACACCCGGGGCCGCTGGGGCAGGCTGGCACAGGGCAGATGTCCGGCGCCCGGCAGGCAACGCTGCAGAATCCGCTGGAAATCCTCAAGGGGCATCGCCGTCTCACCGTCCATGGCCACGGCACTGCGTCGACCGTGGATCAGGGCACGCAGCGACGGGCCCGGGCGTGGCCACCTGTCGGACAGCGGAGGCAAGGGCGCTTCGTCCGGGTCGGTCATCGGCGCGGACGAGCGGCAGAGCTCACTCATGCGTCGCAGTCCGGGCCAGACACGGGGAAGGGCTCCCAGGGACTCGGGTTCTCCCTGCCAGTGCAGCTCATTCCAACCCTCGGGAACCGTCAGTGACAGGCCTGAAGCCCCATCGGGCAGCGAGTCGGCCTGGGCCAGCACCACCAGAATGTCCGGGATCTCGTGAAAGGGGCCGCGCGTCGAGTCCAGCCCCAGCAGGGTCTCAAGCTGGGCGTGTGACAGCGCCGGGCAGGAGCGCGCGCTCAGCCCCAGGGGAGCGGCCGCGAAGGCCAGGGCGCCCAGGGCATGGCCCAGATCCAGGTGCACATAACGGAAGGCACGTTCGCCGTACTTCCAGGCTTCGCGCCAGGCAATGCTGGAAAGACCCAGCAGAAAAGACTCCCGGGGCAGTTCCCCGACCAGAGCCTCCCACAGCGCCAGAGGCACACGGGCCCGCAGTTCCAGACTGTGATCGCGGGGAGCGTAGTGCGCCACGAAGGGCGTGTCACTCAGGCCGGGAATCGCGGGGCAGATCAGGGTGGCTTCGGTGGGATGCAGGTTGCCACTGGAGGGATTCATCCGCAGGGCCCAGCGGGACTGGCCGAATTCCTTCCACGCCGAAAGCCCCAGACTGTCCTGCAACAACTGGCCGAGCCGTGTGCGCGCGTCCGTCGATGGCTCCGGGTGGGTGTCGTCCGGACGGACAGGACGCAGCGGCAGAGTGAGGCGCTGGGTGCCCACCCAGTGCTGGAACGGATCGGGCTGGGTGATCCAGTCCAGGCCACCCGGTCCGGGTGCGAATCGCCCGGGCGCGTGGCTGCTGAGCCGGTGCCAGGCCAGCACGTCATTCAGGGCCTGTGAGTCAGCGGGAGTCATCGTCGTCCGTCTTCCGGTTGGGCAGGGCCTGTCGCGCGGGATCGAGCCAGCGCGCCAGCTCGTCCGGATCCAGGCTGCTGTCCTCGAGGGCGACCTCCAGCAGACTCAGCCCGCGCAGGCTGGCCGAATGCGCCAGTGCCGCGGCCCGTTCGTAGCCGATCCGGGGAGCCAGTGCCGTGACTCGCATCAGGTTGCGCTCCAGCAGGTCGGCGATGCGCGCCCGGTCCGGTTCGATTCCCCGGGCACAGTGGGTGTCAAAGGCCGCGCAGGCGTCGGCCAGCAGCCCGATGCTTTCCAGCACATTGTGCAGGATCACGGGCTTGTAGACATTCAGCTGGAAATTCCCCTGGCTGGCGGCGAAGGCCAGGGCGGCGTCGTTGCCATAGACCTGCACGCAGACCATCGAGAGCGCTTCGCACTGGGTGGGATTGACCTTGCCGGGCATGATCGAAGAGCCCGGTTCGTTTTCGGGCAGACGCAGCTCGCCGATGCCGCAGCGCGGTCCGCTGGCCAGCCAGCGGATGTCGTTGGCGATCTTGAGCAGGGCCGCGGCCGTGGTGCGCAGAGCGGCGCTCAGCTGCAGCAGGGGCTCGTGGCCGGCCAGGGCGGCAAAGAGATTGGGAGCCTGGCGCAAGGGCAGACCCGTGATCCGCGCCAGATCCTGGATCACGGCCTCGGCAAAGCCGGGATGTGCGTTCAGCCCGGTGCCCACAGCGGTGCCGCCCAGGGCCAGCTGCAGCACGCCGGGCCGGGCGCTGTCAAGGGCGTCCAGTGCCAGGCTCAGCTGGGCGGCCCAGGCCCCGACCTCCTGGCCCAGTGTGATCGGGGTGGCGTCCTGAAGGTGCGTGCGCCCGGTCTTGACCAGCAGGGCATGCTCAGTCGCCAGTGCCCCGAAGGTTTTCTTCAGGCCGGTGAGAGCCGGAAGCAGACGCTCCTGCAGTTCCCCCAGCACGGCCACATGCATCACGGTGGGGAAGACATCATTGGAACTCTGGCCGCGATTGACATGGTCATTGGGATGGACCGGCCCGGGGCTGCCCAGCGCGTGACCCAGGCGTTCGTTGGCCAGGTTGGCCAGCACTTCGTTGGCGTTCATGTTGCTCTGGGTGCCGGATCCGGTCTGGAACACCACCAGTGGAAACTGTGTGTCCCAGCGCCCCGATTCCACTTCCGCGGCCGCCCCGGAGATGGCCTTGGCAAGCTCTTTGTCCAGTTGTCCCAGTTCGGCATTGGCGCGCGCGGCGGCACCCTTGACCAGGGCGAAGGCCCGGATCACGGAACGCGGCCAGCGGAATCGTTCGCGGCCGATGGGAAAATGCTCGATCGAGCGCTGGGTCTGGGCACCCCAGTACACGTCGGCGGGGACCCGGACCTCTCCCATGCTGTCGTGTTCCAGTCGGAATTCGTTCATCATGGCCTCCGCGCTTGCTGATGCCGGAATGTGGCGTGACTCGCCCCTGCAAGGGCCCATCCCGCAGGCCGGCAGTATGCAGAACCCTGTGCAACCGGCCAAGCCGCAGGCGTTTCCCGGAAATGGATCCGCGGCTGCCTCTTCTGGAGTGGCACTGGCAGTGGGTTCGGTTCAGGAACCCGTCGGGGCATCGGCAGGTTTCGCCATGTCGATGATGGTTCCAGACAGCTCCCGCTCCTTGTTGTCCGCAAAGGGCCCCGTATGAAATCCCTGGTCAGTTCTCTGCTGCTGGGCCTGCAGTGTCTGCTGCCCTCAGCCCTGTGTGCCGCCCGTGCGATCACGGGTGATGCGTTGGCGGACCTGCCGCTGGTGGAGGTTGTGGCCGATGGCCCCGGGCCGGATCTTCTTGTGGTGCTGATCAGTGGAGATGGAGGCTGGGCCAGCATCGACCGGGAGCTGGCCGCGACTCTGTCCGCGGCGGGGCTGCCCGTCATTGGTCTGGATGCTCGCAAGTACTTCAGCCAGCCGAAGACCGTCGAGCAGTCCGGCCGAACCCTCGGCCGGATCATTGCCCGGGGACTGGCCCGTACCGGCAGGCAGTCTGTCCTGTTGGTGGGGTTTTCCCGCGGAGCCGATGTCCTGCCTTTCATGATCAACCGTCTGCCCGAAGACCTGCGTGCGCGGGTCGCCCAGCTGGTGCTGATCGCTCCCTCCGCGGAGACCTCGCTGGAAGTCCACCTGTGGGACGCCCTCGGGGCCTCACCCAGCGGCCCCCTGCTGGAGGTCCTGCCCGAATTGCGAAGCCTGTCCGGCATGCCGATCCTCTGTCTCTACGGCAGCGAGGATCCGGACTGCATCGGCTCGTCCCTGCCCGACGGCCTGGCCACGGTCATTTCCATTGCGGGAGGACACCATCTGGATGGAGACTATGCCCGCCTGGGGCAGTTGATTCTGGAACATCTGCCCCAGGCCGGCACATCCAGGCCCTGAGCATGCGCGCCGGATCTGCTGGCGATCAAGCAGAACGGCCCCCCGGGCTTGTGCGTAGGGGGCCGTTCGTCAATCGGGGGCAATGCTCAGAAGTTTTCGTCCGCACTGGGGCCATACAGCGCGGGAACCGGCTTGTCCAGCAGGCGCAGGTAGACCGTGAGCTGGGCCCGATGGTGAATCAGATGGTTCAGGATCATCGAGCGCAGCGCGGCCACCCGTGGCATGGCGAAGATGACCTCGCCACCGGCGAGCAGTGACCAGGTCTGCATCATCTCGCCATCTTCCACGGCGGCCAGGGCTGAGCGGAACTCCGCGGCATTGCGGTCGAAGGCTTCCAGCGCGGCGGCCCTGCCCGAATGCTCGGGTGATTTCATCGGTTCCTGACCCACGGGAGCCACATCGAAGGAGTCGGTCTGCACGGTCATGGTGCCCCAGGCGAGCATGTTGACCACATGCGAGGACAGGTGCAGCAGGGACATGGAGCGGGCGTGGGGCTTCCAGCCGAAGGATTCGTCGGGCAGGCGTTCCAGCACCTTGCGCGTGTTCTTCAGTTCGTTGTCCAGTTCGGGCAGCATGGATGCGGCGATGCTCATCGTGCAAGTCTCCTGTTGGTTTGGTGGGAACGGTCTGTTGGTTGTTTGCGCCCCGCGTCTGCGAGAAGGTGGAATATGCTCAGGGGGCGGGACATTCCGGAGTTGCGCCTGGCCGGGTTGGCTCGTCGCGCCAGGGATCCCGAGTCAGCGCCAGGGGCGGCAGCAGCATCATCAGGGGCTCGTCCAGCCGCAGACGCCAAGCGGCTTCGGAATGCTCATGGCCAGGAAATGAGCGATAGAGGAAATCCCGGCCGGAGAGCCAGCCCTTTTCGCGCAGCACCTGGTTCACCGCACGCTGCAGGGGCGGGTAGTCCGCATCGAGGGTCCGGTCGCCGTGATCGACGTAGAGCAGGTGTCCGTCCGGCTCGGGCAGGCATTGGCGCAACCAGTCCTCTTCGTGAGCCATGGCGCCCGGCCAATGAGTCGAGAGGCAGGCCGCCGCGCCAAAGACCTGCGGATACTGGATCATGGCCGCCAGCGAGATCAATGCGCCCCGGCTGGACCCCATCAGCACCGTGTGATCGCGGTCGGGCAGAGTGGGGTAGCTGGCATCGATCCAGGGCTTCAGCTCCTCGACAAGGAAGCGCAGATAGTCGTCACCGCGGGCCTTGTCGCCGAACTGCTGGCGAAACTGACGACGCTCCGCGCGCGTGAATTGCGCATAGAGCGCATCGGGCATGTATTCGGGACGCCGCAGCGGAGTATTGGCAATGCCCACCAGCAACGCGAGCGAGCAGAAGCCCTGGCGCGACAGGGCGACCAGGACGCTGTCCACATTCCAGTCCACACCGCTGAAACTGAGTGAATCCTCGAATAGATTCTGTCCGTCGTGCATGTAGAGCACGGGCAGCGGGTGGCCGTCCCAGAGACTGTCGGGAGGCAGCCAGACCTCGATCGCACGGGCCTGCACGTGATCGGAGGGAAAGGCCTCGACCCGCTCGAGCGTGCCGGTGTCCGTGATCCGTCTCGTGGGAGCCGGTATCTGCCGTTGGCGCGCCGTGACACTGGAGCAGAGGCAGAGCGCCAGAATCAGGATCCAGTTCACCGCGTGGGTCCTCCGTGTGTGTCGTCCTGCGTGCGTGGCACACCCAGCGGATCCTGCCGTTCCAGAATCCAGCAGCGCTCGTCGTGACGAAAACCGATGCGGGGGTAGTATTCAGCGGCCGCGGGAGCCGCCAGCAGGATCAACTTGCAGATCGACCCCAGCTGCTCGCGCGTCAGTCGGATCAGTTCCAGCCCGATTCCCGAGCGCTGGCCCGTGCGATCCACGGCCAGATCGGCCAGATAACAGGATTGGTGAAAATCGGTGAGCGAGCGGGACACACCCACGAGGAGATCACCGTGCCAGGCACTCACCAGCAGGTTGCTCGCGGCCAGACTGCCCGCGATGTTGGCACGGTCGTGTACGGGGCGCCGCTCGGCCAGTCCCGAACGCTGCAGCAAGTCGATGTAGTCCTCGGGCGTGATCGGCTGATTCACGCGGTAGCTGATCGCGCTCGCCGGCGATCCGGTGGATGTCACACTCATGGCTGTTTCCTCAACAGTGCCTCCAGGGAGGCGCCCAACTCCAGCAGGCGGGCGTCAGCGAATTCTCCCGCGCTCAACGAGAGGCCCACGGGCAGTCCGTGTACAAGTCCCATGGGCAGGCTCAGGTGGGGGTATCCCGCGATGGCAGGATAACTTGAGAACCCGCCCAGAAAGTGGTCGCCGGTCACCAGATCGATGCTCCAGGCGGGGCCCGTGGTGGGGGCCAGCAAGGCATCCAGCGAGTACTGGGTCAGCAGCGAATCCAGCCCATGCTCGCGCGTGGCGCTGCGGACCCGCTCGAGGGCCCCGGGATACCCCGGATCCTCCAGCCCGCCCGTGGCCTGCGACTTCACGAAGATCTCCTGGCCGAACCACGGCATCTCGTCCCGCGTGTGATCCAGATTGAACTGGATCAGCCCGGCGAGAGTGTGCACGGGCAGCGAGTCGGGCAGCGCGCCCAGATACTGGTTGAGGTCGTGCTTGAACTCGCAGAGCAGCACATGGTAGCTGTCGTCGCCGAAGCCGGTCGGCTCTTCCAGACCCAGACCGTCCAGCAGGATCGCACCGGCACCGCGCAGGCACTCGAGAGCCTGATCGAAGAGCGAGTCCACACCCTCGTGATACCCGGTGGCCGAACGCAGCACACCGATGCGTGCGCCCCTGAGCAATGCGGGATCGCCGGAAGGATGGGAGATCGCCGGCACGCCGGAGCCCCGCGCGGTCACCGGGTCGCGGGCGTCCTCGCCGCGCATCGCCTGAAGCACCAGAGCGGCATCACCGGGTGTGCGTGTCATCGGTCCCGCGGTGTCCTGGCTGTGCGAAATGGGCACGATGCCCGTACGGCTGCACAGTCCGATGCTGGGTTTGAGTCCTGTGATGCCATTGACCGACGAGGGGCAGATCACGGAGCCATCGGTCTCGGTGCCCAGCGCGGCCACACAGAATCCGGCGGCCACGGCCACTCCCGAGCCCGAACTGCTGCCGCAGGGGCTGCGCCCGGTGTCCCAGGGGTTGCGGGTCTGCCCACCCACGGCGCTCCAGCCCGAGGAGGAACGCTCCGAGCGGAAGTTGGCCCACTCGCTGAGGTTGGTCTTGCCCAGCAGGACCGCTCCTGCCGCGCGCAGATTGGCCACCACGGGCGCATCACGTCCGCTGAGGTTGTTCGCCAGCGCCAGTGAACCGGCCGTGGTGGGAAGTTCGCGCATCTCGATGTTGTCCTTCAGCAGCAGGGGAATCCCGTGCAGGGGGCCACGCGACTGGCCCAGCTTCCGTTCCTGGTCCAGCCGACGGGCCTGGGCGAGGGCTTCGGGATTGGTGGCGATCACCGCCTGCAGCGGGCCGTCGTGGTCTTTGATGCGCTCGAGGAAAAATCGGGTCAGTGCCTCGGCCGTGAGCCGTCCTTCGTCCATGGCCGCCTGCAGCTCGGGAATCGAGCCCTGCAGCAGCAGGGTTTCAAGTGGGCCGGGATCCTTGAGCGGACTTCCCTGTGGCTGTGGCAAGGCACTTGTGGCCAGTGCGGCACACAGGCAGAGAACCGAGCTTCTGGCCAGAATCTGTGTCATCAGTCCTCCGCAGTCATCGATGGTCGTTCCAGTAGAACACGGGCAGGCGCCAACCACGGTGAATCGCCAGCAGACGCAGGGCCACCACGGTCGCCAGGCCGGCCCAGATCGCGGGGGCCGGATCCGCCAATGCCTCGCGCAGACCCAGATACACACCCGCGCCCGCCAGTGAGGCGGTGGCGTAGAGGTCGCGCCGCAGGATCAGCGGTACATCATTCGAGAGCACATCGCGGATCACACCACCGGCCGCACCGGTGATCGCCCCCATCATCATGCTGATGGGAACTCCCAGCCCGGCCCGTGCGGCGATGCGCGCACCCATGATGGTGAACAGGGCCAGACCCAGAGCGTCAGCCAACAGCAGGGCACGCTCGGGTACCGGAAAACGACGCACCCAGAGCAGGGTCAGCAGAGCGGCCAGGGTACTCACCAGCAGATAGCGGGTATCCGTGATCCAGAACAGTGGGTGACGGTCGAGCAGCAGGTCACGCAGGGTGCCGCCCCCGAGGCTGGTGACCACGGAAATCACCAGGACGCCAAGCAGGTCCAGCCGCTGGCGTCCCGCCGAGAGCGCCCCGCTGGCCGCAAAGACCGCCACGCCGGCAAAGTCCAGTGCCAGTGCCAGACTCAGCGTGCTCATGAGCCGGACTCCGGAGCCCATGCGCGGTCGTGGGGCGGCCGATCCCGCAAGCGGTTGAGTTCCGGTTCGCCCGGCCGCCACCGGACCAGCAGGCTCGGGAGAGATGCGACGACACCGCTGACAGTCAATGCCACGAAGGGGTTGGTTGCAGTCATGATCATCCTCAGTCCTGAGCGTCGCGCGTGAATGGACGGGTTGGCCAGCGAATCCTCACGAAAGAATTTCAGGCAATCCGGAATTTCCTTGTGCATCCGCGGTCAGGATCACACTATCTGGGCGCGATCTCTCCCAACGATGCGCAGCGACCCAACACAATACAGCGGAATCACGGCAAGGAGTGATGAATGAGTCGATCATGGAACGTCGGTCTGGGCCTGCTCGTGCTGGCAACCCTGTGCCGGGCGGCGGAGGCGCCCGCTCCCCGGGCGGAGCCAAGCTCCGAAGAGTCCGCCATGGCCGACATGGCGCCAATGCCCGTGATGCCACTGGGTGAACTGCTTCACCCGGAGGACAGCCTTTCGGTCATGCGCTATTTCGCCGACGGCAAGATCACGCTCAACGACCGCTGCGCCGTGCGCCAGGTGCGTCTGAACCGCAAGATGGGCGCGTCATACGTCAACGACCATCCGGTGGGATTCTGCTGAAGGCCCTGTGGAGTGACCTTCGTGCAAGGTCCCGAAATCTGGCTGAACAATCTGGGCATCTCGGTGGAGTGTGTGGTCGATCCGGAAAAGCAGGCCCTGCTGGACGTCGATCACCGCGTCTTCGTGAACTATGAAACCTATTACCTGTCCAGCGACGAGAACCGCGAGAAGTTCCTCGTGGCTCCCTGGCAGTATACCGGCATGCTGACCGATCCGGTCACGAAAGAACGCTTCCAGCCCAGTGCCGACTCGCCACGGCGCGAACACGCCAACCGGATCTTCTTCTTTCAGAATGAGGGCAACGTCGCGCTCTTCGAGAGTGCCGCGGATTCGCTGGCCGTGCCGGTGGTGCCCTACGCGGGCCGGATGTGATCCGGGGAGCGGCGCTCAGTCCTTGAAGTCGATCTCGTCGCTCAGTTCGTTGCGGTCATCGGGCATGTAGGGATAATACTCGGCCAGCCGCTCTCCCACCTGGGCAATGCCCGCGCAAAGGCCGTCGCCAAAACGGTCCTCGCGGAAATGCCCGGTCATGCCGGCGATCACGTCCTGCCAGAACCCCTCGCCCACGCGGCGGTGCAGGTCTTCGTCACCGAGCACGGCAAAGCGTCGGGATTTGACCGCCAGATAGAACAGCACCCCGTTGTGTGCCTCGGTGGCGTGCATGCCCAGTTGCTCGAAAACCTGCCGTGCCCGCAGTTCGGGGTCCTGGGTTTCCTTGGGCAGGGCGGTTTCCAGACAGAGCCGCACTTCGGCGCTGCAGGCGGCTTCAGTGGCCGCGATGGCGGCCTTGATCCGGTCCTGCTCCTCCTGACTGAGGAAGCCGCTCGCTGTCAGACGTCGGCCCATGCTCACCACCCTCCGCTTGCACCACCGCCACCCGAGAAACCTCCGCCTCCAGAGAAGCCACCCCCGCCGCCGCCGAATCCTCCTCCGCCACCGAAGCCTCCGCCCCGGCCACCCGAGTTCATCAGCATGCCCAGCACGAACAGACCCGCATCCCGGCGGTTGCGTCCGAAGATCAGGTAGAGAATGATCAGGGGAATCAGCAGCCCCAGCAGTCCGGAAGACTTGCCCTTGCGGGATGTCGTACGCGGCGCCTGGGTCAGGCCCTGGGCCAGCGGATCGTCGGGGGCCACACGCTGGGCCACCCGCTGCATCACCAGGGCGAAACGGCCGATGGCCGGATCACGGGGCAGCTCCTGCATTTCCTGGAGGATGCGGTTGGCGATCACGTCGGGCAGGGCCTCCTCGAGACCATAGCCCACTTCCAGCCGGGACTTGCCCTGGGCGGGGAAGACCAGGAAGAGCACCCCGCGGTAGTCGCCCTTGGTGCCCAGGCCCCAGTGCTCGTAGACGCTCGAGGCGAAGTCCTCGAGCTCGCCCTCCAGTTCGGGCAGAATGGCGATCACGAACTGGATCTTCGTGCGCTGTTCGAACTCGTAGAGCTCATTGGCCAGCAGATCGGCCTGGGCCCGGCTGACCAGGCCCACCTGGTCGGAAAAGTGCTTGGCCGGCACCCGGGGGAGCGCGGCCGGACCCGGGCCTGCCAGCATCAGCAGCAGGCCCAGGAGCATCAGGCAGCGTGCATGAATCGTGCGCACGAAGACCCCCGTTCCGTTCAGAACTTCACCGCGGGGGCCTGTTCCGAGCCTTCGGCCGCTTCGAAGTACGCATGCTTCTCGAAGCCGGTCAGGCTGGCGATCATGGCACCCGGGAAGCGCCGGATGGCCGTGTTGTAGGCCTGGGCCATTTCATTGTAGCGTCGGCGTTCCACCGCGATGCGGTTCTCGGTGCCTTCGAGCTGGGCCTGCAGGTCCAGGAAGTTCTGGTTGGCCTTCAGGTCCGGGTATTGTTCCACGATCACCATCAGGCGACCGAGTGCGGAACTGAGCTGCCCCTGGGCGGCCTGGAACTTCTGCATCATCGCCGGATCATTGAGGGTTTCGGGCGTGAGCTGGGCCTGCATCTGGGTGGCCTTGGCGCGCGCCTCGACCACGCCCTGCAGGGTTTCCTGCTCGTGGGCCGCATAGCCCTTGACCGTCTCCACCAGGTTGGGAATCAGGTCCGCACGGCGCTGGTACACGGTCTCCACATTGCCCCACTGGCTGGTCACGGCCTCGTCCTTGGCGACGAATCCGTTGTAGCTGGACATCAGCATCATGACCACGATCACGATGAACGCGACCACACCCAACAGGATGATCCACCCCTTTTTCATTCCGGTCTTCCTTTCTGGAACATCGGTTCCTGCACCACCCACCGTCCGCCGCGGGATCAACCGGCCGTGTCGAAGGCCTGGCGAATCCAGCCCAGCAGCTCCCCATCCACGTCCTCCGGGCCGCTCAGTCGCACCGTGTGCGAACACATGCCGCCCGGCTTCTGGACCTTCAGCCGTTCCCCGCCGGAGAGCGTCCGGCAATTCAGTCCCACTTCCACCTGGGTCCTGGTGGCCGGGCCGACCATGGCGAACTGCTTGGCCCGACGGAGACTTATGTAGGTCTTTTTGGGCGCGATCTCAAAGGGTCCGAATTGATTGATCTGCCGCATCAGCGCCTCGTGCAACGGGCGCAGGGCGGATTTCGGGCCCGAATACAGTCCGTCCAGCACCGCCTCCAGGTCCTGTTCCACAGAAGGGGCGCTGGCCGCGGAGACCGACACCAGCCGTTCCGGGCTGTTGAGCGCCATGTGGGCCAGAGTATTGGCGTCGCCATGGCCCAGCCCCAGCTCGCCTTTCAGCATGTCGCGGATCTGGCCGTGTTTTTCCAGCCCGCTGCGCTGGATCAGTTGGTGAAGCTGGGACAGCGTCCTGCCGCTGCGGGTCTCGATGTTGGCCAGTTGGGTGGCCAGAGCCTTGTCCAGGGCGTTCATGGCATGTCTCTCCTGTGTTGCTGTGGGGTGGAAAAATCGCCATTGCCGGCGCTGGGCGCGAGGAAAAACTTCCCTCCGCCGCTTCCCGCGGATGCCCGCGGGAAGCGGCGGCCATCCGGGCGCGACTTTTTCCTTGCAGCACTGAACAAGTGTTCATAAAATACTGAACAAAAAATGACGCCCCCGGGATTTCAGCTTCAACCGGGACGCGGACGCCACCTGCCAGGAGGACCCGGATGAGCAGTTTCAACCGCAATCTCACCAGCCGCCAGGAGGATGTGCTGCGCTACCTGCGCGAGCAGCTCGAGAGCCGGGGCGCGCCTCCCAGCTACCGCGAACTGGGCGAGCATTTCGACATCCGCTCCACCAACGGGGTCAAGGCCCTGCTGGACGCCCTGGAGAGCAAGGGTTACCTGCAGCGCCGGGCCAACAAGGCGCGCAGCCTGGAACTGACCATGGAGGCCATGGCGCTCACCGAAGGCTCGGACAGCCATGCCATTCCCCTGCTGGGGCGCGTGGCCGCCGGCGAACCGATTCTGGCCACGGGCAACCTCGAGCGCTATGTCCAGGTCGACTCCGAGCTGATCGATCACCGCGACAGTTTTGCCCTGCACGTGCGCGGCGACAGCATGATCGGGGCGGGCATTCTCGACGGGGACCTGGTCATCGCCCGTTCCCAGGAGAGCGCCATGACGGGCGACATGGTGGTGGCCATCCTCGACGAGGAGGCCACGGTCAAGTTCTATTTCCCGGAAGGGGAGCGCGTGCGCCTGCAACCGGCCAACGAGCGCTACGAGCCGATCCTGGTGGATCGCCGTTCCCCCGAGTTCCGGATCGCGGGCAAGGTCATCGGGCTGATGCGCAGTTATTGAGACCGCCCCCGCTTGCGGGGGCGCATGGAAGGCAAGATGAGATACGAACAGATCGGCGACCCCATCGAGGTGATCAGCCTGTTCCAGAACGGACGCCAGCGTCCCCTGCGCTTTCGCTGGAAGAATTCCGTCTACCGCGTGTCCCAGGTCAACGGGGGCTGGGTCAGCGACCTGGGCACCCAGCGCCGCCTGCACTATTCCGTGTGCGCCGAAGGCGACGATGTCTACGAACTCTGTTTCTCGCTGGATACCCTGGGCTGGGAACTCTCCCGCGTCTGCCTGGTGGGCTGAGCGGGCCAGGAGGAAGGACGGCGGCCATGGCCTTCGCACCCGATGGCTGGACGGAGAAACTCTACGAGCGCTTTCGTGACCTGCAGGGCGAAACCCTGCCCTCGGGTCAGGACGCCACGGCCCCGGCCCTGCCGGAGCCGGACCCGGAGGAAGAGCCCTCGATCCTCCACATTGACATGGACGCATTCTTCGCGGCCGTGGAACAACGTGACAATCCCGCATTGCGGGGCAAGGCCCTGATCATCGGAGGAGTGGTCGACCGTCTGGCCCCCGGCGAGGCGCGTGTGAGTCCGCGTGGAGTCGTCACCACCTGTTCCTACGAAGCCCGTGCCTTTGGAGTACGCTCGGGCATGCCGCTGGCCGAAGCCTGGCGCCTCTGCCCCGACGGCATTTTCCTGTCCGGGTCACACGGCAAATACGGTTCGGCCTCGCTGGAGGTGATGGACCTGCTGCGCCGCTTCAGTCCCGAGCTGGAACCGGTGAGCATCGACGAGGCCTTCCTGAATGTGAGCCGCTGCCATCGTGTCCAGGGGCGCTCGGTGGACATCGCCCTGGCCATCCAGAAAAGCGTGCGGGACGAGCTGGGGCTGAGTTGCTCGATCGGCATCGGTTCCAACCGCCTGCTGGCCAAGATGGCCTCCAAGATGCGCAAGCCGGCGGGCATCTATGTGCTCAGTTCCGAAGCGGCTCCTGCCGTGCTCGCGCCCATGCCCGTGCAGAAGATGCACGGCATTGGCGAGGCGGCCACGGCGTCACTCAATCGCCTTGGCATCCACACCCTGGGCGAGCTGGCCGCCTATCCCGAGGAGGTGCTGGTGCGCCGCTTCGGTCCCCACATGGGACACAATCTCAAGCAGCTCTCGCTGGGAGTGGGCAGCCGGGTGGTCAAGCCCTTCGGTTACCGGCGTGAAGAGAAGTCCGTGGGACAGGAGCGCACCTTCGGGCGCGACCAGCACAGCCTGCCTGCGATCAGTTCCGAACTGCTGCATCTCTGCGAGAAGGTGGGCGGGCGCATGCGCGCGGGCGGATGGCTGGGCAAGGTCGTGACCCTGCGCCTGCGCAGCTCGGGGTTCGTCACCAGCAGCCGACAGACGGCATTGCCCGCGGCCACCGACCGGGATCGGGTGATCTTCGATCGGGCGATGCACCTATTGCAGAACAACTGGCATGAGGGTGAGTCCCTGCGACTGATCGGGGTCTCGGTGAGCGGCCTGGTCCAGGCGAGCCGCAGCCAGTGGGTCCAGGGCGATCTGCTGTCCGAGGTGGCTCCCGAGCGGGAGCGTGCGGTGGATCGTGCCATCGACCGGATCCGGGGAGAATTCGGGGGACAGGCCATTGCGCGCTGCAACGCGATGATGCGCTACTCCTATCGCAATGGCCACAATGGCTGACATGTCAGAAGCCGGACTTTCCGGGCAGGGGGAAATCTGGAGGACTGGTGGGAAAGGAAGGGCGCGTGGTCAGCAAGGAAGGCGCAGTGCCGCAGCGCGGCTGGATTCAGGCTTCGCTTTCCGCGCCGGAATCGCCGATGTGGAACCCCGCTTCACTGTCCGTGGGAAAGTGAAGTTGGACCGATTTCTGGTCCTCTGGGGACAGGCTGCGCGACATGCGATCTTCCAGTTCCGAAAACAACTGAGCAGTTCCCGTGAGGATCATCTTGATCGCTTCGGGGTTCGCACCATGTTTCAACAAAGTGCTCGCTGCGCGGTTCAACCGGATCAATGCGTCGGCGACCGTCTGATATTCGTGTAGCTCGTTTGGCTTCATCCCTGTTCCTGGATTGGCCTTGTAACCAGCAAACCATGTACCACAATCGTCCATGCCAATAAGGTCAGCAATAATAACACTTTGTGGGCTAAGGAACCCCAACTCTTTTCTTGAAGTTTGTTCAATTCCGGTCATGCGGGGGCCAGGATCGAAAGCGGCTGGAACACCGTCTGACAGGGATGTCCGAGTACGGCTTCCGGAAGCCGCTTGCGTGTATGCGGAGCCTACGCCTCATTGAGTGCCTGCACGGGCGGATCCGGCAGGTGAGGCCGACCCAGCGGGAATGCCGAACCCGATCCACAGGACCTTGCCCGGGTTTCGCCCCCGCGCAGCCCCATCACCTGGAGTTACACACGTGTCCCCTGGCAAACGCAATTCCGCCCTGGTGTTGATCCTGTTGGCTCTTTGCGCCGGGACTGCCCTGGCACAGACCATTGTGGCGGGTCCGGCCCGGGATCGGCTGCGCCAGCAGGCCATGCAGCTTCAGAGCATGGGCGAATACCAATCCGCGCTTGACCTGATGCGGCAGGTGGTTGCCCAGGATCCTCAACCCAGCAATCTTCAGATCCTGCTGGACCTGCAGGTGCAATTGCGCCTGGACGACGAGGCCAACCGGAGCATCGCACTGCTGGAAGCGACCATTCCCGGCTGGCCCGCGGATTTCACCGGGTTCCAGAGTCTCAATACGGCCTCCCGGATTGCGGGTGCTCTGAATCGCATGGGCGAGAGCGACAGAGCGGATGCCATCTGGAAGACCATGGAGCGCAACGCCCGTGATGAAATGGAAGCCAGCATCGTGTTCCGCGGTTTCCAGGATCAGCGTCTGTTCGAGCGAGCCGGTGACTATGTGGAGCGCCAGCGCAAGGCCCGCTCGAAACCCGGGCTCTGGGCCATGGAAATGGCACAGGCCTTCGAGCAGCAGGAACACTGGGCACAGGCCTTTGACGAATACAGTCTGGTCACCGAGTACGATTCCAATGCGCGCAACACGGTTGGACATCGCCTGTTGCGTCTGGCAGAGAAAGCCGGCCCGGACTCCGACCTGGTGGCTCTGATGGTGACACGCGCCCTCAAGGAACAGGCGCGCGGGCGTGAAGAGCTGGCGCGCCAGGTCTTTGAAGTCTGCATCCAGCAGAAAGCCTACCAGCAGGCGCACCAGCTCGCTGGCAAACTGGATCCCAAGGGGGATGAGGGGCTGTTGCAGACTCTGGCGCACGCGGCGGTCGGGGACGGAAGCTTCGCCATGGGCTTGTCGCTGCTGGACGAAATCCAGACACGTCAAGGTACCGCACGCACGGACCCGGGACTGCGCATGGATCGTGGATTGGCCCTGGAAGGACTCGAACGCCCGCTGGAGGCGCTGGCCGAATACGACACGCTGGCGCTGGAACCGGGACCCCAGGCTCTGGAAGCCCAACTGCTTGCGGCCCGACTGCTGCATCAGCGGCTGGATCGGGCGGAGGAGGCCATTGCACGGCTGGACCGGGTGCTGAGTACCAGACCCCGGGAACTGCGCGCCATTCTGTACCAGATTCGTCTGCTGGGAAGCACAGGCCGGTTCACGGATGCCGAGTCCCTGCGCGTGCGGGGACTGGAAGCCGCGCGCAACCAGCCCGACATTCTGGTGGAGCTGGAGTTTCTGCAGATCCAGCTTGCCTGGTGGTCCGGGCGGCTCAGTCAGGCGCGCGAAGGCCTGACCGTATTTCTGCAGAAGGAAAGCCAGCACCCGATCTTCAACGACGCGATTGACCTGATGGACCTGCTGGCCTTTGCCGGCAGCGACTCGTTGCTGGTGCGGAGCGCAGCCCTCGCCGATCGGCAGGCATGGCTCACGCACGTGGCGCAGGCCGTGGAAACCCTGAAGACTCCGGAACCCCGCGGATCCAGCGGGGTACGCGAATGGCTTGACTGGCAGGCCTGCACTCTGGCCAGCCGTTTCCTCCCGGTGGAGGCGGCACGTGCCGAACAAGCCCGTTACCGGCTGGCACACGGGGAGTCGATCCGGCTGGACCGACTGACCTGGATGGAGTACGAAGTGCTCTGTCGCGCGGGCGCCCCGGTTGCCGAGCGGCAGCGCATTCTGGAATCCCTGCTGGAAGACTGGCCGGAGAGCATTCTGCAGGATCAGGTCCGGCGCGAGATCCGCCAACTCGGTACCATGAAGACGGGCACGGAAAGGGTTGCTGGATGAAGGTCTGCATTGTGGGCGCATCGGGCAAACTGGGTCGCTACATGATCCAGCATGCACTCGATCGTGGCCATGAGGTCGTTGGAGTGTGCCGACCCCAGAGTGTGGAAAAACTGGCCCCCTGGAAGGACCAGATCACGATCGTTGCCGGTGCCACCGATGATGCCGGCGTGATCCAGCGGGCGGTGCGCGCGTGTGATGGAGTGCTGGTGGTGCTGGTGCCCTGGGGAGTGCATGGCTACTCCACCGGGACCGCCCGGGCGGTGCTGGAACACGCCGAACCCGGCGCTCGGCTGGTCTTTTCCTGTGGGTGGCACATCACACGGGATGGTCAGGATGTGTATTCACCGATCTTCAAGGGATTGGTGGCGTTCTTCGGCTGGATGGCGCGCCTGCTGCGCCTGGTGGACCTGAATGACCAGGTCGAGGCCTGCCGACGGATCTTCGCCAGCCAGACACGCTGGACGGTCGTGCGTGGCAGCGATCTGGAAGAGGGGGAAAGCCAGGGGTTGCCCGTCTGGAGTCACCACGTGGGCGACCCGATCCTCAGGAGCAATCGGACACGCCGGGTGGATTTCGCCCTCTTCATGGTTGCCGCCCTGGAAAATGACGAGCTGGTGCACGAAGCTCCGGCGATCGTTGGCCGCATGTCACCGTCCGCACTCGCGCATGTGGGCCAGAGTCCCCGCACGGGTCAGGAATCGTCGGCTCGAAACGGAAAGGACACTCCGTGATCCCGGATCGACTGCTGCGTCGCCTGCTGCTGCTGATCTGCCTGCTGCTGGGCACCTCCGTGCAGTCCAAGGTTCTGATCCCCATGGACAGCTCGCAGCGTGACCACCTGAAAGCCTACGGTGTGGCCTATTGGACCCTGAGCCAGGGCGTGAATGTCGAATGGTTGCTGAACTACCGTGGTGGCGCGTTCCTCTGTGATGGATTCGAGGGCCTGTTGCGCGAACTGCGCGTGCGCGGTGTCACCTACAGCGAGATCGGCGGAGCGGAAACGGCCACGATCTATGCCCAGATCGAAAGCAGCAACATGGAGCGGATCCTGCTGGAGAAGGCGCCCAAGGTGGCGATCTACACTCCGCCGGAAAGCCAGCCCTGGGACGATGCGGTGACCATGGCACTGAAGTACGCCGAAATCGAATACGACACGGTCTATGATCGAGAAGTCCTGCGCGGCGACCTCAAGGACTACGACTGGCTGCACCTGCATCACGAGGACTTCACCGGTCAATACGGAAAGTTCTACGGCAGCTACGCCACCGCGCCCTGGTACATCGAACAGCAGCGCACCACGGAAGCCCTGGCCGCTGAACTGGGTTTCAAGAAGGTATCACGGATGCGGCTGGCGGTGTCGCTCACCATTCGTGATTTCATCGAGGCGGGTGGTTTTCTCTTCGCGATGTGCAGCGCGACCGACTCCTATGATATCGCCCTGGCCGCGATGAACACGGATATCTGCGCCAGCGTCTTCGACGGGGATCCCCCCGCGGCCGACGCCCAGGCGCGCCTGGACTACAGCCAGTGCCTGGCATTCAAGGACTTCATCGTGGATACCAACCCGATGATCTACGAGTACTCCGACATCGATGCCTCGCCCCAGAACGGGCGCAGCATTCCTGAGGAGCAGGACTGGTTCAGCCTCTTCGAATTCTCGGCCAAGTGGGATCCCGTGCCCACCATGCTGACCCAGAACCACACCGCCGTGATCCACGGCTTCATGGGTCAGACCACGGCCTTCCGCAAGGACCGGGTCAAGGACAACGTGATCGTGATGGGCGAGATCGAAGGCGGCAACGAAGTGCGCTATCTGCACGGAGTGGCCGGCAAGGGCAGTTTCACCTTCTACGGCGGCCACGACCCGGAGGATTATCGCCACCGGGTGGGCGATCCCGAAACCCAGCTCACGCTGCATCGCAACTCCCCCGGCTATCGCCTGATTCTGAACAACATCCTCTTCCCGGCCGCCAAGAAGCAGAAGCAGAAGACCTGATGCGTGAGACGGCGGGCCTGCTTTCCCTCTCCGTCGGCGACCTGTGCAGCGGGCGGTTGAGCGGACGGACCACGCGCAACGAGGGCGGGGTCTGGGTTCCCGGCCGCGCGGCCCGGGGCCTGCAGTTGCACCAACAGGTGCAGCGCCGTCTGCTGGGCGAGCACGAGGGGCTGCGCTGCGAGGTCGAGCTGAGCTGGCGCGGACGGCTGGCCGAGCGCGAGCTGCTGCTGCGCGGACGGGCCGACATGCTGCATCCCATGGGACTGGCCGAGGAAATCAAGACCGTGCTGGCCGAGCCCGGTGTGTTCCGGCGCTATCGGGCCGAGGACTTTCCCGGCCACGGCATGCAGGCCCTGCTGTACTCCTGGATGGCCGGTGAGGGCGAGAAGTTCTACGCCCGCCTGCGCCTGGTGAATCTGCTGGACGAGAGCGAACGGGTGATCCGGCTGGAAAGCAGTGCCGGCGAGATTCTGGCCTGGATCGAAGCCGAGCTGGCCCTGTATCTCAAGCGCCAGGAGGCACTGGCCCTGCTCTGTGGCGACCGCCGTGCCCAGGCGGCCGCCTTGCGATTTCCCTTTCGCGAGTTGCGGCCCGGTCAGCAGGACCTGATCGACCGGATCGAGGCGGGACTGGCCGATGACCGCCTGACCGTGCTGAACGCCCCCACCGGTCTGGGCAAATCCGTGAGCGTGCTCTTTCCGGCTCTGCGCCAGGCTCTGGCGCGCGAGGGGCGCGTGTTCTATTGTACCGCCAAGAATACCGGGCGCGAGGCGGCGCTGGCGGCCTTTCGGGCCCAGCTTGAACAGGGAGCCCGGTTGGGTTGTGTGGCGATGAGCAGCCGCGAAAGCCTGTGCCCCCACGATGTCTACTTCTGCCACGAGGATCACTGCCCCTTTCTGCGCGGCATGGACGAACGCCTGCCCGCGGCACTCAAGTCCCTGGAAGACACGCCCGTGGTGGCGGCCGCCGAACTGGACCGCGCCGGCCGCCAGCACAGGGTCTGTCCTCATGAGCTGGCTCTGGCGCTGACCGAAACCCGGGATCTGGTGATCGGCGACTTCAACTATGTCTTCGACCCGCAGGTCCGCATCCGGCGACTGTTCGTGGAAGGCGACCCGAGCAAGCTGAGCCTGCTGGTGGACGAGGCCCACAATCTGCCGGCGCGCGCACGCGGTTACTTCAGCATGGAGCTGCGCACCAGCCAGCTCAGGCAGCTGCTGCTGGTACTGGACAGCCGTGATACGGGCGATCTGTTTTCCGGGGGGCCGCTCAAGGGCTGCCACACCCGCATGCGTTCGGCACTCGAGGCCCTGCTGGCCTTGCTGAACGATTCGGAATCGATGGCCACCGAGGGATTTCGCCACGAGGATGCGATGGCCGCCGTGATCGATGTGGGGCGCATCCAGGCGGCCCACTCCGAGTACGAGGGCGCGATCGTCAGCTACCTGCTGCTGCGGGTGGTGCACGGACTGATCGAGCCACGCGACCCGCTGGTCTCGTTCTACTTTGACCTGAGCCGTTTCCTGGAACTTGTGCGCCGTGATACACCGGCCATGCACCAGCTGCTGCGGCTGGACCCCGACGATCCGGGGCTGGAAGTCAACTGTTCCTGGGCCGGCGACCACCTGCGCGAGTGCCTGGGTGCCGTGCGCAACGCCGTGCTGTTCTCGGCCACGCTCAAGCCCTGGGACTACCATCTGGGCGAACTGGGACTGCTGGGCGACGCACGTTGTCTGCGCCTGGAGGCCCCGTCGCCTTTCCCCGTGACGCATCGGGAACTGTTGGTGCACGCCGGACTCAGCACGCGCTACCGCGACCGGGAGCAGGGGCTGGACGGTCTGCGCGATCTGGTGCAGCAGGTCTTCGAGCATGTCAACGGGAATTGCGCGGTCTTTCTGCCATCGTTCCAGTACCTGCGCAGCCTCTCGGCCGCCCTGCCTGCCGGAATCCCACAGCTGGTGCACGAGGGTGAAATGGACCCGCGCCTGCGCCAGGCTTTCATCCAGCGCCTGTCCGAAGGACGTCCGCGCTTGCTGCTGACGGTCATGGGTGGCATTTTCGCCGAGGCGGTGGACTACCCGGGCGACATGCTGCAAGCCGCGATCCTCGTGGGTCCCGGACTGCCCCAGTTGTCCTTCGAGCGTGAGCTGGCCCGACTGTACTACGACTCGACGGGCGAGGAAGGGTATGCCAGGGCCTACCGCCTGCCCGGGCTCTGCCGAGTGATCCAGGCCGCCGGGCGCGTGATCCGGACGCCCAGTGACCGGGGCTGCATCATCTTTGCCGATGACCGCTTCATGGAGTATTCGCACCGCAGCGTGCTGGAGGAGTACTACGACAGCCCCCTGCGCTGCTTCGATCGCAGCGAGGACCTGTTGGACGTGGTACGCCGGTTCTACTCGGCCACGACCCCGGTGTCCGCACACGGTCGTGCCCGTTGACCATGGTCAGGCCGCCCGCTGAGTGAGCGCAATCGGAGAACCAGAGCATGACACTTCATCCCGGACACATCGAACTGTTCTGCACGGATCCCGCGCGCACCCTCGAATTCTTCACGGGAATCCTGGGTGCCGAGCTGATCAGCGAGCAGGAGGGCGGGCTGTACTGGGTGGACCTGGGCGGACTGGAGTTTCTGCTGCGCCCCGGAACTCCCGCTCTGCACCCCAGTTACGGAGCCTGCAGTCAGGCTCTGGTGCTGTACACCGACAATCTGCCCGCCACGCGCGAGCTGCTGGAACGTCGGGGGCTGGTTTTCGCGGGCGAGGATGGGCATCCGGATTGTCCCACTTTCCACGATCCGGACGGCCACTGGTTCCAGCTGGTGGACCCGGGGGATTTTGACTGACCTGTCCGGTGTACCGGGCATGGAGGAGGAACAGGGATGGCGCGACTCATCGGCATTGGCCATTGCGTCCAGGACCAGCTGATGTTGCTGGCCCGATATCCGGCCCTTGACAGCAAGCATCTGGCTCTCGATCGGGTCGAATGCGGGGGCGGACCCGTGCCCACGGCCCTGGTGGCGGCAGCCCGCCAAGGGCAGTCCTGTCTGTTCGTGGGCCAGGTTGGTGACGACGCGCCCGGCAAGACGATTCTGGCCGACCTCGGGGCCGCGGGCGTGGACACCTCGGCCTGCCGGCTGGTGGCCGGGGCGCGCAGTCCGCTGGCCAGCGTCTGGATCGAACAGGGCAGTGGCAAACGGACCGTGGTGCTCGACCGGGGCGACCTGCAGCCAATGGACGAAGCGGACCTGCCCGCCCTGGACTGGCGATCCGACGATCTGCTGCTGCTGGATGGCAAGGATCCCGTCTGCCTGCCCGCTGCACGCAAGGCTAAGGCCGTGGGCGCGCGCGTGCTGCTGGACCTGGGCAGCGAGCGCGGAGACGTCGCCGAATTGCTTGCCCAATGCGACCTGTTGGTGGCCTCGAAAACCTGGGTGATGGCGGCCTTGCCCGAGTTGGATCTTTTTGCCGCCGTGCAGGCGCTCTGCGCCAAAGGACCCGCGGCCGTGGCGATCACTCTGGGCGCGGGTGGCCTGGTGCAGGCCCAGCAAGGAGAAAAGGCCACTTGGTTTCCGGCCTGGCCGGGCTCCCGGGTGGTGGACGGCACAGGCGCCGGAGATGTTTTTCATGGGATTCTGGCCTGGGCGATCCTGGAGGGGCGCGACTGGCGAACAGCCCTGAAAATGGCCACGGTGGCCGCGGGACTGGCCTGCGGGGCACTGGGCGGGCGCGCGGGCATTCCCGACCGGGATGCTCTGGCCGCCGCAGTGGAAAGCTGGACCCAGATCTGAGCCAGGGCCACCCCCTGATTCCAAGAGTGTATATTGACCGCCCGCCCGGTCCCTCCGGGCGTCCGATACCGCCGGTGTGTGACAGGCCGGCATGAACCGATTCCGTGATTCACGGAGATAAATCCGGGGCAAGGCATGAACCTGGGCCAGGACGTGGAAATCGAGATCCCTTCGCGCTTGCCGCTGATTCCGCTGCGCGATGTGGTGATCTATCCCTACATGATCTTTCCGCTGCTGATCGGGCGCGAAAGTTCCATGAAGGCGGTGGAAGAAGCGATGGTCGGCGAGAAGATGGTCTTCGTCGTGGCCCAGCGCAATCCTTCCGAGGAAGAGCCCGATCGCAAGGACCTGTACTCCCACGGCACCGTGGCCAAGATCCTGCAGATTCTCAAGCTGCCCAACAACGTGATCAAGGTGCTCGTCGAGGGTGTGGCCCGCGCGCGCATCACCAAGATCCGCAGCCAGAAAAGCATGAAGCTGGTCGACATCAAGGTGATCGAGCCCGAAGTGCAGGTCACTCCCCAGGTGGAAGCGACCGCGCGGGTGGCGATCAACCTCTTCCGCAAGTATGTGACTCTCAGCCCCAATCTGCCCGACGAGATTCTCAGCAACATCGAGCAGGTCAACCGCCCCAGCGTGCTGGTGGACTTCATCGCGGCACACATCATCCAGGGGGTGGAGCAGAAGCAGCCGATCCTCGAGGCCGAGAGCATCGAGGACCAGTTCGAGGCGCTGACCCAGCTGCTCGAGGGCGAGAACGAGATCCTCGAGCTGGAGCGCAACATCGAGAACCAGGTGCGCGACCGCATCACCAAGACCCAGCGCAACTTCTACCTGCAGGAACAGATCCGCGTGATCCAGAAGGAGCTGGGTGAGGAATTCGAGGACGAGAGCGGCGACTACGCCAAGTACCGCCTCAAGCTGGACGAGCACAGTTATCCCACGGAAGTGGTGCAGAAGGTCGAGGAGGAACTGGAGAAACTGCGGATGACCCCCGGCATGTCGCCCGAGTCCACCGTGATCCGCAACTATCTCGACTGGGTCTTCAGCCTGCCCTGGCACAAGCGCACGCGCGACAACCTGAACATCCAGAACGCGGAAGTGATTCTCGACGAGGACCACTACGGTCTCGAGAAAGCCAAGGAACGCATTCTCGAGCATCTGGCCGTGCTCAAGCTGGTGCGCAAGCTGCGTGGCCAGATCATCTGCCTGGTGGGCCCTCCCGGTGTGGGCAAGACCAGTCTGGGCCGCAGCATCGCACGGGCCCTCAAGCGCGAGTTCGTGCGCTTCAGTCTGGGGGGTGTGCGCGACGAGGCCGAGATCCGCGGTCACCGGCGCACCTACATCGGTGCCATGCCCGGGCGCATGCTGCAGTGCATGAAGCGCGCCGGCTCGCGCAATCCCGTGATCCTGCTGGACGAGATCGACAAGATGGCGATGGATTTCCGCGGCGATCCGGCCAGTGCCCTGCTGGAAGTGCTGGACCCGCAGCAGAACAACACCTTCCGTGATCACTACCTCGATCTGGACTTCGATCTCTCCGAGGTGATGTTCATCACCACGGCCAATGTGGCCGAGAACATTCCCTACGCACTGTACGACCGCATGGAAGTGATCCACCTGCCCGGATACCTGCTGCATGAGAAGAAGAAGATCGCCCGGCAGTTCCTGATTCCCCGCAACCTCAAGGCCCACGGACTCAGCGAGAACGATCTGGAAGTCAGCGAGAGCGCCCTGGACACCATCGTGACACAGTACACCATGGAAGCCGGGGTCCGCAACCTCGAGCGCAAGCTGGCCCAGCTCTGCCGCAAGGTGGCCCGCAAGAAAGTCAGCGGCGAACACAAGACCGGTGCCCGTCTCACGGACAAGACCGTCGCCAAATGGCTGGGCGTGGCCGACATCCAGGAAAAGCACGTGCCAGCCATGCCCATGCTGGGCAGCGCGGTGGGTCTGGCCTGGACGCCCTACGGCGGCGACATTCTCACCATTGAAGTGGGCGTGCACGGCGGCAAGGGCGGTCAGTTGAACCTGACCGGTCAGCTGGGCGACGTGATGAAGGAAAGCGCGATGGCCGCGCTGACCTGGTTGCGCACCAACAGTGCCGAATACCGGATTCCGGCGGGCTGGTTCGAGAAGAACTCGGTGCACATCCACATTCCCGAGGGAGCGATTCCCAAGGATGGCCCTTCGGCGGGCATCACCATGGCCACGGCCCTGTGTTCCGCGGCCAGCGGGCGTCGGGTGCGCAACGATCTGGCCATGACCGGTGAGCTGACCCTGCGGGGCGAAGTGCTGGCCATCGGCGGTCTCAAGGAAAAGGCCATGGCGGCCATCCGCGCCGGAGTCACGACGGTGCTGATTCCCCAGGCCAACCTGCGCGACCTGGAAGAGATGCACAAGGAAATCACACGCAAGCTGACCTTCATTCCCGTGAGTCACATGAGCGAGGTGATCTCCCACGCGCTGTTGCCCAAGGGCCGGGTCAAATTGCCCGCCCGGCAAGCGGCGGCCGCCGCCGCGCGGTGATCCTGCTGCTGGATTACCGGGATTCCTTCACCTGGAATCTGGCGCACCAGTTGACCCGACTCGTCGAAGAGCCCCGCGTGCTCTCCGGCTATGACGTGAACGGCCGGCGTGTGCTCGAGCTGGCCCCCAGCATGCTTGTCCTCTCACCGGGCCCCGGCACACCAGCCGGGGCCGGTTTTCTCCTGGACGTGATCCAGACGGTCGCGGGACGGATTCCGATCCTTGGCATCTGTCTGGGTTTCCAGGCGCTGGGTGAACATCTGGGTGCCCGTCTGGTCCAGACCGGTGCCCCCGTACATGGCCACACCGGGTCCGTGGCACACAACGGCCTCGGCCTGTTTGCCGGACAGCCGACCCCGCTGGAGTTCATGCGCTACCACAGCCTGGCCCTGGATCCCCACTCCCTGCCCACGGAGCTTCAGATCGACGCCTGGTGCGAGGGCTGGCCAATGGCCCTGCGCCATGACAGGCTGGGTCTGCACGGGCTGCAGTTCCATCCCGAATCCTTCCTCAGTCCCTGCGGGGATGTTCTGCTTGCCCAGTTCATCCGTCAGGCGAGATCGTTTCGCAGTGCCCACTAGAAGCTTTTCCACCCGATTGGCACGAGCCCGGAGCCGGACCCTCCACGACGCCAAGCGTCCGGTATTGTTGAATCTCATGGATATCCATACTCTCGGTCTGGTCAGACCAACAGGTAGCCCCAGATGAAGCAATTGGCAACACACGCCCTCAACGCTCGTTCCGAACTGGCCAGCGCACTGACACACGGTCTGGGTCTGCTGCTGGCCATCGCGGCCATGGTCGCCATGTTGCTCGCGGCCACTGGCACCCGGGCGGTCGTGGCCGCCGCCATCTTCGGTGGCAGTCTTGTGCTGCTTTACTCCAGCTCCACCCTGTATCACAGCCTGCCCGCGGGCAAGGCACGCCGGGTGGCCCAGGTGCTGGATCACCTCTCGATTCTGGTGCTGATCGCGGGCACATACACGCCCTTCACCCTGCTGACCCTGCGGGGTTCCTGGGGCTGGTCGCTCTTCGGTACGGTCTGGGGTCTGGCCGCTGCCGGCTTCGCACTGGAGCTGAGCAGCTGGCGCTACCGGCACCGGGCGGGCGTGGTGCTGTATGTGTTGATGGGCTGGGTCGTGCTGGTGGCCGCGGGGCCCCTGTGGCAAAGTCTTCCCACGGGTGGACTCTGGTTGTTGTTCATGGGTGGGGTGGCGTATACGGGCGGCGTCGGATTCTATCTGGCCAGACGTCGTCCCTGGGCGCACCCGGTCTGGCATCTCTGTGTGCTGGCAGGCAGCCTCTGCCATGTACTGGCCGTGCTGCAGCATGTCCTGCCGCCGGCCTGAGCTCTCCCTGAACCGTGGTCAGAGCCGTTTTCTTCGGGATCGATCCTGATCCCCACGGATCGATCGGGCAGGCGCGAGCAGTGACGAAACGCCATCGATCGCACCCCGGAATTCCTGACGGCATCTGAAGAGACGCTGGCCACGGAAGTACTCATGCCCGGTCAGACATCCTGGCCTGGGGCTGATCCGCGGCACCAGATCTTCCGCGGGCCCGGCGGCGCGCAGCCCGTTCGCACACGCCGCCAGCGGTGGCTTCCCGAGGCAACACCGCATGGACCTCGCCAGTTTCACCGCAGCTGGCGCGTCGTGACTGCCGGTGCCACTCTCCATGGCAGCAGGCCCATGATCCTTGGAAGCCCCTGACGCAGGGCGGGCTGGGATCGGCCAGAAAACCATGCTCACTCATATTGAACAGTGTTCTCGCCCGAACCGAGCCGACCACCCGCGGGGACCAAGCACACAGCAGAATCACTCCTGTCGCAATTCCGGCAGGACTGAACAGTTCGCTACCACAACCCGTCCATGTCATCCAGCATTCCGCAGCTTCGACTGCGCGTGGGCACAATTCTTGCCTCCCTGAGCGACATCCTCGGCAATCCTCCCATGTCTGGTTCCAGCTTCGACAAGTTGCTGAGGATGTGATCCACCGAGCGAACAGCTCGACTTCGGCCCCCCGCCACGCTGTACAAATCTGATTCATTCACTGTCGACAGGGACTTGGAACCTGGCCATGGTTGAATCTCTCTCTCATTTCCATCGACCACTCTACAGCACTGTGTTGTGAACGAGAGTCAATTCCCCGAAAGGAACACGATGAAACACAGCATCTCTCTCAGTGTCGTCCTTGCTCTGGGCGCAGTGGCAGCGGCCAGCGACATGCCGGAGAAACCCGCACCGGATCTCGCACTCAAGGACACGACACCCATCTGGGTCAAACCCGTCGTCGATCCTTCCCATCAAGCCATGAAGCAGCAGATCGAGCAGGCCAAACGCTCGGGGCTTCCCATCGTCCCGGCAGCCGGCCCCGCCCAGCACCCGCTGAATGCGGTGCCAGCACCCTCCAAACAGGAGCGCCTGGAGAACTGGCGCACAATGCAACCCCTGGAAGCGTATCAACTGTTCAAGGCCGCCGGGGAAGCGATTCCCGAGGCACTGGCCCTGCAGTTCAATGCCAGTCTGACCGTCAATCCCTACGACGAGACCATCCGTCAGGCGGGAGGCAGTCCGGGGTCCGCCACGCCGATCTTCGACACCTCGCCGGGAAGCAGCTACAGTGACAGCGGCAATACGGCCGTCCTCTCCAACTACATCCAGAACGTGCCCTACACGAGCGGCCCGTGCTTTCAGACATCCTACTTCGACGCCAACGACGCCTGGTACACCTTCACCCTCACGACGGCACGGGAAGTGACCGTGGCCACCTGCGGAGGAGCCTTCTACTACGACACGCGCATCGGCGTGTTCACTCCCGATCTGGATCTGGTCACGGGCAACGATGACAACTGCAGCGGCGGGGCCAATGGTCTGCTGTCCAGTCTGACCTGCTGTCTGGATCCCGGGACCTACTTCGTGGTGGTCGATGGGTTCTCGACCTACTCCGGCCAGTACGACTTGACCGTTTCCTTCGAGGCCTGCGGCACAGCGGCTCCGCCCACCCGCGGCGGCCCCGATGCCTTCGGCTACACCTGGATCAATTCGAACGATGCGGACGGCCCTGACATGGAGTGGATCGATCTGACCACCATTGGAACCGCCGTGACACTCAGCGATGATTCATACACCACGACACCCATCCCCATCGGTTTCGATTTCCGCTTCTATGGCAACACCTATACCGAGCTGTACATCGGTTCCAACGGAACGATCGGATTCGATCCCACTTTGCTTGGCAGTCTGGCACCGCAGCAGTTTCCGTATGCCGTCAGTCCCAATAACCTGATCGCTCCGTTCTGGGATGATCTGAACCCATCTCAGGGTGGCACGATTCACTATTGGAATGACACCTACACGGGGCGCTTCATCGTCCAGTTCACCGGCGTGCCGGCTTTCTTCAGCACGGGTTCGAACACCTTCCAGGTTGCCCTCGAGCGCGGTGGCGACATCGTGGTGCAGTACCTCGATCTGCAGGACGACGATCTCGCCAACGCCGGCGTGGGCATCGAGAATGCGGATGGCACACAGGGCCTGTCCGTCCGATACTATGGTGCGGGCAGTGCGCTGGGCGATGGCATGGTGCTGCGCTTCAACCATCCTCGCCCCACCAGCGGCGGACCCGATGCCTTCGGCTACACCTGGGCCAATTCCAATGCGGTGAACGGACCTCCCTTCAGCAGCACCGACATTTACTGGGCCACCAATCTGGGCCTGACGGGCGATGACCAGAGCGTGGACCAGGCGCTGCCCTTTGACTTCCCCTTCTACGGCACCAGCTACAACACGGTGCGTGTGTGTTCCAATGGCTGGCTCTCGTTCAACCTGACTGGCACCGAATACTCCAATACCCCCATTCCGACGCCCGGTATCCCGGACAACGCCATTTTCCCCCTCTGGACCGACCTGTTGCTGCCCCAGGGCGGCACCGTGACCTACTATGAAGAAGCGTACTATCACCGTGTCATCTTCCAGTGGAATGCCATCCCCCACATTTCCGGGTACAATTCCGGATACAACAATCCCTACACCTTCCAGGTCATGCTCTATGACGACGGGAACATCCAGGTGAATTACATGGATGTGTCCGAACAGTTCCTGGGCAAGGCGACCGTTGGTCTGGAGAATGTGGACGGCAGCAGCGGACTGCCCGTCGCCTACGATGGCCTGGGGGCCACCATCGCCGACAACACGAGCATTCGCTTTTTCCCGCCCCAGCCCAGGCCGACGCGTGGCGGACCCACCGATGGCTACGCCTGGGTGAACTCTCTGGATCCCACAGGTCCCGAGTACCTCTGGGAGGACATTTCGACCACCGGCACGAATCTGGGAATCACCGCGGATGATCAGACAGTGGCCCAGGCACTGCCCTTCGCCTTCCCATTCTTCGGCGACAGCTGGTCCACGGCCTATGTGTCGTCCAATGGCTGGGTGTCCTTCACGACCTCGGCGGGGGGCTACTTCGGCAACGCACCCATTCCCTACACCGGGTATCTTGAAAACTTCATCGCTCCCTTCTGGGATGACCTCTTCCCGCCCGATGGGGGCGCCGTGTACTATCTGGATGACAGCGCCAACGGTCGAGTGATCTTCCAGTGGCACCAGATCCCGCACATCGGTGCGGCCTCGGAACTGTACACCTTCCAGCTCATGCTGTACTCGAATGGCGAGATCTATTTCAATTACGAAGACATCAACACCACCGGAACCTATGGTGTGGCCAGTGCCACTGTGGGCGTGCAGAAACTGGGAGGCACTCAGGGTCTGGCCGCCAACTATGATGATGCCGGCAGTCAATTGGCCAATGGCATCACCATCGAGTTCTTCCATCGTCCCCCACGACCGGCACCGATCAGCGACCTGCGCATCGTGCCCGACGGGGTCTGGTCCGGCGTCGGTCCCCTCTATTTCCACTATGAGTGGACTCCGGTCACGATGGACACCTTTGGAGAGCCGCTGGCTGTGGATCACTACGACTTCTACTGGAGTCTGGATGCCTATGCGCCGTTCCCGTCAGGCTGGAACTACTACAGTTCCTATCCTGCCAGCCCGACGCCATCCACCCCGCATACTCCAGGGCAGCCGATGATCTTCGAGCGTTTCGTGGCGGTGGATACCGATGGCTTCATCGTGTCCGAGGATCCCATGGCGCCGCGGATCTCCGCGCAGGACCTGAGGTCGCAAGCGCGGCCATCCATGGGCATCGTGGGTGACACGAGCGGGGGCGATGACCAGTGATGGTACGGATCCATGCATGAATGTGAACGCCCCGCCAGCTGGCGGGGCGTTCCTTTCTCGGGCTGTCGTTGAAAGGGGCGACGTCAGATGATCAGGCGCACACCGCCCAGGTCGGCCAGCTTGTAGGGAAAGTGATCTCCGGGTGAGCCGATGAACATGAAGTTCTGGGGGATCTTCCATTCGGTGGACAGGCGCTCGATCAGCTCGGGACCGAAGTGGCCTTCCAGCTTGATGAAGTTGATCTTGATGCCCGGGTAGGCGCGGTCCAGCACTTCCACATCCCGTTCGATGGCCGGATCAATGGATTCCCCCTTGGGCAGCACGGTCACGATGCGCAGGTTGCGGGTCTGCTCGTTGCGCGTCACGTAGATCATCACCTGGTTGAGAATCTCGACATCATCGTGTTTGGTGAAGAAGACGAATTCCTGGTTGTTGATCTCGTCCAGCAGGTTCACCAGGGTGCGGTTGCCCAGCGAGACCAGAGCCTGGATGCGGTCCGACACGCTCTTGAGCATGTGCAGCAGCACCCGCAGGATCAGGGTGCGCCAGAGCATCACGGCCACGATGCCGATGGTGGGAATGAAGTACTCGAAGAAAACGCCCAGATACACGGGGTTGAGGGTGGCATTGCCGATCAGGGCCGCGAAGACCGCGCCCACGGCCACGAACAGGGCCAGCCACCCGGCGCGCTCCGGACGGGGCAGGCGCGAACGCTTCACCTTGAGCAGCACATTGCCCAGACCGAAGAGGATCATCACCGAGAGGAAGGAAATGGTGTATACGCCGGCCAGCGCGCCCAGCTGGCCCTGGGTGATCAGCAGAATCGAGACGCAGAGCAGGAAGAAGACGATCATGATCCGGTAGGCCGACTTGCGCTGGTTGAGCTTGAGCAGAAACTGGGGCAGGATCCGGTCCAGAGCCATGCGCTGCACCAGACCACCCACGCCCACGAAGGACGTGAGCACGGCCCCGCTGAGCACCAGTGCCGCGTCGATGGAAATGAACCAGGCCAGCCAGGGGCCGCCCGAAATGCCGCCCATGTGAGCCAGCAGGGCTTCCTGGTTCACGGCCACCTCGGGAATCGGCACGATGGCCAGCGCGGCGAAGGCGATCAGCGGATTGAAGACACTGACCACGATCCACATGTTGCGCAGGGTCTTGGGAAAGACTCCCGGCGCCTGCTCTTCCACGAAGTTGGCCGAACTCTCGAAACCCGAGATGCCCAGCATGGCCGCCGAGAAGCCGAAGAACAGCGCCATCAGCAGGCCTCCCTCGACGGGCTGACTGTAATTGTATTCAAGGACCGACAATCCGTGCTGTGAGATGTACACGGCCACCGCGCCCACCAGCACCACCAACGCCACGAGATGCGTGATGAAGATTCCCACCGCCACGCGCGAGGATTCGCCGATGCCGATGATCGTGAGCACCATGAAGAGAGCCAGCAGCACCATGGTGGCCGGGACAACCGGCAGGCCATGCCAGAGCGTATGCACGTAATGCATCGCTTCGCTGGCCGAGATCACGGCCGTGGCCATGTAGGACAACAGGGTCAGCGCGGCGGCCACCGAGGCGATGGATTTGCTGGTGGTGTTCAGCAGGGCGTTGTAGGCGCCTCCGTTCAGCGGCAGTGCCCCCACCACTTCACCATAGATCTTCCGGAAGAGGAAGAGCACGGCCGCCACCATCAGCAGCGCCACCCAGGCATACTTGCCGGCATAGATGATCGAGAGGGCCGACACATACAGGCAGGAGGAGCTGATGTCGTTGCCGCAGATCGCGGTGGCGGGCAGTTGCTTGAGCATCACGGCCGAGGAATTGGCCTTGATCTCGATGGCCTTCAGTGCGGGTGTGCGCAGAGATTCCGGAGACGGGCTTGTCATGGGGAGTCCTGGATTGTGTCGGCACGATGTGTGTGCCGGTGTGGGCGCCGGATGTCTGACCGAATCAGGTCGCGGCTTTCAGTCGGTTCAGTGCGGGTTCTCGCCCGATCACCACCAGGCGATCGTCGGTCGTGAAGCGGTGATCGCCGTCGGGAATGATGGTCTTGCCGGGATCCGTGTGATGATGGATCAGCAGCACCTGCACGGACCAGCTGCGCCGGACCTGGATCTCGCCCATGCTCTTGCCCAGCCAGGCGGCAGGAGGTGGCAGTTCGATCACGGAGTACTCCGCATCCAGCTGCACGTACTGCAGCAGATTGCGGCTGCCCAGCTGGTGGGCCAGGGTGCGCGCCATTTCCTTTTCGGGCGA